>DATCTT010000122.1:0-9418 GCA_036567845.1 Candidatus Ozemibacteraceae bacterium | reverse complement strand
GCGGCCGACGCCGTCGCGTGGGCCAAGAAGGGCAAGAAGACCATTCTCGTGCGCGAAGAGACGAACCCCGAAGACGTCGAAGGCATGCGCGCGGCCCAGGGCATCCTGACCGCCCGCGGCGGCATGACCTCGCACGCGGCTCTCGTGGCCCGCGGCTGGGGCAAGTGCTGCATCGTCGGCGCCGGCATGCTCCACCCCGACGTCGAGCACAAGACGCTCAAGATCGCCGGTTCCAAGAAGACCTTCAAGGAAGGCGACCTGATCACCCTGAACGGCACCCGCGGTCTCGTCTACGAGGGCGAGCTGAAGATGATGGACGCCAGCGAGAACCCGCGCTTCCAGAAGTTCATGAAGATGGTCGACAAGCATCGCAAGATGCAGGTCTGGACGAACGCCGACACGCCGGCCGACGCGAAGATCGCCCGCCAGTTCGGCGCCGAGGGTATCGGTCTGTTCCGCACCGAGCACATGTTCTACGGCGAAGGTTCGGACAAGCCCCTGTTCCTGCTCCGCAAGATGATCCTTTCGAACACCGTCGAAGAGCGCAAAGCCGCTCTCAACGAGATGTATCCGTTCGTGAAGAAGGACATCAAGGCAACGCTGGCCGAGATGGAAGGCTACCCCGTGACGTTCCGTCTGCTCGATCCGCCGCTGCATGAGTTCGTTCCGCAGTCTGAAGAGAAGATGGCCGAGCTCGCCAAGAGCCTCAAGATCAAGGTCGAGGACATCAAGAAGCGTGGCGAAGCACTCCACGAGAACAACCCGATGATGGGTCACCGCGGCGTCCGCCTCGGCGTCACCTATCCCGAGATCTCCGAGATGCAGATCCGCGCAATCTTCGAGGCTTCGGCCGAGCTGCTGAAGGATGGCAAGCAGGTCCACCCCGAGATCATGGTCCCGGTCACCTGCGACGTCCGCGAACTCGACTACACCAAGAAGATCGTCGACCGCGTCTACGAGGAAGTGCTCAAGAGCAGCGGTCTGAAGAAGATCGACTACCACTACGGCACGATGATCGAGATCCCGCGCGCTGCTCTGATGGGCGATCGGATGGCCAAGACCTGCGAGTTCTTCTCGTTCGGCACGAACGACCTGACCCAGATGGGCTTCGGGTTCAGCCGTGACGACATCGGCGGCTTCATGCACGACTACCTCGAGAAGCGCATTCTCGATGCGGATCCGTTCCAGACCGTCGACCAGGAAGGCATCGGCCAGCTGATCCAGATCTGCGTCGAGCGCGGCCGCAAGACCCGCTCCACCCTGAAAGTCGGCATCTGCGGCGAGCAGGGAGGCGATCCCGCCTCGGTCGAGTTCCTGTTCAAGCTGGGCCTCGACTATGTCAGCTGCTCCCCGTTCCGCGTGCCGATCGCCCGCCTCGCCGCCGCCCATGCTTCGCTGAAGTATCGCGAGCTGCGCGAGAAGGTGCTCAAGGACCAGAACCACACCCCGCTCAAGGCGCTCCACGCCTGAGCTGACGACCGAAGAGCTGCATCATGCCATCACGCAGGCGAAAAGCCCGGGAAACCGCTCTCAAAGCGCTGTATCAGATCGATCTGATCCGGCAGGAACCCAACGAGGCGATCGAACACGCGGTCGCCGAGGACATCCTGTATGCGCCTCTCGAGGGGTTCGCGCGTGAACTGGCCATGCAGCTCATCGGGAACGACCCGGCAGCCGGCGACGTCGAGGGCTTTGCCCACGGCGTTGCCGGCTGCCTCATCGCCTCCCGCCGCGATGAAGCCGCTGCCCGCCAGGCTCTCGAGGCGGCGGCGAAGGAGTATCTGCCCGTCTCCCGGGAACGGGCCGACCTCGATCTGGAGCTCAATGTCTTCTGCACGAAGGCGTTCGAGAAGATCGCCGCGCTTCACGAGACCGAACAGTTCGCCCGGGACCTGGTCGACCGCACCGTGGAACACCAGGGCGAAATCGACCGGATCCTGTCGAAGTATGCCGACAACTGGACGATCGACCGCATGGCGAGTCTTGACCGGTGCATCCTGAGGTTCGCCACCTGTGAGCTGCTGCACTTTCCCGAGATCCCGGTCAATGTTTCTATCAATGAAGCTATAGAATTAGCGAAAAAGTTTTCGACCGAACGGAGCTGCGAATTCGTCAACGGCATCCTGGACAAGGTTCAGCGCGAGCTGAAACCCGTCAAGCAGGATGCCCGACGCAAAGAGAGCCGGAATGATGCATGATGCCGTAAGGCGCGCAAATCCCCTGGGGGGTGCCAGGTAAATGGCACTCTCTTCCATCATCATCAACAAGAACTCGGATTCCCAGCGCAATGTCTGGATGTTCTCGTTCGTCATCGGCGCGATTGCCGGCTGCTGCTTTGCCGGGATGGGACTGGCGATCGGCCGAATCGCCGCAGCCGCGAAGACGAGCTTCATTCTGGGCAGTCTCGGCATCGGTGTCGTCATCGGTGTACTGATCGGCTGGTTCGGCCGCGAGATCATTTCCGGTCTGATCAACCTGGTGCTTGATGATCTCGAGACGAAGGTCGGCCTGCAGCGCAACACGTTCGAGAGCAAAAAATCGGGCCTCAGCCGAGAGCTGGATATTTTCGACCAGATGTTCAAGCTGGTCGTTTCGGTTCTCAAACGGGTCCTGGTGATCTCGCTTCGTCTCGAGGAAGCATCCACCGACCTCGACCGCACAGCCCAGATCAGTTCGTCGGTCATCAAGGAAATTGTTGAGAAGGTCGACAGCATCAACAAGAATGCCGTCGACAATGCCAGCAGTCTCCGGGAAACGATCTCCTCCCTTGAAAACAGTTTCAGTTTGAGCAAGGACATCAGCTCGAAGCTTGTCATCGCCCGCGAAGACAGCCAGGGTGTGGCAGAAATCGCACAGAACACCCAGACGTCGGTCAAGCAGTCGGTCGAGAAGATGATGCGGATCAAGGAGCTGACTGAAGGCTCGGCAAATCTTGTGAACGATCTCAATGACCGCGGCAAACAGATCGGCGCGATTCTGACCGAGATCGCCAACATCGCCGAAAAGACAAACCTGCTCGCCCTGAACGCGGCCATCGAAGCGGCGCGCGCCGGGGAACAGGGACGAGGCTTCGCGGTCGTCGCCGACGAAGTGCGCAAGCTGGCACGCGGCTCGGCCGAGTCGTCGAAGAAGATCAACAACCTGATCAACGACATCCTCGTGAAGACCGAGAACGCGGCCGAGATGATGCGTTCCAACACGAACAAGGTGTATGAAGGGATGGACGTGATCAACGCCGTCGACACGAGCCTGAGCAAAATGGTCGACACGGCCCTGAAACTGAACGATATCATCAAGGACATCAGCGAGTCGGCCGAGCGGCAAAGCCAGACCTCCGACGTGATGTATCAGAAGGTGAACACGATCTCGAAGATCACCGACCAAATATCGCAGCAGATACAGAATGTCGCCAGCACGGCGCTGAGCCGTACCGTCATCGTCGACCAGACGAGCAGCTCGGCGCGCGAGCTTCGCACGCTTTCCGACGTGTTTCAGAATGCCCTCGTCCCGTTCAAGTTCAAGGTCGAAGGCGCGACCAAGCGCGCATTTGTGCGCACCGAGACACGCATTCCCTGCAAGTTCAAGGTTCTGCTGTCTGGCGAGCTGATCGACAGCACGCTCAGCAGCGGCGATTACGAGATGCGCGGCGTCATCACGAACCTCTCGGCTGGCGGCTGCGTCGTCGAGACGAACGAGGACATCGAGCAGGGCAAGTATGTGATCTTCGCCTTCCAGCTGGGCAGCCAGTTCGTGCAGGGCGTGCAGGGCCGCCTCGTGCGCCTTCGCAAGACAAACGGTGCCGCCGACGAGGCACTCGGCAAGGATACCTACGAGGGCATCATCTCGTTCAACAACGTTTCGAGCGACCATGAAAAGGTCATCGTGGATTATGTCCTCAACGCCCAGCGGCAGTTCGAGCAGAATCTCGGCATCAAGACCGAAGGCTGAGCGGCTTCATGGCACGCATTGAAAAACGGCTTCTGGGCGAGTCGCTCGTCAGCGAAAAACTGATCACCGACGAACAGCTCCGGGCCGCCCTTTCCGAGCAGAGGAAAACCAGTGACACGCTGGGGTATACCCTGCTGCGGCTTGGCTACCTGAAAGAGCAGCAGCTGCTGGATTTTCTCGGCAGCAAGCTGAACTTCAGCTACGCCAACCTCCGCAACTACGTGATCGATCCGAAGATCGTCAAGATCATTCCCGAGAACATCGCGCGCAAGTATCACTGCATCGCGCTTCTCCGGGTGAAGGGGTCGCTGACGGTGGCGATGGTCGATCCGCTCGACTCCTTTCTGATCGATAATCTCAAATATACAACCAACTGCGATATCAAACCGCTGGTCACGACCATGACCGAGATCCAGGAGGCGCTGGACCAGTTCTATGGTGGCGGCGCCACTCCCGAAGCCGGCACGGGCCTTCAGACGCCGAACCTGACCCTCGCGCCGGGCGCGGATCCGAAATCCGCCTCCAGCCTCCAGGAGTTCGCGAAGAAAATCCAGGGGACCGGAACGAAGCCAGGGATCGGCAACCAGGGAGCCGTGATCGACCTTTCGGCCGCCGACCAGGCAAACATCATCCAGCTGGTCAACCTGATCATCATGCGCGCGATCAAGGAGAAGGCATCGGATATTCACATCGAGCCCGACGACACCGTGATGCGCACCAGGTTCCGCATCGACGGCATGCTGCAGGAGGTCATGGCGCTTCCGAAGAATCTCGAGGCGGCGACGATCTCCCGGTGCAAGGTCATGGCCGAGCTGGACATCGCGGAAAAGCGCGTCCCACAGGACGGGCGCATCAAGCTGAACCACGAGGGTCGCGAGATCGATCTGCGCGTCTCCACCTACCCCACGCTGCGCGGCGAAAAAATAGTGATGCGAATACTTGACAAGACGCGCGTCCTGTTCGGTCTCGAGGAGCTGGGCTTTGCCGACGACGTCCTCATCAAGTATTCGACACTGCTCGCCAAGCCGAACGGGATCATCCTCGTCACCGGCCCAACGGGAAGCGGCAAGACCTCGACGCTGTATGCCTCGCTGATGCGGATCAAGGATCCGGTCATCAACATCGTGACGATCGAAGATCCGGTCGAGTATCAGCTGGCCGGCATCAACCAGGGCCAGATCAACCCCAAGGCCGGCTTCAGCTTCGCCGGGGGTCTGCGCTCAATCCTACGCCAGGACCCGGATGTCATCATGGTCGGCGAGATCCGCGACTACGATACGGCCGAGATCGCGATCCGGGCAGCGCTGACCGGCCACCTCGTCTTCTCGACCCTGCATACAAATGACGCGGCCGGCGCCATGACCCGCCTCATCGACATGGGTACCGAGCCATTCCTTGTCGCCAGCTCGATCATCGGGGTGATGGCCCAGCGCCTCTGTCGGCTGATCTGCGAGAGCTGCAAAAAGGAGTTCGTTCCCTCGGCGGGCATCATCAAGCACAGCAAGCTGCTGTACCAGGCCGGCAAGACCCACGTCTTCACCGGTGAGGGGTGCGAGCATTGCAACAAGACGGGCTACAAGGGCCGTACCACGATCAACGAGCTGCTGATCCCGAACGAGCGGATCAAGGAGCTGATCGTCGAAAAGTCGCCCACGAGCGTGATCAAGAACGAGGCGATGAAGCAGGGCATGCGAACTCTGCGTCAGGACGGCCTTTCCAAGGTGCTGCGCGGCCTCACGACCCTCGAGGAAGTCATTCGGGTTTCGGCCGACGACGAGATCTAAGGAAGCGCCCTATGCCCCTTTCACAGAACGCACTGCTCCAGGCGCTTTCGGCGCTGTTGCCAGAGCACGACCGCCCGCTTCTCGAGCGCCTCTGGAAGAATATTGACCGGCGGCCATTGACGCTCCGGCGCTCCCGACCGCATGAGACGCTCGCCGTTTCGGTAACGGGCTCGGGCTGCGAGTTGCGCTGCGCCCACTGCAACGGGCATTATCTCGAAGCGATGCGGCCGATTTCCGCTCTCGATGAGAAGGATTTCGCGAAGTTCCGCTCGTTTCTCGTCAGCGGAGGCAGCGACTGCTCCGGCCGCGTGCCTCTGACCGGCCATATCGACACCCTGCTGCGGATGCCGCCGGAAATTGGGCTCAATCTGCATGTCGGAGTTCAGGGGGCCGAGTCGTTGCTGCCCCTCGAGGGACGGCCGGTCACGATCTCCTACGATCTTGCCGGCGACACCGACACCCTGAGGGAAGTCTACGGCCTCGACCGGCCCATATCGGATATCGAATCATATTATATCGAGCTTTCCCGACATTTCCGGGTCATACCGCATGTGACACTCGGCCTCCGGGGCGGGGTGATTTCTGGCGAGCCTCATGTGATCGAATTTCTGGCCGGTCAGTCCCCGGTCGCCCTCACGTTCCTCGTCTTCCGCCCCACCCCGGGCACCCCGTATGCCGACCGGTCCGCCCCGGATATCCATCAAACCGTCGATCTGATTTCCCGGGCGACGGAACGGCTGTCCTGCCCCGTCCATCTCGGCTGCATGCGGCCGACCGGCGTCTATCGCCGCCGGATCGATATTCTCGCCTGGGCGGCGGGCGCGCGGGTGATCGTGATGCCGGAACACGAGTTCGTCCGGATCCTCACCAAGCACGGCATTCCGGTCGAAGAACAGACCGAATGCTGCTCTCTCGAGCACTTGGGGTGACACGGTGAACCCCGCATCGATCCGGGTCAGTTACGGCACGGCGCTTGTCCTGGGTCTGAAACATGGCGCGCAGGACACCCCTCCCACCACGGCCTACCTGCTCTGGGACACTGGCTGCCATGGCGCGTGCAGCTTCTGTCCACGGGCGAACGGGCACCTCGAGAGCCAGCGTCTTTCCCGTGTCATCTGGCCTGAGTTTCCGACGGCCTCCGTCGTCGAAGCCCTTTCCCGGGCCCCCCGGCCATTCAGCCGCATCTGTCTGCAGACGGGCTGGAATCCCGATACCGAGAACGATCTGATAGATATTGCAGAGTATTTCATCACCCGGGAGTTCGTTCTGAGCGTGACGATTCATCCCTCCCAGACAGCGCTTGCTGCCCGGCTGCTCGGGATCGGAGTTGACCACGTCGGGATCGGCCTCGATGCCGCGGGGAGCGACACGTATGAAGCGCACAAGCGGCGGGCGCATTCTGAGGATTATCCCCGACTGCTCGAGCTTTGCCGGACGTTTCCGGGCCGGGTCGAGGTCCATCTGATCTTTGGTCTCGGGGACACGGAGGAGGCATTCATCCGGCGCATGGATGAAGTGATGGCGACAGGCGGGGATATCGCGCTGTTCGCCTTCACCCCGACGGGTGGAACTGGCCATGCGCCCGCTCTTCCGGCCTACCGACGGATCCAGGCCTGGCGGTGGCTACGGCGCGCCGGCTCGGTCACCCTCGATCGCTGCGTGTTCCAAAACGGCCGTCTGGCCGATTTCGGCGTGCCAATGGAGAAGCTGGAGCAGCTTCTCGCCGACGGGTCCGCTTTCCGCACCTCTGGCTGCGGCGCCTGCAATCGGCCTTATTACAATGAACGGCCGGGCGGAACCCTGTTCAACTATCCGCGGCCCCTCACGAGCAGAGAGATTGCAACCGCTCTGGCAGATCTGACTGCTCCGTGATCAATCCCGCGTCAACGATGGCCCAGAATGTTCCCGACAATGTTCCATAGCCCCAACAACGGGATATCGATCCAGCCGGGCCGGTTGTTCATCTCGTATGCGCACTCGTAGAGAACCTTTTCGAGCAGAAAGAGATTCAGAAGCCCGTCAAACAGCTCTCTATCCTGCGGGACAGATATGCACCCCGCCGCGCCACGCCGGTAACCGGTCAAAAAGCGAGACGTGACACGCGTTTCCCATGTTTTCAGTCCGTCCGCAAGGCCGTAGTCGAAGGCTGTGTCTCCCTTCGATTTTTTCTTTCCGGCCATACAGGCGGCATAACTGAACGAGCGCATCATCCCTGCAACGTCACGCATGGGGAGTTGCTTGCGTCGCCGTTCCCGGACAGGCCGTGACGGCTCGCCTTCGAAATCGATGATGACAAAATCGTCATCCGTCACGAGCACCTGGCCAAGATGGAGATCCCCATGGATTCTTGATTTACGGATCGAAACCAGATTGGGCTCGAAGCCATCCAGCCAAGCCCGGACCGTGGGAGCTGCTGCGCTCACGTCACCAACAAGAGTTCTCAGGGAATCTGGCAGGGAATCTGCGTACTGGTCGAGGTCGGAGATGGTCTTTCCGAGAGATTGCCCAATCGCGTTTCGCCAGTCAGACCAATCTTCTCTGGTGATCCGTTCTGGTTCGAATGCCGGATCACACGTGGTCGAGGAAAGCACAGAATGGAGGGTGCCGATCCGTAACCCCAGTCGCTCCATTCGGCACGTGAAGTCTCCCGGATCATCATCGGTACGGATTTCACGGGAGTCGCACAGATGATCCAGGATGGCCAGCGTATGATTCCAGCCATCCCCCCTATTCGGAACGAACTCCTGGAGAATAGCCAGGGTAGTGTTGCTTCCGTCATCCCCCACAAACTCAATTGCCCCGGCTACTCGTGCAATATGGGGAAACGCTGCCAGTTCCGTCAGGAATCTGCCGATGTCGAGCTCGGGATTCACATCATTCTGTATTTGTCGATATATTTTCACCGCGAGCACGTTTCCGAGGAAAAACGAGGAGTTGCTCTGTTCAACCTTTGGCCTCAGGACAGGGACCTCAAGATCAAGGGAATGCTCTTGAAGAAGACGGCCAGGTGTGAAGTTCAGTCGACCTCCCCTGATGCCTATGGATCCGGCCGATTTGGCGAATAGGATAAGATCGCGGCAGAATCCGTCGTTCTGGAGGGCATCGAGAATGTGATATCGGCATGTCCCGGCGTTCAACGTTGCGATGTATGCCTCAGCAGGGCGTTCACACGTATTTTCAATTGGTTTATCGGAAACGATGAGGGGAAGGAAGTATTTCTGGGATGTTCCATCGGCAAACTGAAATTCGCAGATAGCGCAGATCCATTTTCGGATGGGAACGATATCGATGGATTCGGTCAGGAGAAGCCGTGCTGAAGAAATTGCTTTCGCTTTTCCGGCAAACCATCGCTTTGTGCGGATAAAAGGGATAAGGGCATTCTCGAGTAGCTCTGTGAAATCCGGTGAACGGACAAACGCAACGGATGAATTCACGCTGTGCCTCCCTCTCTGGCGCACATCTTCAATTCAGAACTGTCAAACCATTGTGGATAACCTGCCAATTCATTTTATAGCCATACATATTGCTTGGGGCGGATCGCGAATCGCCGCGGCGAATGGACCTCTTCGCGACGCGTGGAACATCGGCGTCGTCTGCGGAATTTATCTTTGTGCCTCTGTGTCGCTGTGGTTCGCCGATTTTCGGCTAAAGACAGAACCGCCCGGGGCTTTTGGCCCCAGGCGGTT
>DATCTT010000121.1:0-6479 GCA_036567845.1 Candidatus Ozemibacteraceae bacterium | reverse complement strand
CCCGGCACCGGCCGCTGTCCCGTCCAGGCCGGATGCCGACGTGGCCTGCACCTCGGTGTACCGCGAACTCGATGTCCTGATCCGGGCGAAGTATCCGATTATCTATCTGGTCACGCACGAGGAGGAGCGGGTCGAGGATCTCCTGATCCGGCTGGCGCGATCGCAAAACAAGGCCTGTTACAGCTGGTCCAGCACGCGCGGCCTGCTTCCCACCGGCACCGACCTCCAGTCCCGGAAAAAAGTCTCGGAAATGACCCGGGATCCGATGTCGGCCCTCGATGCCGTGATGGAGAACCTCGAAAACGCCTTTTTCATTTTCAAGGATTTTCACAGTTTTCTCGAACAAGACACGGTGATCCGGCGCCGGGTGCGGGAACTCGCTTCGTTCCTGCGTGACAGCCCGCGCACGCTGTTTTTTGTCTCTCCGACCCTGTATGTGCCGTGCGAACTCGAGAAAGAGATTACAGTCATCGAGTTTGGCTACCCGACGGCCGGCGAGCTGAATCAGAAGCTCGACGAGATGATCGCCCTCGTCAAGGAAAACCCGCGGGTGCGGATCGACCTGGGCCCCGAGGATCGGGAGAAATTAATCAAGGCCTGCTCCGGCCTAACCCTGCGCGAGGTTGAGAATGTGCTGTCGAAGACGCTGATTTCGCGGCTCAAGCTCGACAGCGGCGATCTGAGCGCCATCCTTCAGGAAAAAGAGCAGATCATCCGCAAGAGCGGCATTCTCGAGTACTACTCGGCGACGACCGAGTTCGGAAACGTCGGCGGTCTGGAAAACCTCAAGTCCTGGCTGCAGAAGCGGTCCGAGGCATTCACCGAGCGCGCGCGGGCGTTCGGCTGCACGCCGCCCAAGGGCATCCTGCTGCTTGGCGTCCAGGGCTGCGGCAAGTCGCTCGTCGCCAAGGCCGTCAGCAGTCTCTGGAACGTTCCCCTGCTGCGCCTCGACATGGGCCGGATCTTTTCGGGCCTCGTCGGTTCGAGCGAGGAGAACGTGCGGCGCGCGATCCGGACGGCCGAGTCCGTGGCCCCCGCAATCCTCTGGATCGACGAGATCGAGAAAGCCTTTTCGGGCGTTCAGTCATCGGGCTCGACCGATAGCGGTGTGACGAGCCGGGTGTTCGGCACCTTCATCACCTGGCTGCAGGAAAAGACCTCGCCCGTCTTCGTCATCGCCACCTCGAACCGGATCAGGGATCTGCCGCCGGAGCTGTTCCGCAAGGGCCGTTTCGACGATATCTTTTTCGTCGATCTGCCCCAGGCAGAGGAGCGAGAGGCGATCTTCGGCATCCACCTCCGCAAGAAGAAACGCGATCCGGGCGCCTTCGATCTGAAGCTGCTCGCCCGCAAGACCGACGGCTTCTCGGGGTCTGAAATCGAAGAAGCGATATCATCCGCTATTTATGAGGCGTTTCACCAGGGCCGCGAGCTCGACACCGAGTGCATCGTTGCGGCCATTTCCGAAACGTATCCGCTGTCGCGGACGATGCGGGAGGAGATCGATGAACTGCGTCGCTGGGCGACGGAACGGGCACGGCCGGCATCGACGAGCCGGACAGGCACGACGGCGGCCGGGACGCACCGGGCGCTGGAAATCGGCTGAGGGAGGGGCACATGTCGGCAGTGGTTCTGATGGTTCCGGCTATGGCGAGCGGACCGGTGTTCGCGGCGGCGGTCGCGGTCGCCGGGGCGGCGATCGGTCTGAAAACGGTTGCCGCACTGATGGACAGGGCGGAAAATGCGGCGTCGACGCAGGCTGCAGCGGGAGTCGACGTGCAGGTGCCGAACGCACATGCGCTGGCCGCCTCGGTTGACGAGGGTGACATCCTGCCCCTCGAAGGGAATGGCTTCCGGGTCACGTTTTCGAAGGACGGTCGCGGCAACTGTTCGATGCGCGTCGAGGGCCAGGGCAAGACCGACGCCGAGCTCGAAGCGCTCGGCCGTGAGCTGATCAATCGCGCGGCCCAGCAGTATGCCTACCAGAAGCTGAGCACCGAGCTGAAGAAGAAGGGTTACAACCTTGTCCAGGAAAAGGTCGAGGAGGACAAGACGATCCGCCTGACGGTTCGGCGCTGGAAGTGATGAATACGAGGAGCCCGCACGCGTGAGCCGGTTCAAGTGGCTTGAATTCGACCAGCCGAACCCGTCTTCGGCCGGCCCGTCGGCTCCGGCGGCGGATTCCGATGCCGTCGCGGGTGTCGACATGACGGATGCGCGTCAGGTGCTGAAACTGGCTGAAGATGCCTACCGGCTGCTCGAGTATGAGAAGGCTCTCCGGCTGTATTCCAAAAGTTTGAATATAGATCCGAATATCGAAGAGGCCTGGGCGGGCCAGTTGAGGTGCCTGCTCGATCTCCACGAGAATCCCGAGGCTCTCACCTGGGCGATAAAGGCCCAGAAGCTGTTTCCCAAGAACCCCGATATCCAGTCGGCGCGGGCGCTTGCGCTCGCGCGACAGGGCAAACTGACGGACGCGATCGCCTTTTCCGACGGGGCGATGCGGTATGACCGGCATGGTTGGTTCACCTGGGTGGCGCGTGGAGAGATTCTCGCCCTGGCCGGTTCGGGAAACGCCGAATTCTGCATGGTAAAGGCGATGGAGGCGGTGCGGGGCACCGACTGGCTCGTCACCCTGAAGATCGGCCAGGCCTACGCAGCGGCAGGACTTCCCGAAAAGGCGCTGCCCCAGTACCGGAAAGTGCTTGCGGTGCAGGCTGACCTCGCCGAAGTGTGGTATGAGATGGCCCGCCTCCAGCTCGAACTTGCGAACGTGACCGAGGCACGCGAGGCAATTGGCAGGGCCGTGCGGCTGCGGCCCGATAATCGGGTATATCTCGAACTTCAGGGCAAGGCTCTCCGCGTCGGCCCGGCGGATCAGGTGCTGATCTGGCTGAAGAATTTCACGAAAAGGTGGTTCGGCAGATGACGAAGAAGGAAGAGATCACGGTCACGATCCGGCCAGATGGACAGGTGGAGCTCCATCTCGAGGGATTCGGCAAAGCCTGCGACGACGTGGCAAAGGAGCTTCAGCAGCTGCTGAACGCGCGGGTCGAAAAGAAACAATTCACCTCGGAATATTATTCGGCCCCCGTCAAGAATCAGGCGACGAACCGGAACCGATAATTACGGGGAAACTGGCGGATGACCCCGCCGGCGTGATACCATATTCCCCCCCGGTGACATTCGGGCCGGGGAGAACCAACCGGACTGCCTGGAGAACGCCATGATCGGTCAGACCTCGATGCAGGGCTTGCTGCGAATCTGCCTCGAACGCGGGGCCTCGGACCTGCATCTTTCCGTCGGTCTGCCCCCGGCAGCCCGCGTGCACGGTGAGATCGTTACGCTGCCGTTCGACAACCTCGACCCAGAAAGCTGCAAGGCGCTCGTGCTTTCGATCCTGAACGACGATCAGGTCGAAAAGTTCGATCAGGAGTGGGAACTCGACTTTTCCATCGACGTCACGGGCATCGGCCGGTGCCGTGTCAACGTGTTCCGCGAACGGGGGTTCATCGAGGCCTCACTGCGCATCGTCACCCCGCAGATCAAGACGCTCGAAGAGCTTGGCCTGTCTGAAACGGCCGTCGAACTGACCCGGCGGCCCAACGGCATGCTGCTGATCACCGGCCCCACAGGCGTCGGCAAGACCACGACGTTCAACTCGATCCTCGACCAGATCAATCGGGAGCGGCGGTGTCGCATCATCACGATCGAGGATCCGATCGAGTATATTCATCGCCATAAAAAGTCGATCGTCCTCCAGCGCGAGGTGCACAGCGATACGAAATCCTTCGCGACCGCCCTGCGCCACATCCTGCGGCAGGATCCCGACATCATCGGAATAGGTGAGATGCGCGATCTCGAGACGATCTCGACAGCGATCACTGCCGCGGAGACCGGCCACCTCGTCGTAGCGACCCTGCATACCAGCGACGCCCAGCAGACGATCGACCGCATCGTCGACGTGTTTCCCCCGTTCCAGCACGAGCAGATCCGGGTCCAGCTTGCCAATTCCCTCCAGGGCATCATCTCCCAGCAGCTGCTCCCGACCATTGACAAGACCGGCCGGGTTCTTGCCTACGAACTGCTGGTCGCCACGCCGGCGGTACGACGGCTCATCCGGGAGAACAAGATCCCCCAGATCGACACGTTCATCCAGACCGGAAGCGAATTCGGCATGATCTCGATGGATCGCAGCCTCAAGGCCCTGTATCAGCAGGGCCGCATCGCATACGACGTCGCCCTTTCAAAGGTGAAGAACCCTGCGGCGTTCAAGGAGCTCTGACCCGATGCCCAGACCGGCTTTTCCTCTCCAGGACCAGCTTCGCGGCTTTTCCCGCGCCCTTTTCTCCACCTGGCTGTATCACCGCCGGTTCAACATCCTGTTCGACGCCGGCGAGGGCATCGCGACGGCCCTGCTCAACCGTGTTTTCGGAATCCGCAAGATCTTCCTTTCGCACGGTCATGCCGACCACATTGCCGGTCTGATCAACCTGGTTAACATCAGGAATCTTGGGGCGGGTGACCAGACGGCGACGCTCGAGATCCATTATCCGAAAAATAATATGCTTATCGATATTGTTCGGCAGTATCTCGCCCAGACCCAGCATGAACTTTCGTTTGACCTCGTCTGGAAGCCGATCGACGCCGACGAGCGGATCGATTTCGAGGATGGGCGCGGCAAGACGTTCATCCGCACCTTCCGCACTCAGCATTCCCACAAGCAGCTCAGCCTGGGCTTCAATATCGTCGAGATGCGCCGGCGGCTGCGCCCAGAATACGAGGGGCTTCCCCAGAACGAGATCAATGCCGCAATCCTGCGGCTCGGGAAAGAGGCTGTCGCCGAGAACGTAGAGCAGATCATCTTCACCTATGGTGGCGATTCCCGGCCGATCAACCCAGATCTGGTGCGCAACAGCCTGTTCCTGTGCCACGAGAGCACCTACCTCCGGATCGACGATGACGAGCGGAATTTCCAGCAGCATTCGGTTCTCGATGACGTCCTGCGCACCGCGAAGGATGCCGGGGTTACGACACTGCTGCTGTTCCATGTGTCCCTGCGATACACCCACGAGGAGATCCGGGATGTCGTGGCCGATGCTGTTCGGCGCATCGAGCCGGGGTGCCGAGTCCTGATCCTGCACGGCGACCGTTTCATCGATCCGCTCGAGCCCGGAACCGGCCGTCGCATCGCGCGTAAAGCGAGCGATGTAGAGGAAGATGAGGAGTCCGAGTCATGACCCTGTCGTCCAAGATTCTCGTCGTCGACGATGAACACAGCGTCCGATGGGCCTTCGAAAAAGCCCTGAAAAAGGCCGGATACGACGTTTTTCTGGCCGAGACCGGCGCCCGCGGTCTCGCCATTTTCGAGCAGGTCCACCCCGATCTGACCCTGCTCGACATCCGCATGCCGGAGATGGACGGGCTCCAGGTGCTCAAAAAGATCCGGGAATCCCACCCGGATGCACAGGTGATCGTGATGACCGCCTACACCGACATGGAAACGACGGTTGCGGCGATGAAGCTCGGGGCCTATGATTTCCTCAGCAAGCCATTCAATATCGACGAGTGTCTTTTGCTCATCGGCCGCGGCCTGAACGCCCGCACGATAAAGGCTGCCGCACTTCCCGAAACCGATCCGGCCAAGACGGGGGGCCTCAAGGGAAACAGCCCGCCGATGCAGGAAGTCTACAAGCTGATCGGCAAGGTCTCTGCAGAGGATGTGACGGTTCTCGTGACGGGCGAGTCGGGCTCGGGCAAGGAGCTCGTGGCCCAGGCCATCCATTACAACTCGAATCGCGCCTCAAAGCCGTTCTGGGCGATCAACTGCACCGCGATCACCGAGTCGCTGATGGAGGCCGAGCTGTTCGGATACGAAAAGGGGGCTTTCACGGGGGCGAACACCTCGAAACCGGGTGTGTTCGAGCTCGCTCAGGGCGGCACCCTGTTCCTCGACGAGATCGGCGACATGAGCCTCGAGATGCAGGCGCAGCTGTTGCGCGTGCTCGAGGAGCGGCAGATCGTGCGTGTCGGTGGCAACAAGCGCATCAAGGTCGATGTCAGGATCATCGCTGCCACCAACAAGGATTTGCGCAAGGCAATCCAGGAAAGCCGGTTCCGTGAAGACCTGTACCACCGCGTGAAGGTCATCGAGATTCATCTTCCTCCGCTGCGCACCCGGCCAGAAGACATCCCGCTGCTTGCCAGCTACTTCTGCTCGCAGCTCGCGGCGCAGCGCAGGGGGCTGCCGAAAAGCATCTCGGATGAAGCCCTCGCGGTTCTGACGGCGCACGCCTGGCCGGGGAACGTGCGGGAGCTGCGCAACGCGATCGAACAGTCCTACACGCTGAGCCGTGACCAGGTGATCCTGGCCGAGCATCTGCCGATCGAGGTCCGGCAGGGGGCTGGCAGCGCCGCGGCACTTCACGCCGCCCCGCCCGCCCTTCAGCCTGCACCGGCTGGAATTCCTGCGTCCGTGG
>DATCTT010000120.1:0-7411 GCA_036567845.1 Candidatus Ozemibacteraceae bacterium | reverse complement strand
CCCGGCTGGATCGCCGCTTGCCTGCTGTTGTGGCTAACCCCACTGTTCCTCCTGTTCGCCTCGTCACGTGATCTGGACCGCTCCGCCCGCCTTGCCGCCGCCACGATGACGGGGATCCAGCTCCGGCAGGACCTGCAGCTCGCCGAGCAGCTGAGCGATCCACAGGCCATCACTCACCTTCTGATCCAGCAACATCTGGCCCCCGTTCTTCCTCTCGACGCAACCATCCCTCCTCAGCGACAACGGATCGAAAAGCGCATCAGCAGCCTGCGCCGCCTCATCCCCGATCTTCACGTCATCCTGGCCCGCAGCGGCCGGGGGAAACTCGATCCTCCCATCGTCACCACCTACGGCGCACCACGGCTGCTCTCGGCACGCGATTGGGGAGACGTCTACCAGCTTTTTCGAAGCAACTTGCAGAACGTTTCGTATCCCACCGGCCCCGGCCACGACACGAAGTGGATGCGTGATGCACTTTCCCAGACCAACCTCTGGAGCTCTCTCCGGGAGGGATTCGGCACTTTTCTGAAACTCCCCGTCCGGCATCGGGAGCTTCTCTACACCTGGTTTCCCCTCCTCGGACACGACCCATCCGGCCCCTGCCCGATCGGCGGTCAGGCTGTCGAGGCTGCCTTCGGTCGCACCAGCGTTTTCGCTCCCCGGATTTCCGGCGCGCTGTTTATGACCTGTTCTCCCAAAGCTCTCGGCCATGCCGCAGGGATTGACAATATCATACGCTATCTTTCCCGAAGGGGCTGCGCCCTCGCCGCTCTGCCCGCGGATAACATCGGAGCCGGCAGAATCCATCCCGCCTTTGCGACGCAACCAGGACTCGGGGAAGCGCTGCTCCGGCCCGGCAGGCCCGTTCCCGGCTGGGAACTCCTCGAAGGCTCCGTCGTCTATGACCGCCCCTTCCGCCTGATCGCCGCCCGTCGCACCGTTCCCCCGGCCGCACGCAACCCTGGGCGCATCGCGTTCCACTGGATCGCCCTCGCCCTCTGGCTTCTCGTCGGCATTCTCGCGTTTCATGTGCTGAGCCGCGCCGCTGCCGGGTTCCGTCTTCCCGGTCTCCACCGCCAGCTCACCGGGGCGTTCGTCTTCGTGATTCTTCCGATGCTGTTCCTCGGGATCCTGACCCTCGAACGCACCCACGAGGAGCATCGTCTGAGACTGTTCACAGCCAATCTCACAGCCCTGCGCGACCGTCTCGAAATCGCCGACCGCCATCGGGAGTTCGTCCACGCCTGGGCCGTCGGCGTCGCCGAGCGGCTTCTGCACCGCACGCAGCTCCACGAGGAGCTCATCGCCCTCGAACGTCAGCGCCGGTCATCGGCCGACGAGACTTCCAGCCCTCTGCTCAAGCGCGAGTCGGCTCGTCTGGCCCGCTGGGGGCTGCTTTGCTCGAACCCGATGATCGTGGGCACCGACAACTTCCTCCTCGGCTCTCTCTCGGCCCGCAACCTTGGCGGCATCAGGATCCTGACGGATCTGATGCGGTTCGCCGCCGCACGGGTCCTGACCTCGCTCGCCCCCGCAGCGAATCTCCAGGGCCGTCATCGCGCCGGGGATATCGGCAAGGATCTCATCATCGGCTCCGGCATCGAAGAGCTTCAGCAGCTGTTCATCGCCGCGACCCCCGCCGACGCACTCAGCCGTTTCCTCGTGGCCCACACGGACCTGTCCAATATCGTCCTTTTCAACACCGCCGACATCCTGCTGCGCATCGCCCTCCGGCACGACGGGGTCATGCGCTGGATCTTCGAGGGGAACTTCAAACCCGTCTCCCTCGATGCACAGGCTCTCCGCAGCACCAGCACCGGGTCTGCCGTTATTGGCTTCTCCGACCGAGTTGAGCCGATGTTCTTCTCGGCCCCGCCGTATTATGCCTATGTTCATGAAGATGGCGACATCGAGGGGTTGGGGCTCTCCGATCTCGTCCCCCCCGTCCTGATGAACCTCACGACGATAGCGAACCGGACAGGCCTTTCCCCGACCCTCCGGGTGGGTTCAGGGGCCGACGAACAACTCGTCATGACGACCTCCCCGTCCCGCATGACGGACAAAATCCTCTTCGCGCGGCATCCGACGGGCCGGGAGAAAGCCGTTGCCGAAGCCGAGTGGCAGCACAACCGGTTCCTCCTCCTCATCGTGCTGCTCCTATCGGTCCTGCTCGCCCGCCACATCGCCGCCCGGTTCCTCCGGCCCCTGACTGCGCTATCGCATGCCTCGGGCGAGATCATGGATCAGCGTTTCTCGGTCCGTCTTCCAGCTGATCGGGGGGGCGAGTTCGGTGCTCTCGCCACGGCTTTCAACACGATGGCCCAGGGAGTCGAGGAGGGGCGGCTTCTGAGCAGGTTCGTTTCGGAGTCGGTTCGCACGGCCGCCCGCGACACCGTCAGGGAAGAGGCCGCACGGCGCGGCGAGATGACGCGGGCCGCCGTCCTGTTCGCAGGTCTCGGGAATTTCAAACGGGAGCTTTCCGGAACCGACCCGGCCCAGCTGGTTCCCAGGTTGAACCGGTATCTCGAGACGATGTCACAGGCGGTGCGCGCTCAGGGAGGCGACATCGACAAGTTCATCGGGGAAAAGATTCTCGCCGTCTTTTTCCCCGACCGTCTTGGCGGGCGAGGCAACGCCGCCCGTGCGGCGCTCCAGACAGCGATCGAGATGCAGGAGCGAATGCGCGGCCCCGGTTCCGGCTTCGCGCTCCCCCTCGGTATCGGCATCGTCGAAGGGCCCGTTCTCGCAGGCATCATGGGGACTCCCGACGTGCGACTCGAATACACAGTCATCGGTGACACCGTGAATCTGGCTTCGCGCCTCGGCGATTTAGCCATCCGTCTCGACAACGCCGGGACAATCCTTCCCTCGTCCGACGATGCCGTCGGCGGCATCGTCCTCGAGGCAGGTCTGCGCGAGCTGCTTGCATCGACAAATGATCCGCTGAATAGCCGTCTTGTCGATCTCGATCTTCCCCCGATCAAGGGAAAAACCCGATCGGTTCGGGCCTGCCGGGCAACGCGTCCGGCGACGGCATAAAAAAAGTATGTTTTCCGGCAGAAAGGTGTATTTCAAGGTATACTTGAACCGTGTCATTTGCATGACGCGCGAATGAACCGCACGGATTTATAAATAGCGTTATCGAGAGGTGTCCGAGATGCCAATGTGTGCGTTGTCCAGTGCCTGCTCGTTCTATCGCCGCTTCCACCAGTCCGATGACCTCGCCTGCAACGCCCTGGTAAACCTGTATTGCCGGGGCCCGCTGGCGTTCCGTTGCAAGATACGCGAAACCGAGCCATCACAACCCATGGGAACGAGCGGCACAATGCTGCCCAACGGCTGCGTTGTCGGCGGGGAAGCCGGCCGGCCCGATCGATCAGTCTGAGCCGTTCGAGCCCGGAGTCAGAGCGTCGATGACCGCCTTCTGAATCGGGCCGAAATCCCCCGGAAACACCAGCCGGCCTTCAGTGCCGGCCGCCTGTTCATGGTCGGCGATCGCCAGCAGCTTCATCTTCGGATCGACGGCATGCATCGCCCTTCCCAATGTTTCACGGGCGGCTTGACTCAGCAGTTCGGCATCGATGAAGGCAACGGCAAACGGCGTGTTCTGCTCTTGATGCCGCCGGCAGCAATCGAGCGCCTCCTCCCCAGAGCGAACCTTGACGACATTCAGGCCGAGGCCGACCAGCCGGTCCGTCAACATATCCCCCCGTATGACATCGCTGAACACGACGAGTACGTTACCCATGACCGCGCTTCCCACCACCGGCCGGCAACCAGTCGTGGCAGTGCATGCCGGGAGGAGGATGCGGACAAGGGTGCCTTCCGCGGGGGATGATTCGATCCTGACCAAGCCTCCATGCCGGCGGATGATCGCTCGACAGACAGGAAGGCCAAGGCCGGTTCCGTGGGTACGAGTCGAGACATGGGGTTCGAACACCCTATCGATCAGGTCGCGGGGAATCCCGCAGCCGGTGTCGCGGAGGCGGATCTCGACCCATTCTCGTCCAGCAGTGCTATTCGCCTCCTCCCATCCCGGGATGGGAGAACGGGCTGCCGATGCGGACACGTCGAGGGAGCCGCCGCGTGGCATCGCCTGCAAGGCGTTGCGGACGAGATGCCGGAGGGCCTGCTGGAACTGAACCATATCTACCGCGATAAGAGGAAGCCCTCCCTCGATATTGAATCCGAGGCGAATGCCAGCCGTGCCTTCGATCGCCTGGGTCACGGTTTCGGGCAGATACCGCTCGGGCGGGACAGGCCGGAGGACAGGCCTGTCTCGCCGGGCAAGCAAGGCGAGCTGCGTGGTCAGCTCCTGCGCCTTTGCGGCGGCTTTCTTCACCGAGTCGAGATACCTCGCAAGGAGGTCGGGCTGGGAAAGCGAAGAGGAAGCAAGCGAAAGGCCACCGTATATACCAGTCAATATATTATTGAGATGATGGGCAACCCCGCCGGCGAACAAGGCGACCCGTTCCGCGCACCGTTCGTCGAGAACGGCGTGTGATTCGTCCTCCGATCGCGCGAGCGGCGGGGGTTCCTGTTCGGGATGAACGATGGATTCACTCATGGATCTCTCTCGGCAGAAATTTCCGGATGGCCGGGGTCTGAGCACATCCTCTGCCTTTCACTATACCGCATCCTCCTGCTGCTGTCACCGATTTCGACCGCCACGGCGATCCCCTCGGCCCGGTTTACACGGCCGAAGCGGCATGGTATGAATGGGTGATCAGATTTTCCAAGGAGAAGGATTCATGCTAAACCGTGCCGTCCGGCTGCTCGCGCCGTTATGTCTCTGCCTGACTCTGGCGTTTCCCGTTTTCGCCCAGCTGACCTACGAAGGTTCCTCCTCAATCGGAGATTCGCTCCTTCCCGAGCTGGCCAAGGGGTTCGAGGCGAAAAGCGGGATCAGCTTCACGAAGATCACCTCAAACAGCTCGGCACAGGGCTACCAGGCCGTGAGTGAAGGCCGCGCCCGGATCGGCGGCCTTTCCCGACTCCTGACCGCCGACGAGATGAAGACCGAGCCCGGTAACCGCGTCATCGGGTATGACGCCGTCGTCGTGTATGTTCACAAGGACAACCCCGTCACCTCCCTCACCAGCGATCAGCTCAACCGCATCTTCTCGGGCCAGGCGAAGAACTGGAAGGACGTCGGGGGCGAGGACGCCCCGATTGTCACGGTCCTCAAATCCCAGGCAACGGAGGGAGGAACCGCTCGCCAGTTCTGCGAACTGGTGCTCGGCGGGCAGCCGCCCGCCACGCCGACGCTGACCCTGCCCGGGATCAAGGAGTGCGTGGCACACGTCGCCTCGACTCCCGGCACCATCACCTTCGCCTCCCTGGCATTCGACGACAAAACCGCCCGTTTCATCGCTATCGACGGCGTCCTCCCCTCGCGCGAAGCGCTCAACAAGGGGGAATATCCCCTCGCCCGCCCATACGTTCTGATATACAACAACAAGCCCGAGGATCCCGAGGTTGTGAAGTTTCTCGATTTCGTCCTGACCAAGGATGGCCAGGAAATCGTGCGCAAATACATCGTCCCCGTGATGGGTTTCGAATAACACCGGACGTGTTTGACGAGGCGCTGGGAGCTGGCTCCCGGCGCCTCGTCCCGTTCCCGCCATGCACGAGAGCTGCGCAGGCATGTGTGCAACTTCAGAACACCCGGTTCCCCAGACAGCAGGAAAAGCCCTACTGATGCCAGCGAGCCGCATATGGCACAAGTTATGCTAAGTGGTTTTCACCTCCCGGTTCCTGTTCAAATCCTGCACGCGAAAGGTGAACCCATGCGCAAGACGAAAATTCTCGTCACCCTCGGCCCGTCCGCCGAAACCGAAGCCATCCTTGAGCAGCTTATACACGCCGGCATGAATGTCGCGCGGCTGAACTTCTCTCATGGTGATCATGCAGAGCACGGCAAACGAATCGAGGTGCTCAAAGCCGTCCGAGCCCGCCTGGGTGCCCCCGTCGCCATGATGCTCGACACGCGGGGTCCCGAAATCCGCACCGGCGACCTGGAGAGCGAAACGGTCACCATCGAGACAGGTTCCACGATCACCCTCACGACCCGGCCGGTTCGCGGAACGGCGCAGCTGATGCCCGTCTCGCATCCGTCCCTCCCTTCCGAAGTGCTGCCCGGCACCTCGATTCTCCTCGATGACGGCCTGATCCACCTCGAAGTGACGGATATCGCCTCGGACACCGAAATCACCTGCCATGTCGTGACCGGCGGCCGGATGCGCAGCCGGCGCGGGGTTAACGTTCCCGGCAGGCGGCTCGATCTCCAGAACCCGACCCCCCGGGACCGGGAGGATCTCCGGTTCGCGGCCCAGCAGGGCTTCGACTACGTCGCCGTCTCGTTCACCCAGGATGCCGCCACGATCGAAGCCGTGCGCTCGGTTCTCCGCGACGCGGGCGCGCCGGCGATCAAGGTCATCGCCAAGATCGAGAATCATGCCGGCCTCGACCATTTCCAGGAGATCCTGGAAGCGGCGGACGGGATCATGGTCGCCCGCGGGGACCTCGGCGTCGAACTCCACCCAGAGGACGTACCGATCGCCCAGAAGGATATCATCCGGCGCTGTTACATGGCCGGGAAGCCCGTCATCACGGCAACCCAGATGCTGCACACCATGATCGAGTCTCCCCGGCCCACCCGCGCCGAGGTGTCGGACATCGCCAACGCCATTTATGATTTCACCTCGGCTCTGATGCTGTCGGGGGAAACGTCGGTCGGCCGGTATCCGGTGACCTGCGTCGAGACGATGGCGCGCATCGCCGAGCGGGCCGAGGCGGCGATCGAGTATCGGAAGATCTTTTTCTCCTACACCGCTCGCAACGAGAAGATCGAGGACACGACCGCCGCGGTGACGATGGCCGCTGTTACGACGGCCTGCAACGTCGGTGCCAAGGCGATCATCACGGTCAGTGAAACCGGCCACACCGCGCAGGCGCTTTCCCGGCTTCGCTCGGACATCCCCATCATCGCCGTCGTTCCGGATGAGCGTGTGTACCGGCAGCTCTCGCTCAACTGGGGCGTGCGCGCCGTTCTCGGAACTCACTTCCGCAGCCTCGAGGAGCTGCATATCGAGTCAATCCGGCTCGCAGCCTCCACCGGTCTGATAGGCGAAGGCGACACCGTTGTACTGGTTGCTGGCGTTCCGGTCGGCATGGCAGGGGCGACCAACATGATCAAGGTCGAGACCGTCGGCGTGCCCGATGATCGCCGAATCACCAGCGAGGCGTTTCATCACAGCCCTGTCACGGGTGGCACCCCCTCGTCAGGAGCCCGCCAGGCAGACCTGATGCCGCTGCGCAGACTCGACGGCGATCTGGTTGTCGACGCGCTGTGGCGCGAAACGTGGCCGGTAATGTCCGCCCGACACTGGTAACCCACGCGGAGATTCCC
>DATCTT010000119.1:0-2016 GCA_036567845.1 Candidatus Ozemibacteraceae bacterium | reverse complement strand
GTCGGAATACGCACATAGCAGGGTTTGCGAGTCCGACGGCTGTAACATTTCTTATGCAAGACTTTTCTTTAACAGTTGTTGACGGGATCGCCATTGTAAGTCCTTGTAATGATTGAATCGCTCTTTGAAAAAACCGGAAATTCTCAAAAACGTGGTGCCAACAAATAGAGTGAATATTCTTGACTGGCGATGCGTATTACCTTACATCTGGGGTGACAAGAAAGGAGCCCCGATGTTTGCCAGGATCAAGAAGACAGGCCCCTACGAATACCTTCAGATCGTGGAGAACCGCCGGGAGGGCAAGAAGACCCTTCAGCGGGTCATCGCCACGGTGGGCCGCCTGGATCGTCTGCGGCGGCAAGGAGAGATCGAGCCCCTGGTGCGCAGCCTTTCGCGCTTCTCCGGGAAGGTGCTGCTGGTGCTCTCCGGCCAAAGCGACGATCTGCACGCCACGGCGAAAAAGATCGGACCGGCCCTCATCTTTGAGCGGCTCTGGAAGGAGCTGGGCATCGGCCAGGTGCTCCGGGGACTGCTTTCGCAGCGCAAGTTCGAGTTCGACGTGGAGCGGGCCGTCTTTCTGAGCGTGCTTCACCGGCTCTTCGTTTCCGGCTCGGACCGCTCCTGCGACAAGTGGCATCGCGACTATGTCGTTCAGGGCGTCGAGGGGCTGTCTTTGCATCATCTTTACCGGGCCATGGCTTTTCTGGGCGAAGAGCTTGACGATCAGAGCGATCGCACGCCCTTCTCGCCGCGCTGCACCAAGGATCTCGTCGAGGAGGCGTTGTTTGACCGGCGTCGGGATCTCTTCAGCGGCCTCGATTGCGTCTTCTTCGACACCACCTCCGTCTACTTCGAGGGCGAGGGGGGTCAGACGCTTGGCCGTCCGGGTCACAGCAAGGATCATCGTCCCGATTGCAACCAGATGATCGTCGGCGTCATCCTCGACCACAGCGGCCACCCCGTCTGCTGCGAGATGTGGCCGGGCAACACGGCGGATGTGCGCTCCCTCGTCCCGGTGATCGCGCGGATCCGAAGCCGTTTCGAGATCGGGCGGTTCTGCATCGTTTCGGACCGGGGGATGATCAGTGAGCAGACCATGGCCTGGCTGGAGAAAGAGAAGATCCTTTACATCCTGGGGGCCCGGATGAGACGGGTTCGGGAGATCAACGAGGACGTCCTGTCCCGGGCCGGCCGCTACCGGGAAGTCTACCCGGAGGGAGGATCCCCCAAAGAGCCCTCCCCGCTGAAGGTCAAAGAGGTCATGATCGAGCAGCGCCGCTACATCGTCTGCCTCAACGAGCGTCAGGCCCGCAAGGATGCCGCCGACCGCCGGGCCATCCTCGAGGCCCTGCAGGAAAAGATCCGGAGCAATCCCAAGTCGCTGGTGGGCAACAAGGGGTACCGGAAGTATCTCTCGATTAACCGGGATAGCGTTTCCATCGACCGGAAGAAAATCCTCGAAGAGGAGCGATTCGACGGCAAGTGGGTCCTCAAGACCAATACGGGGCTCGGCGCGCAGCAGGTGGCCCTCAAGTACAAGGAGCTCTGGCAGGTCGAGCAGGTCTTTCGGGAGATGAAGTCCATCCTGGAGACCCGGCCCATCTATCATCAGAGAGACGAGGCGATCCGGGGCCATGTCTTCTGCAGCTTTCTGGCCCTGGTGCTCCGCAAGGAACTGGACCGCAGGCTGGAGAAGGCCGGCCACTGTTTCGAATGGGCCGACATCAAGCAGGATCTCAAGAGCCTTCAGGAGATCGTGATCGAAGATAACGGAAAGCGCCTCGCCATTCGCAGTGAATGCAAGGGCAGCTGCGGCAGGCTCTTCCAGTCTGTCGGCGTGGCCATCCCGCTCACCATCCGGGAGCTCTCGTGAGCGTCATCCGCTTTTCAAAGAACCCTATGTGGTGCCAAGAACTCCTTCGGCACACCTATCTATATGGAATTACGGCACTATATTTTTGCAACTGTTAAAGATCAGCGATAGTTAGGTTGGGAGATGTACTGCGGCTGGATTTG
>DATCTT010000118.1:0-21295 GCA_036567845.1 Candidatus Ozemibacteraceae bacterium | reverse complement strand
GATCCCGGGCTCTGGCCGCCCGCCGTTCGCGACGATGCCAACGTGGTATACGTTTCGCTCGGGGAGATCCATTCGGCCATCGATATTCCTGACCGGGACCTCGGCATGTTCCAGGAATGGCACATGGGGACGCGGGAATGGTATCTCGACCGGCGCCGCTCCTGGCTTGATATAGTTAAAATGATATTTTTCACGGCCGACGGGGTGATCCGGTTCGGGGTGTTCTCGTCTCCCTATGGGGAACGCCAGGGCTTCGCCCCTGACCGGGTGTTCAAATTCTGGCTGTCGAACGAGGGGCGAAAGCGACTTCTCGCCCGTCTCCATCGCGACCGCGGCGAGCTGATCGAACGGAGGGATGATTTTTGGTATTATACATATCGATGCAAATATCATCTACTCGCGAACTGCAACAACTTCGTTGGCGCCGCCCTCCAGGAGGCCGGTCTGCCGATCCGCGAGTCCCTTTCGGTCGAGCTGCGACCTCTCGCCTGGCAGCTTCGCCGTTGCCTCCGGTTCCAGGAGGAAGCTTGGGCGAGGGGGCTCCAGGCAACAGAATCCGTGGGGCCGCCCGGGGTGGAGTGAGACGCTCGTGAACTGTGCGAACCTGCTCCTCTTTCTCGTGATCGGCGCAAAACCGACTACATGATGGCGGCGCAGAACGCACACCCGGCTGGAACATCAGACGTATCGCTTCGCCACTTCACTGGCCCCTTTCCGTATCCCCCCCAACCCAGGCGAAAATCTCTCTGCCAAGGATAAACAAGAATGAAACTGAAAGCAGAAAGCCTCTCTGATCCTTGCTGATGGCGTGAAGAGGCGTGAAACAACCCCTGGTATTTAAAAATATCTGTGTGAATATACATTAGAATGGATAATTATTGGGCATGCACGATGTCCGCGTGTGGCCGGCTTGGCGGGCGGTACCGAGGCGCCGCCGCGGGCGGATTCCCAATCCGGACCGGAAGGGGGATGAGTGGCGTCAGGACCGTATGGAAAATCCGGACGACTGGTGGCAGAATGAATGCGTGACAATCCCGCGACGGGAATGACAAGGCAGGTCAGGAGCAAGCGATGAGAACGGGTTTTTGGGGAAAAGCGGCGGTGTTCGTGCTGTGTTCCTCGGTGATCAGCGGGATCGGCCCGCTTCAGGCCCGGCCGATGGATCGTATGGATCGTGATGGCGCAACGGGCGCGGAGCGTGCTCGGCAGAAAACGTTTGAATCGGCCCAGAAACTGCTGCAGAAGGCCCGCCTTTCCCGCGAAAACAGGAACATCGATGCCGCGATCAATGCCTACCGCGAGGCAATCGAGGCTGATGCGAGCCTGGTGGCGGCCTATCTCGAGCTGGGCGAGTTGTATGCTTCGACGAACGCCCACGACAAGGCCGTGGAGACACTCGATATCGGGATCTCCATGGCTTTGCTCCAGGAGATCATCGACCCAGGCATCGGACGCTCATGCTGCATCCTGGCAAAGTCTCACCAGGCCCTCGGTAGGACCGACCTTGCGTCGGGCGACCTCGTCAAAGCGATGAAATACCTGCCCGACGATCCGCTGCCCCACATCGTCCTCGGTGACATCCAGACGAGTCGGAAGCGCTATGAAGAAGCCTTCGCCGCCTACAGGCGGGCGATTGCCATGGACCGCTCGAATGCCGATGCTTGGTGGGCGCTCGGATCCGCCGCCGTCCGGGCGAATCGTCCTGACGTCGCGCGCGAAGCTTATGACGGCCTGGCGCCGCTCGACACAAGCCGCGCTGCCACGCTCGCGAAGCTAATCGGTCCCACCGAGACTGCTCGGGATACAACTCATCCCTGACGATTGGAATCGTTCAAGCCATAAAGCTCCAGAACCCGCCCCCAGAGACTGCGTATGCCTGCCTCATGTGTGTGTGAAAAGGGCTTGGCGGCTTGAAAAGCCTTTGCCGAACTGGCCGTTTGCATGACATGCAAGGGCTTCTCTTGCCATGCCTGCTCCGGAAAGGGGGGCTCGATTCGGGCCGGAGGATGCTGTGCCTGCCGGGAATGGGCGGCTAAGGTGTGGCGATGATACGCTTTGACTCTCGAAATACGGTCTGATACTCTGTTGTTTATACGGTTTGCAAGACCTTTCTTCATTCTGAGACAGGGGTTAAATGTGGCGAAAACAATCATGATCGTGGACGATGCCGCCGTCATGCGGTATATGCTCAAAAATCTTCTCGAGAAGGCAGGATACAAGGTCGTTGCCGAAGTGGCCAACGGTGCCGATGCGGTCGAACGATATCCCATCCTGATGCCGAATCTGGTGACGATGGATATCACCATGCCGGACATGGACGGAATCACGGCTGTTCAGGAAATCATGAAGATCGATCCCAAAGCGAAGATCATCATGTGTTCCGCGATGGGGCAGCTCGATAAAGTGAAAGCCGCCGTCATGGCCGGGGCCAAAAGCTTCCTGGTCAAACCGTTACAGCCCGAGCGCGTTCTGCAGACGGTTCAGCAGATCATTGGTGATGCCGCGTCCTGACGGACGTGACACCATGCCTGCGAAGGGTTCCACGACCAGCTCATTGTCGGTGGGAACGTCACAAAATACTCTTCAATGCAAACGAAGTATTCCGGAATATTCCGGCAAGGATAATATATGGATGCAAATATACTGAACCAGTTCATCCTGGCAACCGCGGACATCTTTAAAAAAGTTGGTAATATCGATATCCGAAAGGAGTCCGTGAACACGGTCGATCCCAACTACCGGATCGTGTCGGATATCGCGACGATCATCGGGATCACCGGAGCGGTGCGTGGCCAGATGGTCATCATCATCGGCGAGAACATGGCGTTGAAGTTCGCGTCGGCCCTGCTGATGGGCGAGCCTGTGAACGAGTTCAACGAGCTCGCGGAAAGCAGCATCTGTGAGATGGGGAACATGATCGCGGCCGACGCATCGCATCGGATGCACGATCTCGGTCATGTCTGCGACGTGTCCTGCCCCTCGATCATTCGCGGAAAATCCGTCGAGATCTCGTTGTTTCCACGGGCGCCGGTGTTCGTTGTGAAGTTTGGCACCGAATGGGGGCCGATGCAGATCGTCCTGAAGCTGGAAATGGACAAATAACGGTTAAAACGGATCGACCTCGCCTGCGACGACCTGTTCGAACTCACTCTTCACGTCGTCCCAGGGGAGGTCTTTTCTTTTCAGGAAGAAATATGCTTCAAGCTTCTGGAACCAACTGGTGAAGGGAATGTTCTGAGATTCATTCAGAAAATTGTTGGCGATGAACACCGGCAGGGTGAGCGTGTTCCAGTTGCTTGCCTGGAGATAATGATGGTCGGCGATGATGCCGCTCATGTAATCCGGGAAATTCCATTTCTGGCACAGAAGGCTCCCGATGCTCTGGTGTTCCGTGCCGAATACCATCAGCTCGGCCGTGAAGCTGTGGATTCCGGAATTGTGGATCAGGGTATGCACCTTTTCGTACTGCTGGGGGAAAAAGAAGGCGAGAGCCTGCCGCCCGATATCGTGAAGGAGTGCCGCCAGTCTGACTTTTGAACACTCCTCCCCACTGCTGCCGGCGGATCGGCAGATGAACTCAGCCAGCTTGGCGCATTTCCGCCCATGTTCGATGACGTCGATCTGGGCCCGGAAAAGATTCGTTGTGCTATTATAAAAGTTATACCAGAACAGTTGCCGGAGATTCGAGAAGCCAAGAGTCACGAGCGACTGCTGAAGGGTTTCGACCCGATTGGCCCGGCGGAAATACGCGGAGTTCGCCACCCGGATCACCTGGCTGCAGAGTCCCGGATTGTTGCCGATCCTGGCTTCGAGCTCCGGGAAGGATATGTCGGGCTGCGCCAGGGAGGAGATCAGCTGATACGCTTCGGTGTTCAGGATCGGAACGTCCCGAAGCTTGGCGAGAAGCATCCGGACCGTTTCGTCACCGGCATAGGCGAGAGCCGCGCTTTTCTCAGTCGGATACGTCTGCAAGCCAATCTGCTTGCAATTTTCGATGACGGCCGCCGCGGTCACGATGACCTTGATCCTCGATCGGGCCGAAAGATCTCCGAGAAAACTGAAAAATTTCGGGGTTCCTGCGATGAGCCCGGTCAAATCGAGGATGATGTGGGGATGTTTTTTGGAAAGGCTCGACAGCGCGTTCGAAAGGTCGAAGTCCTGGTCGGAAACCGTGCCGGAGATTCTCATGAGGGCGATGCCGCCCACGAGTGTTTCCAACGTGTATTTTGCCTGAGAAGTGGTGGAACTCAATCTGGTGTCCTCTGCCAACAATCCGGAGTGAAGAGCAGTAATCCGCTGGCCCGCGTAGAGTTGCCTCTTCTTATACATGGCCTCCCTGAGCAAACGCAAGACCCGCTTCCCCCTTCAGGATCCTTCCGACATCCAGGATGAGAGCGATCGAGCCGTCGCCGAGAATGGTGGCCCCGGAAGAGTCCTGGGCGTTCCGATAGATCTTCCCGAGCGGCTTGATGACGGTCTTGTGCTCGCCGATGACGGAATCGACCAACAGGCCGATTCGTTCGCTGCGGACTCGGCAGATCACGACCTGCTCGATCGGGGGCCGTTCTCCGCCAATCGAGAACCGCTCTCGCAACGGAATGAATGGCACCATTCCTCCACGCACCGTGATGAGATTTTTGTCCGTGAAGGTGTCATGGGCTTCGCGGGAAAGTTCGATACACTCCTCGACAAGGCTCAGCGGGAGGATGAATGGCTGGCCGGCGATCGTCACGAGGAGGCCGTCGATGATGGCCAGCGTTAACGGAAGAGTGATGTCGATCTGAGAACCTTTTCCAGGGGTGCTTGTGACCTCGAGACTGCCTCTCAGATCCTCGATCGTCTTCTTCACGACATCCATGCCGACGCCCCGGCCTGAGACATTGGTCACTTTCTCGGCGGTCGAGAACCCCGGAAGAAATATCAGATTATATATTTCTTTGTCGGACAATTCGGCGTTTGGTGCGATCAGCTTTTTCTCAATCGCTTTCGCGAGAATCGCGTCGCGCCTGAGGCCGCGGCCGTCGTCCCTGACATGGATGACGACATTCCCCCCGGCCTGCTCGGCGGCAAGGTGGATCGTTCCCTTGCGAGGCTTGCCCAGGGCTTCCCGCTCGTCGGGGGATTCGATGCCGTGATCGGCGCTGTTGCGGATCAGATGCATCAGCGGCTCGTCGAGCTTGTCGATCACGGTCTTGTCGATCTCGGTCTCACCGCCGCTCATTGTCAGTTCAATCTCTTTTGTGAGATTCACCGACAGGTCATGAATCAATCGCTTGAACTTGCTGAACGTCGTTTCGATCGGCAGCATGCGGATGCTGAGGGCGTTGTCGCGGAGGCCGTTCGTCAGACGACTGATCTCTTCCGAAATGCTGTTGATATTGAACTGCTGGAGAAGATCGTATATCCGTTCCCGGGGGCAGTCACGGACTGTTGAGGAAACCTGGGAAAGCCGCTCTTGGACAGTGACGAGTTCGCCGATCAGATTCACCAGCTTGTCCAACTTTGAGGAGCTGACACGAATGCTGGTGATTGCCTCTGTCTTGAACTTTTTCTCGAATTGCTCTTTCTGCTTGTGCTGGATCTGGAGGGCATCGTTTACCTGCGCTCGAGATGCCAGCCCCTGCTCTATCAGACGTTCACCGATCGGTTTCTGATCGGCAAGTGCCTTGTTGAGCTCATTGGTAGAGACCGCCCCTTGCTCGACGAGAATCTGACCCAGCATCTGGACGCCGCTGCCGCCTGCAGGCCCGAATTCCTGGTCGGCTACTTCCTCGATCGAGATGTCATCTGAGCCCGTGAGGGAGGAGAGGAGATCGAGGAGCTCCTGCCGGGACTTGTCGGTCTTCAGCAGCAGCTCGAGCGACGGAGGGTGGGAGGGCTCGCTGGGGCGGTTGGCGGTGCTCATGCCGCTTCCTCCTTGGCCAGGGGGTGGCCATCTGTTGGGATGAGGTCCGGGACTGTCGGGAGGACGCGCTGGAGGAGTCTGATCGGGCCGAACTCCTTCAGCTTTTCGAGCACCAGGTCCGTGGGCACTCCGGAGGGAACATTCCCGCCAGGGCAGGGAACCAGGATCCTGAAGGTGCGGGGCCGGCCGGGCATGTCGGTGAACCGTGGCCGGATCGCCTGCCACGCGGCTTTGATCGAAAGGGGCCGTTCGAGAGCTTCCATGATCTTCATGGGATCGATATCATCCGGGGGTGGTGCGAGGGTGTCCGTCAGCATCTGGATGGCTTCCTGGCCCGCCTGGGCAGCAATCGTCCAGGCTTCGGGGGGAAAGAGCCGCCCCAGCCGCGCGGCATTTGCGAAATCCTCCTGGAACTCCCGGAGAAATTCTTCCAGGCACTGAATATTCAGTCGGCGGCTGAGGAGTAGCACCTGCTGAAGGCGTTCGGCCGTTTCCGTCAGGGCTGCTGCGGAGCCCATCAGCCGCGGAAGCTCGGCGACCCCCTTCTTCAGGAGTTCCTGATCCGCCTGAACGGCTTGGGCTGGCCCCTGCTTCTGGTGACTGCGGATTTCGGCAATCAGCTCCTTCGAACATTCCGGATCCGCGGGCGGACCCCCGAAATGGGCATCGATCATCGCCATCATCTGATCGCGGGAGAGAAGGGCCAGATCGAGCATGGCCGGCGTGAATTCGGACTTTCCCTGTCGGATCAGGTCGAATTCTGACTCGAGCTGGTGGGCGAAGGCCGAGACATCATCGAGCCCGACCATGCCGGCCGATCCTTTGATCGTGTGCATGACACGGAACAGGCGGTCGATTTCGGCCATATCGGTAGGCATTTCCCCAAGTTTCAGGATTGCCTCCTCCAGTTCGCCAAGATGCTCTATCGCGCCTTCCCGGAACAGTGTTTTCATTTCATCGCTCATGATCAAGCCTCCGATCTGTGTCTAATTGCTGTCAAACAGGGTGATGTTCGTTTCGCTGGTTGCATGATTCGTCGCGGTCTGCTCATACCGGTTCTCGTCGTCGCAGACGGGGCGGGCGACATGGGAGCGGATTTTCTTGACGTAAACCTCGAACGTGTTCGTGTGGAATTTGAGAACCCGCGCCCAGGGACCGCCGACGTCCTGACTGAGCACCCGGATGTTCTCCATTTGGAGATACTCGAGTACGAACTCGACATTCTTCATCCCCGGCCGCTTGCCGGGAAGGAGGGTGGCAAGCATCTGACCGCCCCCGAACACCTTTGCCGTGAGCCGGGAACGCATTGCGCCGAGTTTGGTCATTTCGTTGATCAGCACTTCCATCGCATTAACACCATAGCGAGCACTATCGTTGAAGGTGGCGAAATCCGGCTGACCGGGGAGCAGTATGTGATTCATGCCGCTGACGCGGGCCACGGGGTCGAACAGGCAGGCGGAGACGCAGGAACCCAGCAGAGTGTAGATCACAGCTGCTTCCCGGCAGGCGAAGAGTTGTCCGATATCGAGCCTGACGATCTTTCGGGGCTGAGAAGCGAGCCCGTGTTCGGAGATGAGTTGCATGCTGCTGTTCCTCATTTCTCTTCACCGCAGAGCCGAAGGACTTCGCGGGCGATCCGGTGAAGGGGAAGGACGTGATCGACACCGCCCCGCTTGATGGCTTCGTTGGGCATGCCGAAGACGATCGATGTCGCTTCGTCCTGCGCCACCGTGATGGCGCCTGCCTCCTTCATCTCGGACATGCCCCGGGCTCCGTCGTCCCCCATTCCCGTCATGATCACGCCCACGGCGTTCTTCCCGGCATACCGGGCCGCGGAGCGGAAGAGGACGTCCACCGAGGGGCGATGCCGCGAGACCAGGGGACCATCCTTGATTTCCACGTAATACCGGGCTCCGCTGCGCTTCACCAGCATGTGATGATTGCCGGGCGCGATCAGAACATGGCCCCGCATCAGGGTGTCCCCGCTGGTGGCTTCCTTTACCGAGACCCGGCAGAGGGAGTCGAGGCGCTGGGCGAAGGAGGCGGTGAATTTTTCCGGCATGTGCTGGACGATCACGACGGCGGGGCAGTCGAGGGGAAGCGCCATCAGGAATTCCCGGAGTGCTTCCGTGCCCCCCGTCGATGCGCCGACCACGATGAGCTTTTCCGTCGTCTGAACCATGGCCTGGCTGCCGGGTTTCTCGAGGATGACATCGGCCGACAGCTTGGGCGAGATGGAGGGCGGGGGGGACAGTTTGCGCGGCTTCGCTGCGGCGGCTGCCTTGAGAATATCGCAGATCTGGACGCGGGATTCCTCGAGAAATGTCCGTGTGCCCAACCGGGGTTTCGTGATGATCTCGACCGCCCCATACTCGAATGCCCGAAGGGAGGATTCGCATCCTTCCCCGACGAGGCTGGAGCAGATGACAACCGGGATCGGGTGCTGCGTCATGATTTTCTGGAGAAAGGTCAGACCGTCCATCCGGGGCATTTCTATATCGAGCAGAATAACATCGGGGATCTCCTCGGCAATCTTCTGAACCGCAATATATGGGTCAGGGGCCACGCCCATGACCGTGATCTCCTCCTCCGACCGAAGCAGCTCAATCAGGGCATTTCGGACGACCGCAGAGTCGTCGACGATCAGCACGCGGATGGGCTTCTTCATGACGGGGGCTCCTGGGATCAGATTTTCCGGTAGACGGTCGGGGCGACGGGCAGGAAGGGGAGGTTCATCCCGGTCAGCGTTTCGGAATGGCCGAGGAACAGATAGCCGCCGGGGGTGAGCCGCTGGTGGAAATCCCGGATCACCTTTTCCTGGGTTGGTTTGTCGAAGTAGATGATGACGTTGCGGCAGAAGATGACATGGAATGTGTCCCGCACCTGGGCCGCAATTTCCATCAAATTCAGGCGGTGGAAGGTGATCATTTCCCGGAGCGTTGGGACGAAGCGGACGAGGTGTCGGGAGGGGTCTTTGCTTCGGAGGAGATACCGATGCCGCCACTCGAGGGGAATGGGTTCGATTCTGGATTCAGGATAGATCCCCTCGCGTGCCACCGAAAGCATGCGGGAGGAGATGTCCGTGGCCAGAATGCGGACCCGGAGCCCGGGGGTGGCAAGACGGCATTCGTTGAGGACCATGGCGAGCGTGTAAGGTTCTTCGCCGCTGGAACAGCCGGCGCTCCACACCCGCAGCTGGTCGTTGGAGAATGAGGTGAGGCGGCTCCGGAGATCGGGAACGGCGGTGTGCGCGAGATACTCGAAATGATCGGCTTCGCGGAAGAACTCCGTCTTGTTCGTCGTGACCAGATCGATCATGAGCGGGGCTTCGCTCTCGATGCCGGCCGGGCTGAACAGATAGCTGCAGTATTCCTGGAACGAGGTCATCTGCAGGTGCGACAGGCGTTTGCGGAGTCTGCCTTCCAGAAGCTGCCGCTTGGTCGGGGGCAGGTTGATGCCCCAGCGGTCGTAGATAAACCTGCTCAGCTGCGAGAATTCTGTGTTGCTGAGCTCCAGCCATCCATTCGGTCCTGTGAACATATGCATCCTTCCCCGGGGATTTCAGATCAGCTGCCCTGTTCCGAGAGCTGCTTTCCCGTATTGGCCATTTCCTGGGCCATCAGGATTTCCCCGGACGAAAACACCTTGTCGATGTCGAGGATCATCAGAAAATGATCACCGATCTTCCCCATGCCCTTCAGGAACTCCACCTTCAGGCGGGAACCGATTTTCGGTGGTGGTTCGATCTGGCCGGGCTCGAGCTCGATGACTTCCTGGACCGAGTCGGCGAGCGCTCCGATGATGGTGGACTCGTTCTCGAGCATCACCTCCACGACGACAATGCAGGTGTTCACGGACTTCTCGGTCTTGGGCATGCCGAACTTCAGACGCATATCCACGACAGGAACGACACTTCCGCGGAGGTTGATGACACCACGCATGTAGTCGGGCGTGCGCGGGACTTTCGTAATTGGCGAGAAGTCCAGGATTTCCCGGACTTTGGCGACATCGACGGCGTAGATCTCCTCGCCGAGCTTGAAGGTGAGATATTGAATGGAGGTGATGATGGTCTTCGTGTCATTTGCAGACATGTGAATCTCCTTGTGGCGGAAGAAGGTGGCGGCTCCCGGGAGGGAACCGCCACCCGCTCGTGTCAGTATTTCTCGAATTCGCTGTCCTGCTTGTCGGACGCAAACTCGTCACCAAGACTGATGGTCACACCACCCTGCTTCGGCTGCGCCTTTTTCCCCTTCTGGACTTGTTTCCGGGATTCCGCGCTTTCGGCGGATTTGGAGGGAATGGGCTTGGCGACAGCGGTCTTGACCATGGTCGTGGCATGCTCTGCCAGTCCCTGCGTGGCCTGTCCGGAGGATTCTACCTTGAAGAACGAGATGATGGATCTCATCTGTTCCGCCTGGGAGGTCATCTCGACGGAGGTGGAGGAGAGCTCTTCCGCGGCGGCGGCGTTCTGCTGGATGACCTGGTCCAGTTCCTGAATGGCCTTGTTGATCTGGTCTGCTCCCGTCGTCTGTTCCTTGCAGGCGGAGCTGATTTCCTGGACGAGCTCGGCCGTCTTCTGGATGTCGGGAACGATCTTGGCCAGCATCTCACCTGCGCGACCCGCGACCTTGACGCTCGATGCGGAAAGGTTCCTGATCTCGCCTGCCGCATGCTGGCTGCGTTCAGCGAGCTTGCGGACCTCGGATGCGACGACCGCGAAGCCCTTCCCGTGTTCGCCGGCGCGGGTCGCCTCGATCGCGGCATTGAGGGCCAGAAGGTTGGTCTGACGTGCGATCTCCTCGATGATCGAGATCTTTGAGGCGATCTCATTCATCGCCTGGACCGTTTCGGCGACGGCCTTGCCTCCGTCCTGGGCATCCTCGGCGGCTTTGCGGGCGATCTTTTCGGTCTGGGCAGCGTTATCGGCGTTCTGCTGGATGTTGCTGCTCATTTCCTCCATCGAGGAGCTGGCCTCCTCGGCGGCTGTCGCCTGCTGGTTGGCTCCGCTGGACATCTGTTCGGCGCTGGAGGAGAGCTCGTTGCTGCCCTTGGCGACGTTTTCCGACGCGTTGCGGATGTCGTTGACCGTCGCGGTCAGTCGCTGCACCATCAGGCGGAGAGCCTTGAGCATGTCGTCATGTACCGACCGTTCGTGGATCTCGACACACAGATTGCCTTCGGCAATCTGCTGAGCGGAGCTGGTGATCAACTTCATCGCGTCGATCATTCCCTTGAGGGAACGCATCAGCTCGTCCTGGGGTGATCGCTCCCGGACCTCGATCGACAGATTGCCAAGAGCCATCTCCTTCGCGGCGGTGGTCATCGTCACGTTGGCTTCGATCAGCAGGTTGAGGTTGTTCTTGATCTCGTTGAAGTCTCCCGAATACGTGTCGGTGATGGGCTTGGGAATATCACCTTTGCTGATGCGGTCGATATACTCGGCTGCGACGTTGAGGGGCCCGATCACCGAGTCGAGGGTCTGGTTGACTCCTTCGACGATCTTCCGATAATGCCCCTGGTGCTTGGCGGCATCAGCCCGTGTAGCCAGGCGGCCTTCCACGGCGGCTTTGGCAAGCATCTCGGCGTCCGTTACCAGTGCCGTGAGATTTTCCATAACGGCAATGAGGGCGGGAGCCAGCCGGTCATTCTCGCTTCTCCGGCCTGCCCCGTTTCCGAGTTTCTTGTAGGCTCCAAGATCCGACAAATCACCTGCGGCGATCTTGTTGCACGTTTCGATGACATGGAGAACCCGCTCCCGAACGCTGTTGACTTCCTCGGCGGTCTGGGCGAAGACCCCCTGGTAAGTCCCTTCGACCTTGACGGTGTAATCGTTCTTGGCCATGCGTTCCAGAACCTGACTGGCTTCGACGAGACCTCCGAGGCCATCGATGCAGTTGTTGAGATTGTTCTTGATCTCATTGAAGTCGCCGGCATACGAATCGGTGATCTTCTTCGGAATGTCGCCCTTGCTGATCCGGTCGATATACTCGGCAGCAACGTTGAGGGGCCCGATGACGGCATCGAGCGTCTGGTTCACGCCCTCGACGATCCGGCGGTAATCCCCCTGATGTCTGGTCGCGTCGGCCCGGGTTGCCAGCTTGCCTTCAACGGCGGCCTTGCTGAGAGCGTTCGCATCGTTGACCAGGGCATTGATATTATCGATGCAGTTATTGAGATTGTTCTTGATCTCATTGAAGTCGCCGGCATACGAGTCGGTGATCTTCCGGGGCAGGTCGCCCTTGCTGATCCGGTCGATATACTCGGCGGCAATGTTGAGAGGCCCGATAACGGCGTCGAGGGTCTGGTTGAACCCTTCGATGATTTTCCGGAAATCACCCTGGTGCTTGCTGGCATCGGCGCGGGTGGCCAGTTTGCCTTCCGTCGCGGCCTGGATGAGAACATTGGTTTCCCGGACAAGCGAGGTGATGTTCTCCTTCATTGCCGTCATGGCCTTGCCGAGAGTATCACCCTCTGAGGCGATGGCAACGGATACGGTGAGGTCGCCCCGGCCGATCCGCTCGGCAGCTTCCGCCTTGGCTTTCTGTGCCTGGATGATGCTCCGGAACGAGTCAGCCAGCTCCCCGATCTCGTCCTTTGACTGGAACTCGATTGACAGATCCGTCCGGCCGGCGGCGATGACGCTGGCGGCCTGGCTCAGGTTGCCAACCTGGTTCGTGATCGTTGTCACGATGAGATATCCGAGGAAAAGGACTGCCGACAGGATGAGCAGGCCGCCGATGAGAGAGCCGGCCGTCATCTTGTTCATGGCCGACGTCACTTCTCCGGTGACGGCAAGGAAATCCTCGTCATAGGCGCTCGCACCGATGACCCAATCCCAGGGCTCGAAATAGGCGATCGCCGTCGTTTTCATGCGGGCGGTCGTTTCCCCGACGTTTTTCCAGGGGTATTTTTCGAAGGAGACTTCTCCGGCCTTAAGGGCCAGGGCGTTGGTAATCATGGTATGAACGAAGGAGTTGCCGTCAGCATCCTTTGCGTCATAGATGTTGACCCCGTCCTGCTTCCCCTCTGCCGAGATCACATACTGACCCTTGTTGGCGCCCGAAGCGGAAAGAACGAACACATACCCCGTCTTGCCCACTTTCGTTTCCATGATGGACTTACGGATGGCGGGGGTGGCTTCCTCCTTGACCCCGGTGTACAGCATCCCAATGACCTCGCCCGACGGGTTCTTGAGCGGCTCATATCCCGCGCGACACCAGTCGTTCACGACCAGAGCTCGGCCGAACCACGACTGTCCTGAAAGGACGGCCGAGATGAGCGGATTAGGCTGACCGTCGGGATTTACGGCGGGAATGTAGGTGCCGATCGCCCGCTGGTTGTCTTTCTGGACGTTGGTGGCGACGCGCAGCATGTCGCCATTCTGGTTCATACGCTGGAAAATGGTGCAGGTGCCGCCCACCATCGCACTGACCTTGTCCACCACCGGAACCGCCGCGCTGAGGTCATAGACCGCTTCGAGGGGGTGGGAACCGATGGAGAGCTTCGGCAGCATGACCCGGGTGGCGGCGCCGGTGAGCTGGTTCACCGCCTGCCATTCCGTCGATTCGGCGGACAGATCGACATTGCCTGCCTGTGCGAGGGTCTCGTGCGCCACTTTCAGATGATTTTTCACCTGTACTTCGAGGATATTGTTCGCTGCGGTCAGCATGCTCTTGACGTCGATCGCGATCTGGCGAAGGGAGTTGAGATGGGCGGAGCTCATCTCATCCAGGACCACCTTCTCCGTAGAAGACTTGTAGTAATGGATGACAAACATGGTAACGACAAGCGGTAAAATGGCAGCAAGTGCGACGATGGCCAAAATCTTGGGGCGCAACCGTATATTCTTCATGGCTACTCCTTGTCTGTTCTGCCGTCGGTCAGGACGGCTGTAATACGGGGGGCTCACCGGCCACCCGGCCGGTTTCGGACCTTAGGGAACCTGGAATTCAATCTTCCGTCATGCATACCGGTCTTCATCGCTGCGGACGTTTCTCCCGAAGCATCTGGAAGCATCGAGCTATGTTCTTCACAGACCTCCTTTCTCGGAAGAATCGGCCGGTAGAATGGTGCCGCTCTTCGCCAGTAGGCAGGAGCGACGCAGAAGTGTGAGCGGCTCCTCGGTGATCGGAGCATCATGGCCGGGATAGATCGTGCGGATGTTCATCGCAGCCAGGCGTTCCAATACGTCGATATATTTTTCACTGTATGTTCCGCCGGGCGACTGGATGCGGATGGGAGTGTCACCCGAGAACAGCACGCCGTCTTCTTCGCAGAACAGGCAGACCGAGTCGTGTGAGTGGCCCGGGGCATGAATGACCAGAAAGGTCCGGTCACCGAGTTGGAGCAGCTCTCCATCGTGAAGCAGGCGATCCACCAGCGGGCTGGGGTTCCAGGCCAGAACTTCGGAGGCATACTCCCTCTTGATCGCATCCACCCCGCCTGTGTGGTCGAAATGGTTGTGTGTCAGCACGATTCGCTCGACTGCCCGCTTCCCGACCCCCGTGTTGATCCCGCTGATCTGCCCGAGAATGAACGCGTCGGAGCCTGTGTCGACGAGGGTGTTCATGTCCTCCAGCCGGTTCCACGACCCGAGAACGAGGTAGGGAATGCAGCTGTAGGTGCGGGGGTTGGGGGTGAGAGGGAGGATTTTCATGCGGCACGTGACACTTTCCTGTAGACCTGTGTGTCTCCCGAGAGTTGTTCGAACAGGGGAACGATTTCCGGCGGCAGCTTCTGGGTGTTTTCATTGGCGAGAATGCCTTCGGACGCAAGAGTCGCATGGAACATCTGAAAGACGTCCACCCGTTCCTGGGGCTGGAAATGAAGCAGGACGTTTTTACAAACGATCAGATTGAATCCCTCTCCAATGGGCTTCAAAGAAAGCAGGTCATGATGAGTGAACTGCACCCGACGCCGGACGGGTTCGATGACCTGAAAATGGTCTGGTTTGTCGGCGGGTTTGAAATATTTGTCAAAATACATTTGGGGAATCCTCTCGAGATCTGTTTTGTGATAGATCCCCTGCAGGATGATTTCGCCGAACTCGGCCTCGATGTCGGTCGCCTCGATGCGCAGGTTCTGGAAGCTGAAATAGCCCATTTGTTCGGCGAGAAGGAAGGCGAGGGTGTAGACTTCCTGCCCCTTGGCACTGCCGGCCACCCAGACACGGATGCGGGTGCAGCCCATGGTTTGCGCCACCATGTTGCGGGCAGCGGTATCCAGGGTCGGGAGGTCGCGGAAGAAAAAACTGAATGCCATGGTTTATGCTCCTTTCGCCGTGAACTCGTGCAGCTGTTCTTCCAGGATGATCTTCGTGAGATCGATGATCAGGGCGACCGTGCCATCACCCAGGATCGAGGCGCCGGAGATGCCGCTGACGTCCTTGTAAATTTTGCCCAGAGGCTTGATGACCGTCTGGAACTCCCCGATGACCTGGTCCACGACGAAGCCGACGCGGTGCTGCCCGATCCCCACGATTACGACCTGCTGGATCTCCGGCGGGGCACCGGCGATGCCGAACTTTTCCCGGAGGGGGATATAGGGGACGATCCGGTCGCGCACCATGATGACGTTCTTCCGGTAGTTGAGCTCCTCGTCCTGCCGGGTCAGCTCGATACACTCCTCGACGGCGGCAAGAGGGAGGACGAACAGCCACGTGCCAAGGGCCACGACCAGGCCTTCGATGATCGAGAGGGTCAGGGGCAGCCGCAGCGTGAACCCAAGGCCCTTGCCCGGATGGTTCTCGACGTCGATCGAGCCACGGAGCTCGTCGATGACGGCCTTGACGGAAGCGAGTCCTCCCTCCGGCAGAAATCCGGGGTGGCAGAGGAGGCGGAGAAGTTCGGGGCTGCTCATTCCGTTTCCATCGACGTTGAGTCCGAGGGCGCGGGCGCGGTCCGAAAGGAACTCCGGAGCGAAACCCTGACCGTCGTCCTGGATCTCGATGCAGAAGTTGCCACCGAAGTGGTGGGCCGAGATGTGTACCTGTGCGCGGGGCTCTTTGCCGGCATCCTTTCGCTGGTCTGGCCGCTCGATGCTGTGGGTGGTGACGAGACGCAGGAGGTGGCGCAACGGAGGGAGCAGACGGTTGAGGATGTCCTTGTCGAGTTCCGTTTCGCCGCCAGAAAGAAGGGGATCGATTTCCTTGCCATTCTGGGTTGCGATTTCCTGAAGATGCTGGTGAAACTGATCGAACACCGTGCTGACTGGGACCATGCGCGCCTTCAGGGCGTTGTCCCGCAGATTGGTGCTCAGGCGGTTCAACTCCTCGGCGATCGAGAGCAGCTCGCTGTCTTCCCGCTGTGTTGCCAGCTGGTTTAGGCGGGCCTGGACGGTTACGAGCTCGCCGATCAGCTCGACGATGCGGTCGAGTTTGCCGGCTCCGATATCGTCTTCCCTTTGTCCCCGGGGAGGGACGTCGGACTGTGAAGGGGGAGTTGTGATGGGGGGAGGATCCAGCTCCGAGGCGCCTGGAAGGGCGGGATCGGCGGCGGCGTCCCAGGAGGCCGAGTCGATCGGGGTGACGTCGATCTGAGCCGTTTCCTCGACGAAGATGAACACATCCTTGATGGCGTTCAGACCGGCATCCGTTCGAATGTCGATATCCCACACGAGATGGCAGGATTCCGGGTCCAGTTCCTGCAGGGGGGGGACCGACTCCGTCGAAACTCGCACACGGGTCTGGCCAAGCGTGGCAAGCTCGTTGAGCAGACCCATCGGGTTGCTTCCGTTCAGAAAGAACCCGGGCTTCGGGGCAAAATGGATGTGCCAGTAGCCGGTCTCGCCCGTCGAACTGGCTTGCAGAGGTGGAACGGAAGGCTCTTCTGCAGAGGACCGTGACTCACGCCCGGCGACCGTAGCTGTCGGAGCTGAGCCGCTCATGGCTCGGAACTCAGTGATCAACTGGCCGATGAGAGCGATATTGGCGGGCTCGTCGGGATGCCCTGTGGTGACCAACAGTTTGATCTGGTCTCTGGCCTGGAGGGTTCGGTTGATCAGAGCGCTGGTGACCCGGAGTCTGCCGGACCGGACGTGGTCGTAGACAGTCTCGATCTCGTGAACGAAGGTCACGACGTCGTCGAACCCGAACATGCTTCCCGAGCCTTTGATGGTATGCATGATCCGGAATACCTGATCGATCAGCTCGCGATTCTCGGGCTCCCTCTCCAGTTCGAGGAGGAAAGATTCGAGCTGAACGAGGAGATCCAGGGCTTCTTCCCGGAATCCGCTGTCATTGCCGGGGGTGTTCATGCGACGTCTGGTCCGCTCCGGATCGGGGGACGATCGATGAGTAATAGCGTAAGATATATAGTTTGAAGTGTTGCGTCAGTTTCCGAGGACTCGCTTCACGACTGCCAGCAGCTGCTCCGGGTTGAAGGGCTTGACGATCCAGCCGGTTGCGCCTGCTTCCCTGCCCGCGCGTTTCAGGTTATCCTGGGATTCCGTTGTCAGCATCAGGATCGGGACATGACGAAACCCGGGGTCGGCGCGGAGACAGCGGATGAGCTCGATCCCGTCCACGCGGGGCATGTTCAGGTCGGTGATGACGAGAGCCGGCCGGCACTGTGGGGCCATCTGAAGCGCCTCGGAGCCATCGACGGTCACGGTCACCTGGTATCCGGCGTTTTTCAGGGTGAACGTCAGCATCGCGCGCATGCTGGCAGAGTCGTCGGCGATCAAGATATGCGTTGACATCAAGCATGCTCCGTAAGTGGTATGCCGAGCCATTCGCCGGGGCGGTCAGCCACCCCGGCCTTTGCGGCGAGAACGGCCAGCTCGGGGGAAGGGCCGGGAGCTGCGATGAGAAGTTGCTTGCCCTGGTTGGTGGCGGTGCGGCGTGTGGAAACGAGGAGTTGCAGGAGTGTGAGGTCAGGGCCGGAGACCCGTCTCAGGTCGAGGACCAGGGTCTGAGCCTGTGCGAGCGCCGACGAGAGAAGCGCATGCGCTTCCTTCGCCTGGTCGATACCGGCTCGGCCACGCAGGGTGAGCCGCAGGACCTTGTCGCGGGTCGTTGTCGGAATAGAGGCCAGGTCGTGCTTCATATCAGTACCCGTTGCATTCTGTCTGTGGCAACGTTTTGGAGGACGTTTGGAAAATTTTTTTCCAGATTTCCTATATCAAACTATACGTTTTTCGGGGGTGTTTGTATGTCCTGCAACTTCCGAATCTTTGCGTCAGGAATCGATGAATGACCGGTCAGCAACAGGGAAGCGAAAGTGTCGGAAAAATTACCGAAGGCTTGTAGGAAATTTCCTACAAGCCTTCGAAAAGCTGCTTGGGAAGCGGATGGTGAAAAGAGATCAATCGCTGTCCAGCTGGTTCTGGATACAGTAGCGTACCAATTCCGCGTTGGTCTTCAGCCCGAGTTTCTGGAGAATGCGGGCGCGGTAGGTGCTGACGGTCTTGACGCTGATGCTGAGCAGCTCGCCGATTTTCTGGGGGGAGTCGCCTGTTCCGATCATTTTGAGGATCAAAAATTCGCGGTTTGAGAGGACCTCATGCGGCTTTTTCCCGTTCTCCTCGCGTTCGAAGAGCATCTTTTCAGCCATGTCGGGGGTCACGAATTTGCCACCGGAGGCGACTTTTCTCAGGGCCTCAATGATCACCTCGGGCGGAGAGTCCTTGGGAATGAATCCTGAGGCCCCCAGCTTGAACGCCCGGGCCGCATAGATCTTCTCGGCATGCATCGTCATGATCAGCACGGGAAGAGACTTTGCGAGTGATTTCACGCGGCTCAGCACTTCCAATCCCGGCAGGCCGGGGAGGGACAGGTCGAGGATGACGACATCGCAGGCGTTTTCCCCAAGCCAGGCGATGCCCTGTTCCCCCGTCGCAGCCTCGCCGACCACGCTCATGTCGGCCGCATCCGTGACGGTCTCCCTGATGCCTTTCCGGACGATCGGATGGTCGTCTATGATGAATACCCTGATCATGGCGTTGTCCTCTCTCTGCACATGGGGATTTCCAGACGAACGGTCGTTCCTCTTCCCCTCGCTCCGGAAATCTCAAGATTCCCGAGGCATTTGCGAGCTCTCTCTTGCATGATCATGATACCAAGGGAGCGGGAGGAGTCCAAGGCAACTTTTCCGATGCCCACCCCATCATCCTCGATCGACAGGACGAACATCTCGTGCTCGATACCGAGACGGATGTTGACATGACGGGCATGGGCGTGGCGGGCGATGTTGGTCAGCGACTCCTGGAGGATCCGGAAAGCGTTCACGGCGACGTTTTTGGGAAGCTGGACCTCGCTTGTGATCTCAAGGCCACAGGTCAGTCCCGTGCGCTCCTGGAAATTGCCGAGCTGCCACTCGATCGCTGCAGCGAGGCCGAGATCGTCGATGACGCTGGGGCGCAGCTCCCGTGAGATGAGGCGCGTCGTGTTGATGGCCTCTTCCGCGAGGCCGGAGAGTTCGGTGACTTTCTGGTGGATTTTTTCGGCATGATCGGCTTTGACCTTGGCCGAGGTTTGGCGGGTCCAGGTGGCGAGCCTTCCCAGTTCGATTTTCATCCCCGTCAGGAGCTGGCCGAGTTCATCGTGGATCTGCCGGGAGAGACGGGCTTTTTTCCTCCTCGCGCACCGACTCCAGCTCGGCGGCAAGGTGGTGGAGTCGCTCATTCGACTCCCGGAGGCGGGCCGAAGCCAGCTTTTCCTCTGTGAGATCCTGGAGGGCTGAAACCCGGACCACGCTGCCGCGATAGGTGATGTGTTTGGCGGATATCCGGACACAGGAGATTCTGCCGGATGCCGATACCAGTTCGGCCTCATACGGCTCTTCGCTCTTGGTGGCGATCCTGCGTGTCACCTCGTCCTGATATCGAACAGAAAAATGATCGGCGAGCCGGGTGCCGATGACCTGGGACATCTCCTCGAGCCCGACCATCGGCAGGAATCGGGGATTGCAGTCGATGATGATGCCATCCCGGGAAAAGACGATCCCCTCCTCCGCAGCCCGTGCGAGAACCTTGAACCGCTCTTCGCTGTCACGCAGGGCCTCCTCTGACAGCCAGCGGTCGGTGACATCCCGGATGATGTTGAGCACGGATGCGACCTCGTGACTGTCGTCGAATTCCGGCACAGAGCGCCATTCGATGATGCGTGCCCCCGCTTGATTGGACAGGTCGAACTGAGCTCCGCTCGCTTGTTTGCGTGCAAGAGTGGCACGAATGTGGCTCTCGATTCTCTCCGTCAGATCGGGGGGGATGGGGAGGGCCTGGAGTGGCCGGCCCATCAGCTCCTCATCCTTGATCCCGAAGACGGCCTGGACTGCCGTGTTTACATAGGTGATTGCGAACGCAGGGTCGATGCGCAGGACGACATCGGTCATGTTCTCGACGAGGGCACGGAACTTTTCCTCGCTCTCCTCCAGGGAACATTCGACAAGCTTGCGCTGCGTGATGTCTGATACAATAGTAACAAATTTGTTATCTCCGGTGCTGAAGGCGGAGATCTCGTAATACCGGCCGATTTTCGGGGCGTAATGTTCGAAGGTAAAACTCTCCCCCGGTTGGGCAAGGCGGGCATAGGTATTTATCCAAAACAGATCGGTGCTGGGGGCGACCCGTGAGAAGGGGCGGCCGATGATGCGCGCAGCGGGGAGGCCTGTCAGCTGTTCATAGGCGGGATTCACCTCGATGAACCGATAATCGATCGGGAACCCCTGGTCGTCGCGAATGATTTCGTGCAGCGCGAATCCGTTTGTCATACTGGTGAAGAGCATGCGGTACTTTTCCCTGCTCTCCTCCAGTTCGCGCTCGGCCCGTTTGCGTTCGGTGATATCGCGGACCATGCTGATCGAAAGGAACTGTCCGGCAAATTCGATCTGGGTGATGTTGACTTCGACGGGAATTTCTGTGCCGTTCCGGTGCTGAAACAGGGTTTCGAAGACCTCGTGGCGAGTCTGGGGGAGGATTGCGAGAATTTTCTCGACCTGCAGCTTGGCGGAGGGAGCTGTGATGTCGAACGGCGTTTTCTGAAGCAGCTCGTCGCGGGTGTAGCCGAGGAGCTGACAGGCTTTGGGGTTTGCCTCCATGTAATGCATCCCCTGGCGAATGAAGATGGCATCGCCGGCATGGTCGAAGATCGCCTGAAACCGTTCCTGACTCAGACGCAGAGATTCTTCGACCTTTTTCCGGAGGATGATGCTCCAGACGGCATCCATCAGGAGCCGGAGACTATCGATGTCGAACGCGGTGTATTCCTCAGCCTTGTTGCCGACGGCCACGACCGCGACGATCTGATCCCCGTTGTCAAGGGCCACCGATTTTCACCCCCTGGGGCCGTGAAAAACCCACCCCCTCGGTGCATTGATTCAGACGAATTCGTGTGTGTAGAACCGAGCGATGATATAATATCTGCTATTGTTCTGCCGGGCATCACTCCTTTAG
>DATCTT010000117.1:0-11033 GCA_036567845.1 Candidatus Ozemibacteraceae bacterium | reverse complement strand
CTTGCCGAGATCGAGCTGAGTCTCGGCGATGCGATCTCGGCCCAGAATGATCTGTCGGCCTACCGGAAACAGGCCGGCGAGTCCCGCGAGATGTTCCTGCTGCTGGGCCGCGCGATGATGGCTCAGGCGTTCCACGACGGTGCCGTCCGGCATTACCGGGAGGCCCTCGCCCTGTATCCGGAGGATTTCGAGCTGCGTCTGGGCCTGGGCCGGGCATATCAGGGCACCGGTGAGCGGGGTCAGGCGCTGCTCGAGTTCGAGCGGGCCCTGGCGGCCGCGCCCTCGAACGTCGAGGTCCTGCTCGAGATGGGCCGGCTCTACGGCGACATGGGCATGACCGACAAATCCGAGGAGATGTTCGAGCGGATCCGCAAACAGCCCGCACGGGATGGCGACATCTTCCTCGCGATGGCGACCCACTACCGGAACCGGCGGCAGATGCCCCAGGCCCGCGCCGATCTCGAGCGGGCCCGCGCATGCAGTCCGCATCACCCCGATGTGATCCGCACCCTGTGCGAGATTCTCGAGGCAGAGAACGACCAGGGCCGCGCGCTGGCCGAGTATGAGCAGTTCCTCGAAGGGCTGCCGGGAACCTCCTGGGCTCTCCAGGGCGTGATCCGATGTGCCCGGGCGCAGGGCGAGTTCTCCCGTGTCGCGAAGGCGCAGAAGGCCATCATCGAAGCCGGCCAGGCAACGCCGGACGCCTGGTGCGACCTGGGCGAGACGCTGATTCGGCTGGGCCGGTTCCCCGAAGCCGAGAAGGCGTTCGAAACCGCGGCCCGTCTCGACCCGACCTGCGTGCGCGCCTACCAGGCGCCGGAGCTGATCCGGATCGAGAAGGCCCGCTCCGACGGCGAAAAACTGGTGCAGCAGGCCCGCGAGGCGATCCAGAAGAAGTTTCTGCTCACGGCGGTCGAGCGGATCGAACGGGCCCTCGAGCTCGTCCCGCGCGAAACGTCGTGGATGCGGCTGCTGGCAGAGGTCTGCCTGCGCATCGGCTCGTTCGGCCGCGCGGCGGACCTGTTGTCGAAAGTGCGGGCGGCCGATCCCCGCGATGTCTGGGTCAGCCGGCAGCTGGCGCGGGTTTACGAGAACGAGGAGAAGCCGTCGCTCGCCATCGAGCTGCTCAGCTCGGCGCTGAAGGATCAGCCAGCCGATGTCGAGTCACACATCACTCTCCTGCGGCTGAAACGCGGCCAGGTCAAAGGGGACCGGTTCGAGCGGGACATGCTCGTCTCGACGCTGCGCAGCCTCCAGGCCGAGCTCGCCCCCCTGGGGAAAGCCAGCCCTGCCCCGGCCCTCGTCGAGGGTTTCGCATATTATATCTTTGGGTATGGAACAAAGTCGCAGGACGAGTCGCTGGCCCGGGCCGCCGAACTGTTCGAAGAGGCGCTGTATCGCGATGCCGACAACGCCTGGGGACATCGGGGCCTGTCGCTCGTCTTCCGGGCGCGCGGCGACGTCAAGAAAGCCGCGCATCATCTCCAGGAGCTGGTGCGGCAGAGTTCCGACCCGACGCTGCTCCATTCCCTGGCCCGGCTGCACGAAAACTTCCAGTTCCACACCGAAGCCGCGCGGTGTTACGCGTCGCTGAAGAGCCTGTTCCCGGACAACGGCCTGTACCGGCGCCGGATCGTCGAGATGCTGGCCCACCAGAGCGAGTCGGGCGGCAAGAATCTGCTGATGGAGTTTCTGGGGACAGCCCAGGAAAGCGTCAAAGCCTCTCAGATCGACGTCTGGGCGGCCTTTGATCTGGCCACGGCACAGACGATCGTGACGCGCCGCTCGCCCCAGCGCGACGAGTGGTCGCGGCGTGCGCTGCTGAGCTGGAACAAAGCGGCCTCGATGACGGATGCGCCACCCTGGTCCCGGTGGGGGTTGATGGAGGCGCAACTCGAGTTTCTGAAGGGCGCGGACCGGCTGAAAGCCCTGAACCAGAATCTGAAGGCCTGCGAGAAAATCGCCCGCGAGCACCCTGACATGGCCGCCGCGCATGCCGCCGTCGCCCGGTGTTACCTCGGCTTCGAGGACCTGGCCCAGACCGACCGGGCAGCGAAGCATCTCGAGACGGCGGTGTTCCTCGAGCCCCACTCGGCCGAACAGCTTCTGCTGCTGGCAAAAACCGAGCGCGAGCTGGGCCGGTCGGCACGGGTGGACGCGGTACGTCAGGCCGTGATACTATCGGAGCCGGAGTTGTCCCTGAAGATGTAATGCGCCCGGAAAGGATCTGAACGACCGTGCCCGGTTCCGGCGAACCCGATGTCAAGCACGTGATTGCCGCCGCGCCCGACAAGACGACCCTCGTCGATCTCGAGCTGAGCGGGAATCCGCGTTGCCTTGCGCTCGTCAGACGGCTGCTCGAGGCCAGCGCGCACTCCCTGCCGCTCGACAACTCGCTGCTGAACGACATCAAGATCGCCGTCACCGAAGCCTGCACGAACGTGATCAAGCACGCGTTCCGGTATGACCCCAACCGCCGGTTCGGCGTGAGTCTTCGGATCTCCCCTTCCCGGTATCAGATCAACGTCGTTTACGAGGATGCCGGGTTCAATCCCGCCGCCATCCCGCTTCCCGACCTGAACAACATCAGGGAGGGCGGGCTCGGCGTCTATATCATCCGCAACATCATGGACGACGTGGTATATTCAACGGATCCCCCCACCGGGACCGTCACCCTGAGTATGGTAAAATTGCTGAAACCCACGTCCGCCACCGGAGGCCAGATGTGAAAATCGAATGTCAGACAGATAACGCCAGCCACCGCAAGACATTTGTCCTCGACGGGGAACTGGATGTCCACCAGGCCAAGACGCTCAAGGCGACCGTCATGGAGGCCCTCGAGCAGGATGACGTCTGGACCTACGTCATCGACATGGCGCGGGTCGGCTACATCGACAGTTCGGGCCTGGGCATGCTCGTGTATCTGAAAAAAGAGATCCTGCGCAACCAGGGCCGGCTGTTGATCGAGAAGCCGACCGATGCCGTCCTGAACGTCTTTCGGCTGACCAAGCTGAACGAGTTTTTCGAGCTGGGCTGACCGGACACGAACCCCATGAACGCAACCCCGACCACAGGCAGCTCCCGCCCCCAGGCATCCCCCGGGCTTCTCATCACGTTCGAGGGGCCGGAGGGCAGCGGGAAGAGCACGCAGATCCGCCAGCTCAAGGCTTCCCTGGAATCCGCGGGCCGCAAAGTGCTGCTGACACGCGAGCCGGGAGGCACGCCAGCCGGCGACCGGATGCGCGCCATCCTTCTCGACCGGACGGGCGACCGGCTGGAAGCCGAGACGGAGCTGTTTCTGATGCTGGCCCAGCGCACCGAGCACTGGCGCAAGGTCATCCAGCCCGCCAAGGCCGAGGGGCGGATCGTGCTGTGCGACCGGTATTTCGACAGCAGCCTGGCCTACCAGGGCTTTGGCCGGGAACTGGGCCTCGACGTCGTCCGGCGCCTCCATCTCGAGTTTCTCGGCAGCGCATTCCTGCCCGATCTGACGCTGCTGTTCGACCTGCCGCCCGAGCTGGGCCTCGAGCGCGTCCGCACGGCCGGCCGCGGGGCCCCTGACCGCATGGAATCCGAGATCATCGGGTTCCACAAGCGTGTCCGGGAAGGGTATCTCGCGGCTGCCCGGGAAGAGCCGCAACGGTTCCGGGTTCTGCAGGCCGACCGCGACGTCGCGGCCGTTTCCCGCCAGATGGCCGAGGTGCTGAACGCCCGGTTCGACTGGAATCTTGCCCCCGAGGGAGTTGCTGCATGAGCTTCACGCTGAGATTCCTCGCCTGCCTGGTGTCGCTCTGGACAGCGGGCTGGCTGGTCTTCTCCGCGTTCGGCACCTCCATCCCCCTGGTTCCTTATATAGCCATTGCGATAGCAACCATCCTGATCGTCGCCGTCGTGATCCATCGCCGGATCACGACGCCGCTGCGCCGGTTCGTCGAGATTTCCGACAACATCGCGGACGGCGACGTGGGCCAGGATCTCGGAACGATCACCTTCGACGCCGTCGAGGATGTTCACGAGGGCTTCTCGAAGATCGTCAGCACGCTGGTCGAGTCGCGGGGCGCCATCGAGCATTACATGAAGACGATCAGCGACATGAACCGCGAGCTCGAGCAGAAGGTCGACTCGCTCTCGGTGCTGTATTCGGCCAGCCGCTCGATGGGCACGTCGCTGAGCATCGACACGCTCGTGCGGACGCTGCTGACCCTGTTCATGGAGCGGATCGGCACGGCGGGCGCGGCAATCATGCTGTACAACGACCGCACCGACATGGTCACGGTCAAGGATCTGCTGGGGTTCCCGCCCGAGCTGTTCGCGAAGTTCCGGTTCTACTCGGACAACAAGATCGTCACCACGCTGTTTTCCGAGGAGGAGTGCTGGGCGCCCGACGAGGCCGCGCGGACGCTGATGGCGGCCGAGTTCGAGACGGATGCCGTCCGGGCGATCCGTCTGCTTTTCCCGATGCGGATCAAGGACCACTTCGTCGGCATGATCATTCTCGGCGAGAAGCGCGACGAAACCCCCTACACGACGGCCGACCGGCAGCTGATCCAGGCTGTCGCGGGCCTCGCCGGCACCTCGATCAACAACGCGGCCCTGTACGAGAAATCCGAAGCCACGAAGAACGAGCTCGACCGCAAGGTGTTCAACCTGATGGCCCTGCAGCAGGCCGGCAAGGTGCTCAGCTCGACCCTCAACCTCGATGAGCTGATCAAGAGCTCGATCGACATGTTCCTCGAGACCGTCTGGTCGAACAAGGGCGTGCTGATGCTGTTCGCCGAGGACCGGCCCGAGCTCGAGGTGAAGGCGTTCAAGGGCCTGTCGGGCGAGGAGGTCGATGCCCTGGCCATGGATCCGGCCGAGACGTGGGCGATGACGACGCTCGAAAAGGAGAAGAAGCCGATCCTGGCCCGCGAGCTCGCCTCGGCGTCGAATTTCCAGAGCTATACCACCGTGAACCGGCAGATTCCCTTCGCAGTCTACATCCCGCTCCTCAAGGAAGGCGAGATCTACGGCGTGATGAAGATCGGGCCCAAGATCAACGCCGAGCCGTTCACCGAGAACGATCTCGAGTTCTTCATCACCCTCGCCTCGCAGGCGGTCATCGCCTACGAGAACGCGCGGCTGTACTCGCTGGCCATCACCGACTCGATCACCAAGCTGTATGTGCACCGGTATTTCCAGCTCCGCCTCGACGAGGAAGTGAAGCGTAGCAGGCGCTATAATTCGACCCTCTCCCTCCTGCTGTGCGACATCGACCATTTCAAGCTGATCAACGACCAGTACGGGCACCAGCAGGGCGACATCATCCTTCGCGAGGTGAGCCAGATTCTGCGCCGCAACATCCGTTCGACGGATATCGCTGCCCGGTACGGCGGCGAGGAGTTCGTCATCATCCTGCCCGAGACGACTCAGTCGGACGCGCGCATCGTTGCCGAGCGCATCCGGCGCGACACCGCGAAATACGATTTCCCGGCGCTCGCCCCGGGCCAGCCGCCGCTGCACTGCACCATCTCGATCGGCGTGGCCGGCTTCCCGCTGAATGCCGATTCGAAGGACGAGCTGATCCAGAAAGCGGACAGCTCGATGTACCAGGCGAAGGGCATGGGCCGCAACCGCGTGGTGTTGTGCGGCACGGATGCCTGAAAGGAACGGAGTCCACCGATGGTCGATATCAAGGTCAAGGGCAACGGCGTCGATCCCGCCCGGAGCGAAGCCGCGAAACGGCCCGCCACCACGGCTGGCGGGACCGGGAAAGCCGCGTTCGGCACTTCCCTGAAAACGGCCCGGCGCCAGGTGCTCGAGGGTGATCTCCGCGCGATGCTCGACCAGGTGCGCGGCCTCGGAGACCGGTTCCTCAAGGCGCCCGACGAGGACAAGCTCGACGCCTACAAGGATGCCATCTCCCAGTATCTCGAACGCGTCTCCAAGGAGACGTTCTCGCTCCGGCAGGAGCTGGGCGACCTGCGGGACGGCCAGCAGAAAGTGTATCAGCTCGTCGAGACGGTGAAGCAGGACATCGACGGGCTGACGCGTGAAACGCTCCAGAAGGACAAGGCGCTCGGACTGCTCGGCTCGCTCGATGACATCCGCGGCCTCGTTCTCGATCTGTTCACCTGATGCCAACACGACAGCGACGGGACAACACGACCATGGACACACCCACACCTCCCCTGACGCCCCCAGCCACGCCGCAGGTGCTGATGATGACCATCATCACCGGCCTTTCCGGCGCCGGCAAGACCAAGGCGAGCCGCTTTTTCGAGGATGCCGGCCATTTTCTGGTCGACAACCTGCCGCCCGCCCTGCTGCCCAAGTTCGCCCAGCTCTGTTACGACACGCACGGGAAGATCACCCGCGTCGCGATCGTCATCGACATCCGCGGCGGCAAGTTCTTCGAGAGCATGAGCGATGCGCTGCAGCAGCTCGAGAACATGGGCGTGAAAGTGCGCATTCTCTTTCTCGAGGCCGAGGACGACGTCCTGGTGCGGCGGTTCTCGGAGACCCGGCGCAAGCACCCGCTCAGCTCCGGCGGCCGCATCATCGACGACATCAAGTTCGAGCGGAAACGACTCGCCGAGATTCGGGCGAAGGCCGATTTCATCGTGAACACCTCGGCTCTCTCGTCGCACGAGCTGTATGACGAGATCCGCAAGATCATCGAGCACGAGTCGTCGTCCCAGTCGATGTCGCTGGTGATCGTCAGTTTCGGTTTCAAGCACGGCATTCCGCTCGATGCCGACCTCGTGTTCGACGTGCGGTTCCTGCCGAACCCCTACTACGTTCCCGAGATGAAGTATCTGTCAGGCCTCGACAAGCCGGTCGCTGACTTCGTCCTGGGCTCGGAGGTCGGGATGCAGTTTTTGAAGCGGCTGAGGGATTTTCTCGAGTATCTGCTGCCCCAGTTCGTGCAGGAGCCCAAAACCCGCGTCCAGATCGCCATCGGCTGCACCGGTGGCCGCCACCGGTCGGTCGCGATCGCCGAGTATCTTGCCGAGGCACTGAAACACCCCCAGGTGCTCGTATCGCGTCGCCACCGGGATCTCGAACTGGACTGACCAGCAAAATTCCTTGCCAAACGGGGTTTCCCGGATATATTATGGTATCCGGAGGGAATTTCCATGGTTCGGCATCTGGTGATGCGGCTTCTGCTGCCTGCCGTGGCGGCGCTCGTTCTGGGCGCTTCCGGGGCGGTTTTCGCGCAGCCCGCTCCCGGCATGGAGTTCGACCTCGCCGGCGACAAGCCGGCCCGGGCAGCGTCTTCCGAGCCCGCTTCGCAGAATCTCGGGGAGTTCCGCATCTCTCTCGACAGCCAGCTGCTCACCCCGCGGGTCGAGCAGACCGTCGCCGAGCGGTTCCAGCTGCCCGAGGCCCATTCCCAGCCCTTCACCGGCGAGTTCGTCCTGCGCAGCTCCTCGCTGGACAGCGAGACGGACTCGGTGTTCGAAGCCCCGGCCCGCCGCCTGCGCGATGCGCGCCCCTCCGACAACCGCACGTTTGACACGACCCTGACCCTCACCGCGGGGTATATCCACGAGCACGACGGCGAGCCGTCGCGGCTGATGGGCGGCCACCGGGTCGGGCGCCTGTCGCTGTATGGCGAGTTCGAGAAGGACACGGTCTCGAAAATGAGCTTCAAGACCGCCCCCGAATCGGCCCCGGTCGACCCGGTGCCGCTGTCGAACCTCTCGGCGCGCGCCGTCCGGGCAAGCACCCCCAGCCAGGACCCGGCCGCCCGGCTGACCCGGCCACTCGATGCCCATGCGGCAACCGAGGACGTTTCGGCGCTGGCGCTCAAGAACTACTACCTCGAAGCCATCTACAGCTTCCTGCCGGCCGTCCAGGGCAAGGTTTCCTACAAGCGCTCCGAGATCGAGACGCTGAACCCCAACGAGAACGTGCAGGTGGAAGGCATCGTCGAGGCCGGCCAGGACGTGATCATCAAGGCCGGCTACCGCAACGAGACCACCGTCTCGGACCAGAAAGACCGGCGGCCCGCGAGCGACAAGAAGGTCTGGACCGAGTTCATCCTCAAGTTTTGAACATCACCGCGATCCGCATCATCCGGCTGAAAGAGCCCAAGGGCCAGACGCGCGCCTTTGCCGAGGTCGTTTTCGACGGGGAACTGGCGCTGCGCGATTTCCGGGTCATCGAGACCCCACGCGGCCTGTTCGTCGGCATGCCCGCCCGGCGCGCCCCCGACGGCACGTTCCACGACCTCGCGATCCCGATCACCACCGAGTTCCGCGAGCATCTCCAGGCACAGATCCTGCGCGCCTACGAGGATGAAGCCGCCCGCCCCCGCCCCGGGTGAAATACCACAATATAATATATTGTATTATATTTCTATCACCATAGTGCCAGAAGAAGAATTCTGACCGCCCCGCGAGACTCCGTTGAGTCAATCGCAGGTCACAGGACCGTATCCGCAGACATCAGGGCAGATCCGTTCGGTCCACTGCGCTATCTTCACCATCTGCGGTTCGCCATCTCACGGATTCCTTCTTCTCCCTGTCTCTGTGCCTCTGCGGTTCGTTCTTCTTCGCGCCTTGGGGTCTTTGTGGTGAAACGATCCCGGGCGTGGCAGGCAAACAGCGGGGCGTTGCAGGCGGATGGGATTTGTGATACCGTGTGACAGGCGTTCAGCGCCTGTCCGAGAGTTTTTTGGGGCGTCGTCAAGCGGTAAGACACATGCCTTTGGAGCATGCATTCCCAGGTTCGAATCCTGGCGCCCCAGCCGATTTTTCTCAGCCATCATCACCCGGGAGGTACCGCCGGCATGACCGCCGACGCCATCACCGCTCTCGTCCTCGCCGCCGGCAAGGGGGTTCGGATGAAATCCGACCTTCCGAAAGTGCTGCACCCGATTCTGGGCCGCCCCATGGTCCGGTATGTCATCGACACGGTGCGCGCGGTCGGCGCCGAGCCGGTTCACGTCGTGGTCGGATTCGGCAAGGAGCGGCTGACGGCCGCCCTCCGCGAAGACCGGGTCTCGTTCGTCGAGCAGCCCGAGCAGCTCGGAACGGGCCACGCGGCTCAGTGCTTCGCCCGGGCCTGCCCGACCCCGCCGGCGCATCTGCTGGTCGTCTGCGGCGACACCCCCCTGCTGTCCCGCGATACGCTCCAGGCCATGGTGGACACCCATCTCAAAGAGCGGCCCGCCTGCACGATGATGACCCTCGAGATGGCCGAGCCCGGCGGCTACGGCCGCATCCTGCGCGATGAAGCGGGCAACGTTCTGGGCATCCGCGAGGCGAAGGACTGCACCCCCGAGCAGAAGAGAATCCGTGAAGTGAATCTCGCCATCTACCTGTTCGACGGCCCGGCCCTCTATGAGCGGCTGTTCAAGCTGACGAACCGGAACAACCAGAAGGAATACTACCTGACCGACATCGTCGAGATGCTGACATCCGACGGGCACCGGGTCCTCGCGGTGCGCGAACGGGACGAGCAGTCGACGCTCGGCATCAACAGCCGTGCCGATCTCGCGATGGTTGCCGACATCCTGCGCCGGCAGATCCTCGCGCGGCACATGGCGGCCGGCGTCAGCATCATGGACCCCCACCAGACCTGGATCGAGCCGGCCGTGACGATCGGCGCCGAGACGGTCATCTGGCCGGGAACGACGCTGACGGGCACAACCGCGATCGGCGGCAGAGCCGTGATCGGCCCCCAGGTCATGATCGCCGATTCCCGCGTGGAAGACGGTGCCACGGTGCGCTTCAGCGTGCTCCAGAACGCGCATGTTCCCGCGGCCACCGCCCTTCCTCCCTTCACGAACTACCCGGGGACCCAGCCCGCCTGAGCCGGACCCCCGAACGAGCCAACGGAGGCATCGAATCATGGTCAACGGCAAACAGGTTAAGATCTTCTCGGGCATCGCCAATCCGGCTCTCGTCCAGTCGATCTGCGCGTATCTCCAGGTGCGCGAGGGCAAGATCATGCACTCCCAGTTCGCCGACGGCGAGCTGTACTGCCGGATCGACGAATCGGTGCGCGGTTGCGACACCTTCATCATCCAGCCGACCTGCCCGCCCGTCACGGACAACCTGATGCGGCTCCTGATCACGATCGACGCGCTGCGCCGCGCCTCGGCCGGCAGCGTGACGGCCGTCGTTCCCTATTTCGGCTACAGCCGGCAGGAGAAGAAGAGCACCGGCCGCGAGCCGATCACGGCCAAACTGGTCGCGAACCTGATCTGCACATCGGGCGCCGGCCGGATCGTCGCGGTCGACATGCATGATCCGGCCCTCCAGGGCTTTTTCGACATTCCGGTCGACCATCTCTCGGCAGCGCCCCTGCTGGCCGAGTATTTCCGGGCAACGAACCTCTCCAACACCGTCGTCGTGTCCCCCGACACGGGCGGCGTGCATCGCGCCCGGCAGTTCGCCAACCGTCTCGGCCTGCCCCTGGCGATCATCGACAAACGCCGTCCCGAGGCGAACAAGGCCGTCGTGATGAACGTCATCGGCGAGGTGAAGGACCGTGACGTGGTCATCATCGACGACATCATCGACACGGCAGGCACCCTGGTGCGCGTTTCGGAAGCGCTCGTCGAGAAAGGCGCGAAGAAGATCACGGCCTGCTGCACCCACGCCCTGCTCTCGGATCCCGCCACCGAGCGGATCATGAAATCCCCGGTCACCGAGATCGTCACCACCGACTCGATCCCGATCAGTGAGGAAAAGCGGAAGGCGTGCCGGGTCCATACGATCTCGCTCTCCAAGCTGGTCGGCGAGGCGATCCAGCGCATCTACGACAAGCGGTCCGTCAGCGAACTGTTTCTCTGATCCCTGAACAGCAGCCCCCTACGGAGGTTTTTTCCGTCATGCGTTTCTTCTCGAACCGACTCCTGATCGGGGGGCTCGCGACCGCCCTCCTTGCGACCTCTCTCGCGGGCTGCGGTGGTGGCCGGCGGCGCAATCCGGTGGCCGCACCGGCTGACCGGCCCGAAAAGACCGAAAAAGAGGCTCCGGCCAGTGAGGCCAACGCCCGCATCCGGGCCGCTCTCGACCGGGGCGACGCCAAGGCGGCCG
>DATCTT010000116.1:0-8610 GCA_036567845.1 Candidatus Ozemibacteraceae bacterium | reverse complement strand
GTCGCCGCCGCCGCCAAGTGCGGCAAGAAGTTCATCGCCGCCGGCCCGGGCAACCCGCCCGCCGTCGTCGACGAGACGGCCGACCTGAAAAAAGCAGCGCGCGATATTATATCCGGCGCTACGCTTGACAACAATGTGCTGTGTATTGCCGAGAAGGAGATCATCGTCGTCGAGTCGGTCGCCGAGGAGTTGAAGCGGCATCTGCGCAACAGCGGCGCCTACGAGGCGTCGGCCCGCGAGATCCTCCAGCTCGAAAAGCTCGTGATCGACCCCAAGACCGGCGGCCCGAATCGCAAGTTCGTCGGCAAGAACGCCGGCTATATTCTCGAACAGATCGGCGTGCGCGTGCCGGACGACATCCGCATGGTGCTGTGCGAGACCGGCCCCGACCACCCGTTCGTGGTCGAGGAGCTGCTGATGCCGGTCATTCCGCTGGTCCGCGTGCGCGACGTCCACGCCGCGATCGATCTGGCCGTCAAGGTTGAAAACGGAAACCGGCACACGGCCGTCATGCACAGTCGCAATATCGACAACCTCCACAAGATGGCAGTGCGGTGCAACTGCTCGATCTTCGTCAAGAACGGTCCGAGCTACGCCGGGCTGGGAATGGGCGGCGAAGGGTATACCACCTTCACCATCGCCTCCCCCACGGGAGAGGGGCTGACCAGTGCCCGCACCTTCACGAGGCAGCGCCGCTGCGTCATCGTCGACAGCTTCAGAATCGTTTGATCCGACGAGCCACAGAGACACGGAGACACAGAGCATCACGATGACAAGGCACGGGTGTGCCATATTCAATCGGTGTTCTCTTTTTTGCTGTTCCTCTGCGGCTCTGTGGTAGATTTTTCATCGTGGTGATTTCATCGTATCCATTCCTTCGAAACGGATGAGAACTATGGCCGATCATGCGATAGCAGAACTGGGACTGGTGGGTTGCGGCGGCGCGGGGTTTCCCACGCATGTGAAGCTGGCGGCGCAGAACGTCGACCATCTGATCGTGAACGCCGCCGAGTGCGAGCCGCTCCTCCACAAGGACAAAGAGATCCTCAAGCACGCGACGGACGAGTTCTTCAAGGGACTGATCCGCGCGATCGATCTCACCGGGGCGAAGCAGGCGCACATCGCGATGAAGCGCAAGTATGCCGAGCTGCTCACGATGCTCGAGAAAGCCATTCCCGACCGCCGCATCGCCATGCTGCCGCTCGGCGACTTTTACCCGTCGGGCGATGAATATGAACTGGTATATGAAGCCAGCGGCCGGCTGATTCCCTTCGGGGGCATCCCCCTCCATGTCGGATGCGTCGTGTGCAACGTCGAAACGCTGCTGAATCTCGGCCGCAACCGGCCGGTCACGACGAAGATCCTCAGCCTCGCCGGCGCCGTTCCGAACCCCATGACGGTGGAAGTGCCGGTCGGCATCACCGTGTTCGAAGCGCTGTCCCTTTCGGGGCTCAGAAGCGTCGACGGGCTGGCCGTGATCGACGGCGGCCCGATGATGGGCCGGCTCGTGCGTGACCCCCGCACCGATGTCGTGACCAAAACCACGAGCGGCCTGATCGCCCTTCCCCTCGACCATCCGCTGATCCGGCGCATGATGACACCCGAGGCACACAACCGGCAGATCGCCCGCTCGGCCTGCGACCAGTGCACCGACTGCTCCGAGCTCTGCCCCCGGGCGCTACTTGGCTACCCGATCCGGCCGCACAAGGCGATGCGGACGGCCCAGCTCGCACCGTTCAACGACCAGAACTACGCGATCGACGCGATCTTCTGCAGCGAATGCGGCCTCTGCTCGCTGTTCTCCTGCCCGGAAGGCCTGCCGCCCCGTGAGATGTGCCAGATGGCGAAAAAGCACCACCTCACTCACGGTGTGAAGGCGACCGACTGGAAGTCCGCCCCGCAGGTCCATCCGATGCGCGGCCAGCGGCGCGTCGGGATCGAGCGGCTGATCAAACGGCTCGGCCTCCTCGATTATGATCACAAATCCCCCTGGACGCCCGTCCAGGCACGGTATGAACAGGTCCGGCTGCCGCTGAAGATGCACGTCGGTGTGCCGGTCGAGCCGCTCGTGCGCGTCGGCGACACCGTGAAGGTCGGCCAGCTGATCGGCGCCGTTCCCGAGAAGAAGCTCGGCGCGGCCCTGCATGCCTCGATCAGCGGCCGCATTACCAGCGTCGACTCCGGCGCGATCGTCATCACCCGGGCCTGAAGACGCCCCGAACCAGGACGGAGAGCACCGACATGAACATCTCACAGAACGCCATCGGAATCGTGGAACTTTCGAGCATCGCCATGGGCTACCAGGTCACCGACGCCATGCTCAAGACCTCCGCGGTCGAGCTCGTGCTGTCGCGCACCATCTGCCCGGGCAAGTTCCTCGTCCTCGTCTGGGGCGATGTGGCCGCCGTCGAGGCCAGCGTGGCTTCGGGCGTCCGGATCGGCCAGGGCTACCTCGTGAACGATCTCGTCATTCCGAACCTGCATCCCCAGATCTATCCCGCGATGACGGCCACCAACCCGCTGCCCGCGACGGATGCCCTGGGTGTGCTGGAAACCTTCGACGTTGTCTCGACGATCCTCGCGGCCGACGCCTCGGTCAAGGCCGCCGACGTCCAGCTCGTCGAGATTCGCATCGCGATGGCGATAGGCGGCAAGGCGTTCTACACGATGACCGGCGACGTGGCCGCCGTCGAAGCCTCCGTCGCAGCGGGCCTGAATATCCTCGAGGGTCGGGGCCAGGTGGTCTACAGCGTGGTCATCCCCCGCCCCCGCCCCGAACTCTTCCGCGAGTTCATTTGAGAGACGGGTTTACCACAGAGACACAGAGGCACAGAGCTTTCGAAAATTTATTTGCAGCGTTATCCGCAGATGACGCAGATGGCACAGATTGAAATATGTTAGATATAGAATGATTTTTCTCTGTGTCTCTGTGCCTCTGTGGTTCGCCGAAAACCTGACTGATGGAGTGTTGGAATATGCCGAGGATTGTGATTGGGGCTGATCATGGCGGGTTTTCGCACAAGGAAGAACTGAAGAAGCATCTGGTCGCGGCCGGCCACACGGTCGAGGATGTGGGCGCCTTCTCGACGGAGCCGGTCGACTACCCCGACGTCGCCTGGCTCGTGGCCAACGCCGTGGCGCTGAACCCCCACACGCTCGGCATCGTCATCGACGGGGCCGGAATCGGCTCGTGCATGGCCGCCAACAAGGTCCCCGGCGTCCGGGCCGCCTGCTGCAACGATCTCTACACCGCGCGCAACAGCCGCGAGCACAACCACGCCAACCTGCTCACCCTGGGCAGCATGGTGATCGGCACGGGCCTGATGAAGCAGATCGCCGACCTGTGGATCGCGACCCCGCCGGCCCCCGGCCGCCACGCCGCCCGCGTCGCCAAGATCATGCGCCTCGAATCCCTCGGCAATCAATGTGTGAAAGAGTAATCACCTCCCACAGTTCACCACAGAGACACTGAGGCACAGAGTTTTCCGATGGATGAGTTCGAGCGACGCCTTCGTGCTGAAACGCTTCTCTGTGTCTCCGTGCCTCTGTGGTGCGTTGGTTTTGCATTTCGTAAGGAGATAAAATAATGCGAGCAATATGTATCGTCGTTGACAGTGCGGGCATCGGAGCGATGCCGGATGCGGCGCAGTATGGAGACGAGGGATCGGCGACGATCCCGAACATCGCGAAGGTTTCGGGGGGACTGAACGTCCCGACGATGGCGAAGCTGGGCCTGGGCAACATCACCCCGATCGTGGGTGTCGCCCCGGTGAAGCCCGCGCTGGGCTCGTTCGGCAAGGCCCATGAGCTGTCCCCCGGCAAGGACACGACGACGGGCCACTGGGAGATGATGGGCGCGAAGCTGGATTTCGCCTTCCCGGTGTTTCCGAAGGGCTTTCCGAAATCCTTCATCGAGAAGTTCGAAAAGGCTGTCGGCCGTGGCACGATCGGCAACTACCCGGCCTCGGGCACCGAGATCATCATGCAGCTCGGCGACGAGCATGTGAAAACCGGCAGGCTGATCGTCTACACGTCGGCCGACTCGGTGTTCCAGATCGCGGCCCACGAAGAGGTCGTCCCCCTGGAAGAGCTGTATGCCATCTGCCGGAAAGCCCGCGAGCTGCTTCAGCCGCCCGATCTCGGCGCCGCACGCGTCATCGCCCGGCCGTTCGTCGGCACCTCCGGCGCCTACAAACGCACGCCGCACCGCCATGATTTCAGCCTCGAACCCACCGTCGACACGCTGCTCGACGTGCTCAAGAAGCAGAAGGTCACGACCTACGGCATCGGCAAGATCTACGACATCTTTGCCGGCCGCGGCGTCGATCCCTACGTGACGACCGAAAGCAACGCCGACGGGATGAAGAAGACGATGGAGTCCCTCGACAAGGTGAAGGAGGGCTTCATCTTCACGAACCTCGTCGACACCGACATGATCTTCGGTCACCGCCGCGACGTGGCCGGCTACAAAAAAGCCCTCGAGGAGTTCGACACCTGGCTTGCCGGCTTCCTGGCGAAGCTCGACGAGAAGGACCTGCTGATCATCACCTCGGATCACGGCTGCGACCCGACCTTCAAGGGAAGCGACCACACCCGCGAGTATCCGTTCCTGCTGGCATACCAGAAAGGCCGCCCCGGCACCGATCTCGGCATCCGGCAGGGCCTGTGGGATATCGCAGCCACGGTCGCGAAGCATCTCGGCCGCACCTACCCGCACGGCAAGCCGTTCTGGAGCTGACCCCCCAGACCAGACAAAACCGCCCCCGGGAAGATTCCCGGGGGCGGTTCGTTTCTGGGTGAGTGCTTTTACATCAGCTCGGCCGCTTGGCGTTCACGCCGATGATGAGGGTCGGAGCCGGAGCGTCTTCCGGCGGGCTGATCATCTTGGATTCTGGCGGATTCGGGATCGAGTAGCTGCCGGAGGCGGCACGGGCGGGAGCCGGAATGACCGTGACGGAATACGGCAGTTCATATCCGACCGGCACGTCCGCGAACTCGACATCGATGAAGCCGCCAAGCGGAGCGACCAGAGGATTGTAGGTCGCAGCCCCCCACAGATACCCTTCGACCGAGTCGCCCTGGAGCAGGTCGGGGCCGGCAACACGCAGGGTCACGGGGCGGGTGATCCGGTTGTCGAGCAGACCAGCCTTGGACTGGTTCAGAACGGCCGGATCGAGAGCGAACACCTTCGAACCGTTGTTCATGAGGAAATCTACATCGACGCGAATATTTCCCTGTTCGCCCTCGGCGATAACGGGGTCGTCGATCGTCAAGACTTCATCCTCGTAGCCGCGGATGTTCACCCGCAGGTTGATCGGGAACGCGATACCGGGCACGGTCACGACTTCGGGCAGGTTCGGCGAGGAGAGGGTGCCCAGGTTGTTGATCGTGTGCGTCGCGAGAACCTTGGCGGGGTTCGTTCCGGCTTTCTCGGCAAACAGATTCACGACACCGCCCTTGATATAGTCGGGAACATTCACGCAGCGCACGATGAGATTGTAGGAGTTGGCATCGAGGGTGATGTCCGTCATGATGCTGCTGTTGCCCGGCAGAGCCATGCTCTTCGTCTTGTAGAAGTCGGGGTTGGGGTTGATCGAGACGGTGTAATCGCCACTTTTGGCGGGCAGGGTGATCGGGTCACCCGCGGCGGTCTGTCCATTCTGCCATTCCGAAACGGTATACGTGTAGACCTTGTCGTCGAACGCGATGCTGACAGGTCCCAGCTTGTTTCCATCGAGAACTTCCATGGACTTGCTGTCACGAAGCGTGATGCGGACGGAAATATTCTGCGGAAGCGGGTTGGGAATCGCCGCCATCTTCAGGGCGCCGAGATTCACATCTTCGGCATTCGGCACGTAGAACACCGTCACGGTGGAAGAGCCGCCCGGATACTCGAGATCCTCATACCCGACCTTCGAGGCTTCAAGCTTCATCTTGTCCGGCGTCAGGTTCGTGAACATGAACTGGCCGTTTCCATCCGTCAGGGCAACATAGTTCTGGCCGAGCGCCTGCTGGGAATTGCCCATCACAGCCGTTTCGGTGACCAGTCTGACCCGGACGCCATTGATGGGATTCGAACTCGCACTGTCAATGATCGTTCCACGGACATTGCTGCTCCTGACGCCCAGGGCACCCTTTTCGCACCCCATGGTCATCAGGACCGAAACCCCGGCAACGGCAAGCAGCCAGCCTCCCCACACGCGCAGATTCATGAAAACCGACCTCCTGTTCTCGTTCGCGGTCGTATATGGCATAGTTTCGATCCTCCGTCAGTTCACCGGAATCGTGACGATCTGGGGATCGACACCGTCATCGTTGACCATGACCCGTTCCGTTCCAATCGTTCCGTCATCCACATTGTAGCCCTTGAACGTCAGGGTGTAGCCGGTCGGCACCTGGTTCGTCCCGAGGTCGACCACGCGGGGGGTGCCGATGCTGCCGGTCGGGTTCGTCACGGTCGTCGTCGGCCAGACGGTTCCCGTTTCCTGGCAGTAGGCGCCGAGGCGTTCGCCGGAGTTGATGTTGGTACCCGTCACGACCACGCGCACATCGCGCAGGATGGGCGAGAAGTTGTTCTTGAGCGAGAGGGTCTGGTAGATGACACCCTGGAAGTCGCTGTTCGGAACGACAGGAACCGCTCCATTCATCCGGAAGCCCTTGATCTCGACTTCGAGGGAAACGCTGGTGCCCATCGGAATGCCATCGACCGCGAAGGACTGGGTGTTGAGCTGGCCGGTCGCGGTGGCCACGACACGGTTTCCCGAGTAGGCAACGATGTCGGCCCGCGGGCCTTCCGTGAACACCCAGCCGGGAACGTCCTTCCAGACACCGACGATCTTGTAGGTCTGGGGCTGGAGCAGAATGACCCCGAGATCCACATCGGTCGCCCCGTTCACCGTGGTGGTGTAGGTCTGGTAGTTCGAAACCTTGATCGTCACACCCAGCTCACCGACCTGGGCCGGAACGGCAAAACCGACCTGGAAGTCAGACGGAAGCCGATTGTTGTAGACCTGGTTCCCGAAAGTGAACTGCGCCGTTCCGATAGAGATGATGGTCCCGTTCCGGGCATCCTTCAGGAGACCACGGACAGTAATATACTGATTGGCATAGTTCTGAACCATACGGACCTGGGGAACGGTGCGATGCTCGTTGTTCACAACGACGACCTTGGTCGCGCCGGACGCATCCTGAGGAATCGGCTCGTAGCCGACCTTGTCGTAGGAGATGGTCCATTCGCCGGCGCGCATGTCGCTGAAGTGGTAGTTTCCCTGCGTGTCGGTCTGGGTGAATGAGGTCACCCGGTTGTCATCCCCCTCAGCCCCGGACGTGCCGGTGACGTTCACGCCGCTGACGCCAGCAAGCGTGCGGCTGTCAAGGACGACGCCGGAGATACTCCCGCCCTTAAGGCCGAGAGTTCCTTTTTCGCAGCCGACCAGCGTAAGGATCAGCAGGAAAAAGGTGAGCAGGATCCCCATTCCAGAGGGGATTCTTCTGAGTGGCATCATGTTGCGGCCTCCCGGATGGATACAGTTTGCCGATGGGTTTGATTCTGTATCGGCGCAACCGAGTCGTTTCTTTACCCCTGTCGGCATGATTCATTCCCGGAACACCCAGACCGCCATTCTCCAGCCTCTCCCCCGGCAGGTTCCGATGGCATCGCGATGCGCGGCTGCGAGCCATGAGCGCGGCTTCTCCCGGCATCGGGAGAAGAACGCGACCCGCCCATGTCGGGGCCCCATTCTTCGTGCAGCGAAGAAAATCTTCAAGGATTCGGCGGAAAACGCCGATAAATTCACCGGATCACTTTATTCAGCTTCGCCAAAGGGCGAACAACGGAGGCACTTCACATGGGAAGCGAGTTAAAACCGGCCAAGACACGGTGGCTCCTGTTGGTGGCGCTGGCTCTTTCGAGCCTCGTCATCACCGGCTGCGAGAAGGGCTCTCTCGGCGTCAAGTCGGGAACGGTCGAAGGCTATGTGCTTGAATCGACCAAATACACCCCGATCGCAGATGTTCTGCTGCGGGCGACCAACGCGAAGTATGGCACCCGTTCCATCAACACCGGCGGGGACGGGCGGTATGTGCTGACCGATATGAATCCCGATGAAGGCGACTGGACGATCGAGGCGACGAAGTACGGGTATTTCGTCGACAAGGCCAGCGGCACCTCCGAAGCTGGCAACGTCGTGGTCAAGGTGACCAACGGTGAAACCGTCCAGGCGCCGACGATCCTGATGGCCAAGAGCACGACCTCCGAGCGCGGCACGCTGCGTGGGTATCCGATCGACGCCGTCATCGGGAAGCCCGTGCAGAACTTCACGGTGACGCAGATCGACCCGGCCCGCACCAAGACGTTCGAAACCTCACAGGATTTCAAGACGAGCGGCTGGACCAGTCTCGAAGGGGGCGATCGCACCTACAAGATCAACTGCGACAATTACGAGGTCTACACCGTCGGTCCGATTCAGCTCACCAAGTCCGGATGCGATCTCGGCGTGATCCAGCTCAATCCCCTCCGGGTCAGCATTTCAGGAACCCTGCGCAATGTTCCCGGCTATATCTACAGCAGCGGAGCCGATGCGAACTTCACGGGCGTGATTTGGGCCGAAT
>DATCTT010000115.1:0-2248 GCA_036567845.1 Candidatus Ozemibacteraceae bacterium | reverse complement strand
GTCTCGAGCCCGGCCGGAAGCTGGTGGCCATGTTCCAGGGGGCGGACGGGGAGATCCGCAGTACCCTGTTCCGGGTGTCGGGGATCGTCCACTCCGGCGTGAAGCAGATGGATGCCGCGCTGATCCTGGCCGACCGCAACGAACTGGCCGAGGCGTTCGGCGCTCCCGATGCGGCTCATGAGCTGGCGATCCTGCTCGACGATCCCGGTCGGGTGGGGGAGGTGCGCATGGCGATCGCGGCCGGCGGCGGGCTTCCCGCATCGACGGCGGCCTATCCCTGGCAGGAAGCCATGCCGCAGCTGGATGGGGCGATCCGGATGGATCGGATCCAGTTCCGGTTCATGCTCCTGATTCTCGCCATGATCGTCGGCCTGGGGGCGGCGAACACCCTGCTGATGAGCGTCGTCGAACGGACACGTGAATACGGTCTGGTGCGGGCCCTCGGCTTCGGGCCGGCGGCCGTCAGGGTGCTGGTGATGGCCGAAGGGGTGATGCTCGGCCTGCTCGGCATGGCTCTCGGCACGTTCCTGGGGCTGCTCGCCACCTGGCACTCCGCGGTTCACGGAATCGATTTCTCGTCCCTGATGGGCGAGGCCGAGCTCGCGGGCATGATCATCGATCCGGTCATCTTCAGCGGCTGGGATCACGGGACGACCGTCTGGTTCAATCTGGGCATGCTTGCGGTGGTGGCGGCCGCATCGCTGTACCCGGCGCACAAGGCGCTGCAGATCGGGCCTGCGCAGGCCATGCGCACGTTCTAAAACGGGAGAAGAGGGATGCAGGGAATCCGGGTCGGCAGAGTATCGAAAACCTATCGGGAAGCGGGAGGCGAGGTGCGGGCGATCGACACGCTCGATCTGACCGTCGCGAATGGGGAGTTTACGGTCATCGCCGGGCCTTCCGGCAGCGGAAAGACCACCCTGCTGAATCTGGTTGGCGGCCTCGACCGGCCCGACACCGGGGAGGTGTTTCTCGACGAGTTCGCCTTGCATGCGATGTCCGAAGCCGCGCTCACCGAACTGCGGCTGCGGCGGATCGGGTTTGTGTTCCAGGCATTCAACCTCCTGCCCGTGCTGACCGTATTCGAAAACGTCCAGTTCATTCTTCAGATTCAGGGGATCCCCGAGGCCGACCACGCCGGCCGCATCCTGCCCCTGCTGAAGGACCTCGGCCTCGAGGGCCGGGAAAACCGCTTCCCGCCGCAATTGAGCGGGGGTCAGCAGCAGCGCGTCGCCGTCGCGCGGGCGATGATCGGCCGGCCGCGGGTGATTCTCGCCGACGAGCCCACCGCCAACCTCGACTCGGAAAACGCCATGGCGCTCCTGCATCTGATGAAGCGGCTCAACACCGAACAGGAGGTCACGTTCCTGTTCAGCTCGCACGACCAGCGGGTCATCGAGACGGCCCGCCGCGTGGTGCGGCTGCGCGATGGCCGGGTCGAGTCGGATGAACGCCGGTCCGGACCCGAGGCGGCGCAGACATGAGACGGTACGGGCGATCCGGACGAAACTATTTGGAAATACTTGTCGCTATACTTTTGCTGCTGCGGCCCTGGGGGCTCGATGCGAGCCCGTTCAGCCAGACCTGGGCCTGGCGCACGATCTGCCAGGGCCTTTCGTATACCGGGAAAACTGCCCGGCTGGCTCCCGGGCTGCAGCGCGCCCACCTCGTGACGCTGGAGCTGCTGAGATACGGGCTGAGCGGGGAGGCTGGCGCGGTCCGGCTCCAGCTCGGCTACGAGATCTCCGGTGTCTGGCGCGGCCAGAAGACTCCGTTTGAAGACGGGGGCGTTAGCCCTGTCGGACGGCCTGGCGATGCCCGCCTGCCCAACCTCGTCGACACCCATGGCGTGTTTCGTCGGTCGGAGCGGAGCCTGGTGAGCGGAATCATCGAACGGATGCAGGCCTCATGGCGGTCGGGGACGGTCGACATCGATCTCGGCCGACAGCCGGTGAGTCTTGGAACCAGCCATTTCATCGGCGTTCTGGACGTTCTCGCCCCCTTTTCCCCCGGATACCTCGACAGCACGTTCAAGCCGGGGATCGATGCGGTGCGGCTCCGAGCTCGGTCCGGGGAGACCGGTGAGGCCGAACTGATCCTCGTTCCCGCCCGCTCGATGCGGGAACGGGCTGTTCTGGGACGGCTGCGCCGTTCTCACGGCGGGATCGACGCGGAGGTCGTGGCGGGCCGGTTCCGGAGCCGGGAGATGGCTGGCATTGGCTGGGAAGGGGAGAAGCGGGGATGGAAC
>DATCTT010000114.1:0-24520 GCA_036567845.1 Candidatus Ozemibacteraceae bacterium | reverse complement strand
GCACGGGTCTCGACCGGCTGGGGTTCCACCGATTGCACGGAGGCATCGGGTGCCGGCTCGGGCCGCGTCTCGCTCTCGTCGGTCGGAAGCTCTTCCTGGTCGTCGAGAGAAAACATGACAAATACCAGCAGGATGACGATGACGGCAACGACAACCATCAGGATCGAATTCATCAGCGCTCCTCAACTCTCATAGTCAGCCCGGCACCCATGCCGGCGCTCACCGGTCGCGGTATCCGAGGTTTCTCACCCAGGCATCCTGCTTCCGCCAGTTCGGGCGAACCTTGACCCACAGTTGTAAATAGATATCACGCCCAAGAATCCCGTTCAACCGTTCACGGGCAATCGATCCGACGGATTTCAGCCCCGATCCTTCGCGGCCCAGCAGGATCTTGCGATGACTCTCGCGCTCGATCACGAGATGCGCCTCGATGAAGGTCTTTCCGTTGGGCCGCTCCTTGAACTCCTCGACCACGACAGCCACGGAGTGCGGAACCTCGTGGTAATACGTCTCGAGAATCACCTCCCGGATCGTCTCCTCGACAATCTCCCGTTCGGTCTGGGTAGTGAACAGATCCGCCTCGTAGGCATGCGGACTCGGCACGAGCAGTCCGGCAATCGCGTTCTGGAGCTCCCCGAGCCCCGTTCCCCGTTCGGACGAGACCCGGAACACGCCGGCGAAGGGCGCCAGACCCGCGTAGGACTCGGCAGTCTTCGCCGGATCCGCTTTTTTGGTCGCATCCAGCTTCGTCAGCACGAGAAACAGCGGAATTTCACGGCCGAGCCAGCCCTGAAGATCCCGCAGATGCGCCTCGTCCTCTTCGACCCGGACATCCGTAAGATCGACGAGATACAGGGCCCCCTGGAGCCCTTCGGCGGTCGCCTCGATCTCACGCGCCATGAACGCATCGAGCCGGTTCTTGATCGCGTGGAGGCCAGGCGTGTCGCAGAAGACCATCTGCGCCTCGCCACGGGTCAGGATGCCAAGAATACGTCGGCGGGTGGTCTGGGGACGTTTTGAGACAATCGAGACCTTTTCCCCGACCAGCGCGTTCACCAGCGTCGATTTGCCAGCATTCGCGCGGCCAAAGACGCCAATGGCCCCGAACGTCGTGTTGATGGCTGGATCGGTCATGCTGGATTCCTCTCCCTGATCACAGGGTCCGGGTCTGGCTTGCGGAAGCCGCGGGGGTTGTCTTGGGAGTCGCCTTGATACTCGGCTTGGCGGCCTGGTTTGCCTGGTTGGACGGGACCGGCGGATTGATACCGAGGAAGGTCACCATCGCCTGCGGAAGGGGTGGATCGAAGGCGACACGGTTCGCCGACGAGATCACCTGCACCCAGACCGGGCTCTTGTTCGAGAAAACAAAAGGTTTGCCCGTCTCATCGTAGAATCGCGTGAACTCGCGGGGTGCCGTCTTCTTCCAGATCACCGGGCGGGCCGTTCCGCCATACAGCACGAGGCCACGCCCTTCGCCAAGGAAGCTGATCTCCTGACGTCCCTTTTCGTCAATGACGCGCATGTTCGCGAGCTGGAGGAGAACCGTGCCGGGCGATACCGGCTGAAGCGTCACGCGATCAACCTGCTGCGTCCCGTTCATGTACCGGTCATACCGGCCGGTATGGGCATTCATTTTATATGATGCAGTATAATTACCGTGATACCGGATTGCAAGGCCCCGGCAGGCGATGGTCCCCGCGGTTGGTACCGGCCCATACAGCAGCGGAAGACGCTGATACGGCAGCTCCATGGGATGCCGCTGGTTCATCACCTCGATGACTTTCTGGGGTTTTGCGTAGAGATTGTGCGGGGCCTTGCGGGAATTGTCGCGGAAGAACGGCGTGCCGTTGCTGATTTCGTCGATCGAGAACACTTTCTGATCCCCGATATATCGGTATCCATTCGGACTCCCCCCGCAATGAACGTAGAGAGCGTTTACCTCAAGGGCCCGGTCGACGAAATACTCCCGGCAGCTGCGCACGGGGCCAACCACACTGGGAACGTGGTAATACAGGGCCATGAAGCGGGTGATGCCCCCCTCGACGGGGATCTCATACACCAGCTCGGCCTCATGCATGCCGGTCTGCGGTCGCGCCTGGTTGTGATTCTCGATCATGATCGCCAGTGGCCGCATTCCCGGCGCCTGACGAATCTGTGGATCATCCCCGGGCCAGGGCTCGAGCGGCGTGAAGGCGGCAGGCGCCTGAGCCACGGGGGCTGGCAGCTCGGGAAAGGAAGCGGGTGCCGCTGAGGGAACCGTCCCCGGGACGGCCGCGGTTACCGATGCGGCGGGGGCCGAAACGGGCATTACCGCCGTCGCCATGGTCGCCGGGGAGGGGGCCGACACGGGAGTGACCGGAGCCACCGGCAAAGGTGCCGCATCGACCGGAACGGCCGGAGTCGTCGGGGGGACAAAAGCAGCCGGGGAGGCCGGGGACGACGGAGGCACGACGGTGGACGGCTGTGACGGCGCAGTAGCCGCCAGTATTGCAGCCGGCGGGATCAGGGTGCGAACACCGATCGGGTGGAAAAAGGCCCGGCGCCGAACGAGCATCTCATTCGACGGCTGGGTTACGACGGGCATCACCGCCGCCGCCGGCTTCGGCTGAGGAGCCGGTGTGTGCGCGATCACGAGATCGCTCCCGGGCTCAGCCACCGGCTGCGGGGCCGGCGCATCCGGGTGTGACGGCACGGGCAGCGGAGGCACCAGCACCTGCCGTACCTCCGTCCGGATGCCCATCGCACGCCGTTTGACGAAATACGGGTACAACGCCCGGCACTCCACGAGCATTCGGGACAGGCGATCGGTGTAATAGACGGACAACGGCGTATTCTGGGCGCGGAAATGTTCTACCTGGCCTTCCAGCCAGGAAAAAATCTCGCTCACCTCCTGCTCGCCCCGCGGATTCGTCAGAAGAACCGAGTCCGTCGCGCCCGAGGCGGCGCGCTGCAGTTCCGTCTTGAGCGCAGCTGCGGCATCCCGCACTTCGAGATAACTGCGGATCTCCTCGATCCCGAATACCGGCGTGTCTCCACCTGCCATCGACAGGAGGGCTGCCAGGGCAAGGCCTTTTGCGATGTGCTGCCAGTTCTGCGTCTTGTTCGTCATGCGGCGTCGTTCCTTCATGTTTCAATGCGGAATCGTGAAATCCTCGCCCTCGATCCCGACCGGTGTCCCACCCGGCTGCGAAGGCTTCACGAGACCGCCAGAGATGACCAGCTTCATGGCATCCTCGATGCTGATCTGCACTTCCCTGATCTTCGATCGGTCGACGACCAGCAGAAATCCCGAGGTCGGGTTCGGTGTCGTCGGCACAAATATGCATATCATACGCTGTTCCGCAAACGGCGGCACAGCATCCACCTGAAAATCCCCCGTTACGAACCCCACCGCCCAGCTGTCCTCTTTCGGATACTCGACCAGCACCACCCGCTTGAACTCGCCCCGGTGCTGCTGGAGGACGACATCCGACACCTGCTTGACCCCGGCATACAGGGAACGCACGATCGGCACTTTCTCGAGCGACCGATCGACCCATTTCAGCACCTGTTTCCCGATCACGTTCTGCGCCACCCGGCCGGCGATCACGAACAGCAACACTGTCGAGATGACCCCAAAGCCCGGAACCCGCGTTCCAACCAGGCGACTGACGGCGTCGCCCAAAAAGCCGTCAGCGAACATGAACAGCTGATACATGATGAACAGCGTGACAAAGGCCGGTACGACGAGAATGACGCCGGTGAAGAAATAACTGCGCAGAATGTCGTGAAGTGCCTTCATTCCGTCGAGAACGAGATTCACGCCCTCACGGAGCCGATCGCGATGCCGTCCACTCATCCGTTCCGTTCCTCCTCCCGAACGGGTCTGCGCACAATGCGCACCTTCTGGACACGCCGGGCATCCGCCTGCAGGATCTCGAACCGAATCCCCTCGATGGTGCAGGACTCGCCCGACGCAGGAATGCGGCCCGTGACGGCCAGAATCAGCCCGTTGACGGTCGATGCCCCCTCAGTCTCAACAAACGAGATACCCGTTTCGCGGCAGAAGTCCGTCAACGTCATGTCGGCGGGGGCCGTGAACGAGCCGTCGGGATTGGCCTTGACGCTCGTCACCGGCTCGTCGAGTTCGTCCTGGATCTCCCCGAACACCTCCTCGAGCAGGTCCTCGAGCGTCACCAGGCCCGACAGCGAACCGAACTCGTCGAGCACAATCACCGCGTGGTGATTCCCGCGACGCATCTCCTGGAGCTGTTCGAACGCATTCCTGGATTCGGGGACGAAGACGGGCGGCGCCAAGATCTCCCGCAGCGTCGCCGGCTCCCGGGGCCTCAGATACAGATCCTTGAAATACAGGACCCCCACGATCTGGTCGATCTTTCCCTCATACACCGGCACGCGCGAGTAGCCGCCATCCATCACGAGCCTGCGGGCCTGGGCGATCGGCACGTTGACTTCGAGCGCCATGATCCGGACTCGCGGAATCATGATGTCACTGAGTCGGAGGCTTTTCAGGCCGATGATGCCGCGCGCCATACGGGTCGGCTTCTCCCGTAGCACTCCGGAACTCGCCCCCTGGCTGAGCAGGATCAGCAGTTCGTCGCGCGAGATGTTCCGGCGCCTCGTCGTGACGAGTCCCAGCAGATTCATGATCCCCCGAGTGAACCAGGTCACGGCCAGGATCGGCAGACTCAGCAGCCTTTCCGCCAATTCGACCAGCCAGAGATACCGTTTCGACATCTCGAGCGGCTTCGCCGCAAACACCATCTTGGGCAGCATCTCACAGAAAATCAGGATCACGAGCGACATCGCGACCGTTCCAGCCGAAACGAGCAGAGGGCTGTACATGTGCAGCAGCTCGGTCCAGATCGAGGTGGCAAGCACCATGGTCAGGTTGATGCCGATCAGGGTCAGGGCCAGGAACCGCTCCGGTTGTTTCAGGAACCGCGCCAGAGCCCGTTCAGCACGGGCCCCCGGCTCATGGGCCCGATGCCGCAGCATCTCCTGGTCGATGCTCACGAACCCCGTTTCGATGCCGGCAAACGCGCCCACCAGATACAGGCAGAGCACCACGAGCAAAAGATAGACGAAGAGTGTCATGTAAGGTGCTTCCTTCCGGCCCCGGCGGCTAGTCCGGCAGACCTTCGGGTTCGGGGGCGGGAGCGGGCGGCGCAGGATGCTTCCGCGTCACCTTCAGGCGCAGAATGCGGTTTCCCTTCAACTCAGTCACCTGGAAACAGGCTGCGGGCTCGTCGAGCTTCTCGTCACGGCGTGGAATGCGGCCCAGTTTTTCGAGCACGTATCCGCTGACCGTTTCGGAATCCTCGTATTCAAGTTCAAGGCCCAGTTCGGTCTCGAGATCGGCAATGCCATACCGGGCATCGACACTGAACACGTCGGGCTCGAGCCGGATGATCGGAGCCTGCTCATCCTGGTCATACTCGTCGACGATCTCGCCGACGATCTCCTCGAGCAAGTCTTCGATGGTGACAAGGCCCGAGATGCCGCCGTATTCGTCGACGACGAGGGCCAGGTGCATCTTGCGCTTCTGGAACTCGCGCAACATGTCGTCCAGCTTCTTCGTCTCGGGAACGAAACAGGCCGGCCGCAGCAGTTTCGCAAGGTTGTATCCGCCCCTCAGCTCCTCATAACTCATCAGCAGATCCTTTACGTAGAGGATGCCAACGATCTTATCGAGTGAGCCATCGTAGACGGGGAATCGGGAATGGCCGTCCTCGCGAACGAACTTCTGCAGGGCATCAAGCGGCATGGTCAGGGGGATCGCCATCACATCGGGCCGTGGCACCATGACCTCGCGCACAAGGGTTTCGCCGAACTCGAACACCGAGCTGATCATTTCCTTTTCATCACGCTCGATGATGCCGACTTCCTCGCCCAGGGAAAAATAGCTGTCGATCTGGTCGAGAGAGGTGGCCGATCCCAGTTTGCGGTTCCAGTCGGCGTATGAGGGAATGAGGCGTCGTAGGAAGGCGTCCAGCAGCGAGGTGACGGGGCGCAGCACGAAGATGATGAGCCGCAGGGGTTTGACCGCAAACCGCGCATACCGCTGGCCATTGAAGATGGCCAGCGTCTTGGGCGTGATCTCGCCGAACACCAGCAGCAGCACCGTCATGACGGCGGTGGCAACGGCAATGCACACCTGGGGGGAAGCCCCCAGCGGGGATGCGGCAAGCCATGGAATGGCCGGCAGCGTCCGGACGAGATACGCCGTCGCCATCGCGGTCGCCGCGACATTCACGAAGGTGTTTCCCAGCAGCAGGGTGATCAGCAGCCGCTGTTTGTCGGCCAGGACGCCGAGAATCTCGCCGGCGCGCTCGTCTCCCTCATCTTCGAGCTTCTTCAGCCGGAGGGGCGAAAGGGAGAAAAAGGCCGTCTCAGTGGCCGAGAAAAACGCCGAACAGCAGAGAAGAAGAAGGAAAAGCAGCGCGTACCCGGATTCGGGCAGAAGCGCAGAGCCGGAGTCATCCATCGAGGCGCCGACCTCCGGTCTTCTTCGACGTTTTCATGAGGCCGGCGACGGGCTTCGCGGTCCTGGTGCCAGTGGCAGTGCGGCCGCCAGCCCGGGTGGCGGGCCGCTCGGTGCGGCCAATCAGGGTCGACTGGCCGATCTTTTCAAGCCCCTTGAGCAGCTTGCGGTCGCACAGGTGCCGACAGATCGCCGCCTCGCGGTCGCGCATCCGGAGCTGGTCGCTGCTGGTGTCGTGATCGTATCCCATCAGATGGAGAATGCCGTGAATCAGCAGGAATGCGGCTTCGAGGCCGAGCGAATGGTTCAGTTTCGCAGCCTGGCGGTGGGCCGTCTCGATGCTGATGACGACGTCGCCGATCGGCCGGACCTCGGTCTCGAGATCGTCATCCTCGATCGGAAACGAGAGAACGTCGGTCGGGCGGTTCCGGCCGAGGTAGTCGTTGTTCAGCTTCTGAATGAACTCGTCGTCACACAGGACGATGGAGAGTTCGACGTTCTCGGCCGCGTCTTCGTAACGCAGGATCTCCTCTGCGAGGGCGCGAAGGCGGGTGAGATTGAACTTAGTCTTCTTTTGGCGGTTGCTGATGAGGATTTCCATCCGGGCCTCCCTTTGGCTGATTCGACAGCTTGCCGGGGTAGTCGATTCTCCCATGATACATGGAAGTCAGAACGCGGATAAAGGTCTGCTCGATCCGCTCGATGTCCTTGAGCGTCAGGTCGCTTTCGTCGAGCTGGTTTTCGTCGTTCAGCTTGTTCTCGACGATCTTTTTCACCAGCCCCTCGATGCGGCTGTGCGTGTGCTGCGGCAGGGTGCGCGAGGCGGCCTCGACGGCGTCGGCAAGCATGATAATCGCGGCCTCCTTCGTCTGGGGCTTGGGCCCCGGATACCGGAACCGCTCCTCACTGACCGCCTGGCCGTCGGTGTCCGTCTTTGCCTGCTCGTAGAAATAGCTGATCAGGGTCGTTCCGTGATGCTGCGTGATCAGCGACACGACCCGCTCGGGAAGCGCATATTCGCGGGCAAGGTCGGCCCCGTCCCGGATGTGGCCGACGAGGATCAGACTCGACATGTAGGGGGTGAGCTGGTCATGCTGGTTGCGGTTCGTCTGATTTTCTACGAAATATAACGGACGCTTCAATTTTCCGATATCGTGGAAATAGGCACCGATCTTGGCGAGCAGTCCGTCAGCATTGATCTCGTTCGCGGCGGCTTCCGACAGGTTCGCGACCATGATGCTGTGCTGGTAGGTGCCGGGCGCCTCCTCGGCAAGGCGTTTCATCAGAGGCTGGGAAAGATCCGCCAGTTCGAGGAGGCGGGAGCCGGTGGCAAGAGCGAAGTAGGTCTCGACGTAGGGCAGGACCCCGTTCGCCGCGATACCCGCCACGACGCCGTTTCCGAACCCGCAGGCAATCGTCACAAGCATGCCCCGCAGGTTCGCGATATTGATATTCTCGGCATCGAGCATCAACAGGCCAACCAGGGCGATCGCATTTGCGAAGCCGGCCTTGAGTCCGGCCCCGCCAATCATCCCCCGGAGATTCCCTTCACGGGAAGAGTGGAGCGCGAGCGTGCCCAGCACGCCGCCGAGCAGGCTGACAATCGCAAGCCGAGCATTCGCCTCGGCCAGCACAAACAGCAGGATTCCCAGGAGGAGTTGGTGAAACAGGGCCAGCTGGAAATCCAGGAGAAGGACCATCAGCAGACCGATCGCCGGTAGGGGGGAGAAGAGCAGGCACAGTTCCATCTGGTCATAAGCGCTGGCTACCGCGATCACGATCTTCGCCGTGAGCAGTGTCGCGATCCAGAGGCCGGCCGTCAGACGGAACAGTTCCGACTCCTTCAGAATCTGGTGGCGCGTCAGGCGCAGGTGGGAAAGGCAGATGGTCAGAAGCAGGCCGGCCAGCAGCAGATTTCCCAGGAAGGCCAGTGCCCGGTTCTTCTGAAGCTGCTTTTCAAGGGTCTTGAGGACATACACGTCGTCGGCCGTGACGATCACGCCACGATCGACGATCTTCTGCCCCTTCTGGAAACTGCGTTTGACGGGCGTCACGGACCGGCTTGCGGCATCGCGCCGGGCGCGCGTCGCCTTTTCGTTCTCGATCGAGTTCACCATCAGGGTGTTCCGGACAATATCAGTCAATATTTTTTTGAACCCCGGTTGGCCCGGCATTGAGTCGGTGTTTTTCTTCACCTCGCCGCGCACACCATCGAGGGTGCGGGTGGTGATGACGGTCTGGTTGAAGTTCAACAGCATCTGACGACCGGTGACGTTCAGCCGATCGATTTCGGCGGAGGAAAGGGCGGTCGACATCCGCAGCCCCTCGTCATCAAGCAGCTTGTCGGAATGGAAATAGCTCGCGATCGCCTCTTCGTGCAGCTCCATCGGGTCGCGATCCCGCCAGTCCTGGTTGAACCGGCCCAGCTCGCCCATGAAGCGGCTGAACCGGGACAGCATCTCGGCCTCGGCATTGTCGATGTGCGTGATGACCGGCTCGACGCGCTCCTCCTCGAGACGGCGCAGTTCGGCCGTCTTGCGCTCATCGACGAAGCTGATCGCACGAGGCGCGACGATCGTTTTGGGAGCCTCGTGGCCTTCGATCACTTCCGGGCTGAAACTGGTGAAATCGATGAACAGGATCACGACGACGGCCCCGAAGAAGAGGCCGAACTCGCGCAGGAAGCCGGGCTGACGCTTGGCGGGCAGGTCCAGCCAGCGCATAAGGGCCGAGAAGACCGAGGCGGCGCGTTCGCTCATGCCGGGCCGCCCTTCCCGGTGTCATAGATCTCATACGCCTGGATGATGCGGCGCACCAGCTCGTGCCGGATCACATCCTGCTCGCCCAGATCGATGAAGGCCAGCCGGTCGATCCCGCCCAGCACTTGGCGAAGGGTGTGGAGCGATGAGTCTTTCGCCGAAGGCAGATCGATCTGCGTCCGGTCGCCGGTGACAACCACGCGGGAGCCATACCCCATGCGGGTCAGGAACATCCGCATCTGTTTTTCGGTCGTGTTCTGTGCCTCGTCGAGAACGATGAACGCCTCGTTGAAGGTGCGGCCGCGCATGTAGCCCAGCGGGGTGATCTCGATGACCCCCTGGCGGAGCAGCTGCTGGAACCGGGCAATCCCCAGGAACTCCTGAAGGGCGTCGTACAGGGGCCGGAAATGCGGATCCACTTTTTCCATGAGGTCGCCGGGCAGGTAGCCGAGCTTCTCGCCCGCCTCGATCGTGGGCCGGGACAGGATGACGCGGCTGACCTGCCGGTCGCGCAACGCCCGCACGGCCATGGCGCAGGCCAGGTAGGTCTTGCCGGTGCCCGCGGGGCCGATCGAGATCGTCACTTCGTGCGACCGAATCGCGTCGAGGTAGGACTGCTGCATCGCGGTCTTGGCGCGCACGGGACGGCCGGAGTGCGTCACGAGCAGTTCGGGATACGATTCCCCGGCCTGCCGGGCCGCTTCCTGCGCGGTGCGTGCCGGCTGGGCACTGCCGGGAACATCGCCGACGCACTCGGTGAACAGGCGGCGCATATCCGCCGCGCCGAGACCGCCCTCGGTGGCGATGCGCCGGCCCAACGCCTCGATGAACTTCCGGACCAGTCCGATCCTGGCCGGCTCCCCGCCGACGAGAAGCTGGTTGCCGCGGGCGCGGACCGTCACGTCGGCGATCGACCGGATCAGCTCGAGGCCGCGGGATTCGCCCGCCCCCAGCATATGCCGGCAGACGTCCTCGGTGAGCTCGAAAACTTCCTCCTGCCGACTCATTCGGTCACCACCTCGGCCATTTTCAACGCCTCTTCCGTATCGGCGGACTCGAGCGTCACGCGGCCGAAACCGCCACTCTGGAACCGTTTCACCAGGTCCTGGGCGGCGCGACGTTCGTCGGGAAGCCCGCCCCGGGCCAGGAAGTTCATCCGGCGCGCGTATATCGGCAGGAAGGCATCGAATGAGCCCCCGGCCTCGCCGGCGAAGCCAGGAAGAATATCGTCTAATTTTATATTTTTTAGTATCTCGCAAAGCCGCCGTGCCTGGGAGATCTGATCGTCATCCACACCCGGCACGGTGTTGATCAGCCGGAGGATCTCTCCACGCCTCAGAAGGCTGAAATCGAGAACGCCGGGAAGATCGAGCAGCTCAAGGCTGCCGGCCAGCTTGATCCACTGGATGTCGCGAGTCACCCCCGGCAGATTCGCCACGCGCGCAGCCTTCCGGCCAGCAAGGGCGTTGATGAGGGTCGATTTGCCAACATTGGGGATGCCGATCACCATCATCCGCCGCACCTGGCGCTGTGAACCCGCCGCCTTCGCGGCCTCCTCGGTGACCGCGCGGAGTCGCCGTCCGAGCTCCTTCACCGATGAGGCCTGCCGCGCGTCGAGCGGCTGGCACGGCTGGCCCTCGGCCTCGAACCGGCTCACCCAGGCCCTGGTCTGTTCGGGGTCAGCGAGATCCGCCTTTCCCAGGATGATCAGGGAGGGTTTCCCGAGGCGCTTCACCAGTCCCGGCAGGCGCGAGGAAAGCGGCATGCGCGCGTCGAGCAGCTCGACGACAAGATCCACGACCGGAATGAACCGCTCGATGGATTTGAATGCCTTGCGAATGTGGCCGGGGAGTTCCCTGTTCATGCGGATAAACCGGTCAATCCTGGCCGGGCACGGCTTCGGCCGGCGCGACGGGAATGCTGGTCGGATGCGGGTGGCTGCGGATCGGCCGGAACCGCGCCATCGGCCAGTAGAGCAGCACGGCCTGGCCCTTGAGGTTTTTCAGGGGCATCGGTCCCCAGAACCGGCTGTCAGCGCTGTTGTTGCGGTTGTCCCCCATCACGAACAAACTGTCAAGCGGCACGCGGGTCTCGAAATCCTGCCACGGCGGCTCGGCGATGTAGGGCTCGTTCAAAGGCACCCCATTGACCGAGACGACGCCCTCGACGATCCGGATCGAATCGCCGGGCAGCCCGATGACCCGCTTGATGAAATCGCGCGGGGCGGCATTGGGGTTCTTGTCGGGGTATTTGAACACGACGATGTCCCCGCGTTTCGGTAGGGCGAACCAGTAGCGGGGGCCAAACGGGATTCGGCCATCGAGCGAGAGATCCGCCACGTAGGCAAACCGGTTCACGAGAATCCGGTCGCCGGGCCTGGTCAGGTCGTTCGTGACAGGGTCACGCTTTTCGCCGAGCAGGGTGGGCTCCATGCTTCCCGTCGGGATCCAGAAGGCCTGGAGGACGAGGCTGCGGATCAGCAGGGCCAGCAGGAAGGCGATGAACACCGTCTCGTTCCATTCGCGGAACGAGGACTTGTAATGGATCGTGAACCGGCACGTGTCGACGGCCCGGCCTTCGGGATCGGTGACCATGATCGAGAGGTCGTTCGCCCCGTTCCGGAGCGTGACCGCCGTTTCGAACCGGCCCCGCTCGGGCGGGGCAAGCAGGAAACGCAGCGGCGACCGGCCGCGCGGATGCTGTTCCAGGATCAGCTGGAACCCATCCGGCAGCCGGCCGGCCACCGTTCCTAGGATGGTGAGGGCGGATTCGCCGAGCACCTCGTCGGGATCGAGACGGTCGATGGCAATCGCCGTCGACTGTCCCGACCGGACCGAGACATCGTGAATCTCGACCGCCTTCGCGCCGGAGACGGACGAGACCGGCGCCGGGGCTTCGTGACTCACTCTTCGGCCTTCGCCACCATCAGCTTGTCTTTGACGCGGGTCTTCTTGCCGACGCGATCGCGCAGGTAATACAGCTTGGCGCGGGCGGTCTTGCCGCGGCGGACGACCTTGATCTCGGCCAGATTCGGGGAATTCAGCAGGAAGGTGCGCTCCACGCCGACGCCATAGGAGATCTTGCGGACGGTGAAGTTCTCGCGGAGACCGGCATACCGCTTCGCGATCACGACGCCTTCGAACGCCTGGAGACGTTCCTTGTCGCCTTCACGGACCTTGATGGCGATGCGCAGGGTGTCGCCCGGGACGAACTCGGGAAGGGCCTTGCGGTCTTTCATGTAGCCGCGTTCGATGCTTTCGATGGTGGGGTTCATATCTCTGCTCCTTCAGGGTATTGGATGAACCGGGAGGCCGGTTCAGCTTGTCGTTGGGGTGAAAACCGGGACCCTGTCGCTCCCTCCGGCGGCGATCGCCGCCTGAAGAGCCTCCCTGTCGTTCCCCGACAGTTCCAGGGTCATGAGGACATCCGGACGCCGGACAGCCGTCGTCAGCAGGGCCTGACCGCGACGCCATCCGGTGATGCGCCCATGATGGCCTTCCATGAGCGTTGCCGGCACGCCCCGGCCTTCCCAGGCAGCGGGACGCGTGTATTGAGGATGATCGAGGATACCGGTGTAGAACGAATCCTGTTCGACCGACTCGTGCCGGCCGACCGTGCCGGGAATCATGCGCGAAACCGCGTCGACGAGCGCCATCGCGGCAATCTCGCCCCCGGTCAGCACGTAGTCCCCGATCGAAACCTGCAGGTCGAACTCGCTCCTGATACGCTCGTCGAAGCCTTCATACCGGCCGCAGACGAGAATGAGCCGCGGACAGCCGGCCAGCTCGCGCACCAAGGTCTGGGTGAGCGGAACACCCTGGGGGGTCAGACCGATCACCGCCGCCGGCGGGCCGGCGCGACGGACGTCGCGAATGCAGGAAACGAGCGGCCCCGGCTTGAGGATCATGCCCGGGCCACCGCCGAAAGCGGTGTCATCAACCGTCTTGTGGCGCCCATCGCCATACTCGCGCAGCGAGTGCAGCCCGATCTCGACCAGCCCCTGACGCCGCGCGGCCCCGAGCACGCTTTCATCGAAAACGCGATCGAAGAGGCCAGGCAGGAGGGTGATGATCTCGATCTTCACGGGTGCTCCCTCAGCAGTCGACGGGAACGTGCCGCTCGAGCGGCTCGCTCAGTCTCACGGTACGGGTCTGGCGGTCGATCCCGGTGATGCACGCACGCCGGTAGGGCACGAGCACCTCGCCATGCTTCGGTGACCGGACTGTCAGATACGGTGACGGTACGTCCGCAACAAGGCTCTCGACCACTCCTTCGTTCTCGCCCTGGGGCCCGAGGACGGTCATTCCTGCGAGCTCGTCGGGATAGAACGCGCCTTCCGGCGGCGGAACGCGCTCGGCACGGTCGATCACGAACTCGCCCGGAATCAGGGTGCGGGCGGTATCCATGTCTTCGATCCCGTCGAACATCAGGTCGATCTGGGCGGGAGAGGAGGTCTCACGCACGTCGACAACCGTCAGGGGCCGGAGCGGCTGCCCGGCCCGGCGCAGATTGAGCGTCGAGCCGGGGACGAAGCGGTCGAGATGGTCCGTGTTCAGAGTGACCCGCACCCACCCCTTAAGGCCAACGGCCTTCGCGAGGCGAGCGACGACCACCATTCCGGCATCGGTTCCCGAACGGGAATCGGCTGCCAGACCGGCGGCGGGCCCCAAAATCTTTGCCATGGGTCAGACCAGCTCCATCATGATGCGCTTTTCACCCGGGAGCGACGCGGCTCTCAGGATCGTGCGCAGCGAGTTGATGGTCCGGCCCTTTTTCCCGATCACCTTACCGTTGTCTTCGGGGTGCACCTGCACCTCGTAGACCACAGTGCCGTCACCTTCGATCGGCCTGACATGCACCTCGTCAGGATGCTCGACGAGGGCGCAGACCAGAACGTGAATCAGTTCCTGGACGGGATCGTGAGTCACTTCGGGCACACTCCTTTTTCAGAGGAAAAGCGAAGCAGGTTCAGGCGCTCTTCGTCCACTCGAGACGGGTCTTGCCGTTCTGGCTGACCTGGCTCTGGCGGATGCCCTTCTGGCGAAGCAGATTGCGAACCGTTTCGGTGGGCTGGGCGCCGGTCTTCAGATACTCCATGACCCGCTCTTCGTTCAGAATGACATGGGCGGGCTGGGAAATCGGGTTGTAATGGCCCAGATTCTCGAGGGACTTGCCATCACGGGTCTTGCGACCGTCGACAGCCACCACCCGGTAGCACGGGCGGTTCTTGGTCCCCAGCATTTTGAGGCGGATACTGACAGACATGTGTGTACTCCTTTTCGATCTTCCTGCCGGGCGATGCCGGCCGGTGTATTCCGTGAGGGTCAGGCGCGGCCTCCGAAGAACCGGGAGAGCCGGGAATGCTTCTTGGTCATGGCTCCGAGATTCTTCATCATCTGCCGCATCTGGGAAAACTGTTTTAGCAACGCATTCACGTTCTGAATGTCGTTGCCGCTGCCGGTTGCGATGCGCTTGCGGCGACTTCCATCGATGACGTCGGGGAACGAGCGTTCCTCCGGGGTCATCGACAGGATGATCGCCTCGAAGCGCTTGAAATTCTTGTCGTCAAACGAGAGCTGGTCGAGGCCCGGCACGGACGAGAAGCCGGGAATCATCGACAGCAGCTGACTGAGAGGCCCCATGCGTTTGATCTGGTTGAGCTGGCTGAGAAAATCGTTGAAGTTGAACTCGGCCTCGCGCAGCCGCTGTTCCATCTCCTTCATTTTCTCTTCGTCCATCGTCGCCTGAGCCTTTTCGATCAGGGTGAGGACGTCGCCCATCCCGAGGATCCGCTGGGCCATGCGATCGGGGTGGAACGGCTCGAGAGCCGAGGATTTTTCGCCGATGCCAACGAACTTGATCGGCTTACCGGTCACTTCCCGAATCGAGAGGGCCGCACCGCCTCGGGCGTCACCGTCAAGTTTGGTGAGGATGACGCCGGTCAGTTCGAGGAGGTCGTTGAAACTCTTCGCGCTGTTGACGGCATCCTGGCCCGTCATGGCATCGACCACAAGAAGGATCTCATGCGGCTTCGTCGCCTCTTTCAGCTCGCGCACCTCGTTCATCATCTCGTCATCAATGTGCAGACGGCCTGCCGTATCGATGATGACGGTGTCAAGTTCCTTGTTGCGGGCGTGTTCGATCGCCGCGCGAGCGATTTCGACCGGCCGCGTGCCGCTGGGCATCGTGAAGACGGGCACGTCGAGCTGGGCACCGAGAACCTCGAGCTGCTTCACGGCAGCGGGTCGGTACACATCGCAGGCAACAAGCAGAGGGGACTTGTGATCGCTCTTGCGCAGGTGCAGGGCCAGCTTGGAACAGGTGGTGGTCTTACCGGAGCCCTGGAGGCCAGCCATCAGGATGACGGTGGGCTTCTGAGGGGCGACGGTCAGCTTTGCGCGTTCGCCGCCGAGCAACACGATCAGCTCGTCCATGACGATCTTCACGACCTGCTGGGTCGGGGTGAGGCTTTTGAAAATCTCGGCACCGATGGCTTTTTCCTTCACCCGCTTGGTGAACTGCTTGACGACGCGGAAATTGACGTCCGCCTCGAGCAAAGCCATTTTCACTTCGCCGAGGGCAGAGTCGATGTCGGCCTCGGTCAGCTTGCCCGAGCGGCGGAGCCGCTCAAATACGGCGGAAAGCTTTTCCGAGAGATTCTGGAACATGGTTCTTGCCTCTTCCTGCAATCAAAAATACGGATAGCAAAGGGGCAGTATACAGCAGGAAGGGCGGCAAGTCAAGGAATGCGGGTACCCCGCAACACCGCCACCGGTTCCACGCGTCGTCTGTCCGTGCGATTTTCACCTCGGATGATATTTTCGTCTTGACACATCACGTGGGTTGTGCCATTATTGCGCCGATCCGCAATAACTCAATACTCTGGCACGAAAGGGGATATTCGCCATGCCGACGAACGACTGGTTGATCGAAGAGGAGATGATGTCTCCGAAGAAGCGCTGGGAAGACGTCGACGAGGATGAGAAAGACGAGGAAAGCCAGGACGAGGACCTCGAAGACGACGACGAAGACGAGGACGAAGACGACCTCGAAGACTTCGACGACGAGGACGAGGACGAGGCCCTGGAAGACGACGACGAAGACTTTGACGACGAAGACGACGAAGACCTCGAGGACGAGGAAGATGAAGACGACTTCGACGACGAAGATGAAGACGAGTTCGACGACGAAGACGAAGACGACTTCGATGATGAAGACGAGGACGATTTCGCCGACGAGGACGACGAAGACGACGAGGAGGAGTGATCCGCCTCGGTTTCCTGTTTAACCATCCCGCACCAAGAGCGGCCCGACCCAGGTGGGCGGGCCGTTTTTGTCGTGCATGGGAGTGACCGCAAAAGAAATCGCCGGGTCCCGTGTGGGCACCCGGCAACGGTTCGAAGCGGTGAGGTTCAGCGGTTCAGCCAGTAGCGGGCCTTTTCACTTTCGAGCAGGGAGCCGATCTCGGATTCCGAGGCACCGGTTTCGCGAATGTCCTGGCGATTGATCAGCCACAGCCAGTCATCATGGTTCCAGGTGCCGTTTTTCAGGTGGACGAACTCCCGCAGTTTCCCGATCAGCATCTCTCGTGGGGTCAGCGGCGGTTCGGCCTGCGCAGCCGGAAGCTGGGCGGGCTCTTCCAAGGAGGTCACGCGGGGTGCCCGGGCGTGGTAGGCATACACCTTGAGGCCTTCGCGTTTGCCCAGTTCGATCAGGTATTCCTCGCGGACCATGGCCTGGAAAAGGCGGTACATCGAACCCTTTTCGTTCTTGTCGAGACGGTTCTTGAACAGATCGCGGTTGACATCATTTGCCGTCAGATCATCGCGGGTCTCGATGTACCGCATGATCTTCTTCACGTTCTTCGAGATCACCTGATGCAGATGAATATTGCGATCGTTGTCGCAGCGCCGTTTGTTGCGGGTACCCTCGACGACGCCTTTGCAGAATGGGAGCTCACAGGTTCGCTTCCGTCCCATGCATTACCTCTTCGCTTTCGCTCTCGAGCATTTTTCGGATTTCGGACAAACGCACGGCGTGACCTCGCGGAACACGGCGCGATGCAAGTGTAACCGAGGGAAGACGGCTTGTCAACGATTTTCGGCTCGAGGGTAGAACGCGGGGCGGGACCGTGCATTCGGGAAATCCCGGCGAAAGAAACGCAACAGGCGTTGCGGTAGGCGTGGCGGCATAGTATACTTTTGGCTGATTCGGGGGATTCCCAGGAGGTCAGCATGCCGCAACTGCGCAAGGACCCGGTCACCAAACGCTGGGTGATCGTGGTTCACGAAAAAGCCAAAAGCCCGCAGGACTTTCCGACGACCCATTCCCGAGTCGGGAACGGCAAGTGCCCGTTCTGCCCGGGCCAGGAATCGATGACTCCGCCCGAAGTCATGTCTTATCGTGAGCCCAACACGCTTCCGAATCAGCCGGGCTGGCAGGTTCGCGTGGTACCGAATCGGTATCCCGCCCTCCAGATCGAAGGGGATCTCGACCGTACTGGTCTTGGCCTCTACGACATGATGAACGGCGTCGGCGCCCACGAAGTAATCATCGAAACGCCGCTCCACGAGCAAGGATTCGAAGCGTATTCCAAGCAACACGTCTTCAAGATCGTCAGCGCCTACGCGGATCGGTACCGGGACCTCAAGCGGGATCGCCGATTCCGCTATATTCTGGTGTTCAAGAACTCTGGAGCGGCAGCCGGAGCGAGCCTCGACCATCCGCACTCGCAGCTTATAGCAACCCCTATTATACCTAAGCGTGTGATGGAGGAAGTGGAGGGTGCTCGCCAGTATTACTATTACAAAGAGCGGTGCGTCTTCTGCGATATCATCCGTCAGGAGCTCAGCTCGGGCGACCGTATCATCCACGAGAACGAGAATTTCGTGGCCTTCGCCCCCTTCGCCTCGCGGTTCCCGTTCGAAACCTGGATCGCCCCGAAGGATCACAAGGCCTCGTTCGGCGACATCGAGGAGGGAGAGCTCGAGAGCCTCGCCGAGATGATGAGCGGCACCCTGCGGCGGCTCATCAAGACCCTCGACCAGCCGCCGTTCAACTACATCATCCACACCTCCCCCTGTGACGAGCACTGCGCCGACTATTTTCACTGGCACATCGAGATCATGCCGCGACTGACCAAAGTCGCCGGCTTCGAATGGGGCTCGGGCTTCTACGTGAATCCCGTTCCGCCCGAACACGCCGCGAAATACCTCATCCAGTCGACCCTGGACGAGGACGAACCGGCTCCAACACGCCCCCTTCCCGGGAAAAGCTGAGGTACCGCATGCCGCAACTCCGCAAGGATCCCGTTCTGAAGCAGTGGGTCATCATTTCTCCCGAACGCGGGAAGCGGCCTCACGATTTTCCGGTCCCGGCCGCCACCCCTGACGAGCCCGCCGACTGCCCCTTCTGCGAGGGTCACGAGACGATGACGCCGGCCGAGACGATGGCGTTCCGCAAGGCCGGAACGGCATCCAACGAGCGCGGCTGGTGGGTCCGGATCATCCCCGACCGGGATCCGATCCTCGTGCCCTCGGGTGATTCGGGCCGCGAGGGGATCGGCATGTTCGACGCCATGAACTCGATCGGCATCCACGAGGTGCTCGTCGAAACCCCCAATCACAACCAGACCCTGCAGTCGATCCCGATCGACATGGTGCGGGAAGTCATCTGGGCCTACAAGCAGCGGCTTCTCGAGATCAAGAAAAACCCGCGCTTCAAGCACATGATGATCGTGAAGAACAGCGGCCGGGGCGTTTCGAACTTCTCCCATGCCCACTCCCACATCATCGCCACCCCGATCATCCCAAAGCGGATCGAGGAGGAGCTGGACGGGGCACGGGAATACTTCCATTATCACGACCGATGTATATTCTGTGATATTCTTAGGCAGGAGACCGAGCAGGCGTCGCGCATCATCGCCCAGGATCAGTATTTCATGGCGTTCTGTCCTTTCGCGTCCCGATTCCCCTTCGAGATCGAGATCACGCCCAAGGCGCACCAGCCGTTCTTCGAGAACATAGACAACGAGCACGTCCACGCGTTCGCCGCGATCCTTCAGACCGCTCTCCGCCGGATGGAAACCCTGCTCCCGGGTATCCCGTATAACTTCGTCCTCCATACCTCCCCATGTTCGGACGCCTACCGGGATTTCTACCACTGGCACCTCGAGATCATTCCGAAACTCACGAATGTCGCGGGATTCGAATGGGGTTCCGGTTTTTACATCAATCCAACCCCTCCTGAAGATGCCGCCGGCATGCTCCGGGAAGTATCCCTCTGAGAAATTCCTGTAACTTTTTCCGGCTTTCCCGGTAGATTAGAAAGAGAAGTCAGACCGACCCGTTTCAATCCGGGAACCCGCGTCGCCGGTTTGCGGAACGAAACGGGCCGTGTGAAAGGAGCCGAATCATGCGCGGGTATGCCATTCCAGCGGTCATCATCACCGTCCTTCTCCTCGCTGGTTCCCTCTGGGGATTGCAGGTGCCTTCGCGCGGAACGGTGAACTGTTCCGCCCTGAACGTCCGGACAGGGCCGGGGTTGAACTTCACGGTCATCACCTCGATCCCCCAGGGGACACAGGTCACGATCCTGGATGTCGCCGGAAAGTGGTATCAGATCAGCTTCCAGGGCTCGAATGACCGGTATGTCTATGCGTCCTATATCGACGTGACCGAGTATTCCGAGGTTTCCGACGATGACTCGGCCAAGCGGCCGACGACGACCCTCATGAGCACGGATCCCAAGCGCCCGGAAGCCGCCAGCAAGGATAACAAACCCATCGTTCCCCGGCACGACTTCTGAGAAGGAATCCTGACTCGATGTGATCACGCTCCCACCTCGGATTACCCATCATCCACAACCAACGCCGACCGCCAGCCGCAGCGGGTCCGTTCTGCTGGTGGTCGGCGGTGTCATGTTCGCCCTCCTGCTCATCGGCGGCTGGTTCATCAAATACATGCTGATGCAGAGCCGGGCTGGCCACCGCCAGGCCCAGCAGCGCATCGCGGGCGTGCTTGCCAACGCCCTTGCGCGGCTTGCCGTCCAAAAGATCCAGCACGGGATCCTTCTCCAACCCGATCATGCGCTGGTCAAGTATCTGCAGAAACCCCTCGACAAGATGGGCGATCTCTCGCGCAGCGCCGTTCCCGCGATTTCGCTCGAGGCTGACGTTCCCGACCTGTCGAATGTCGTCAGCGAGCTGATCGCCCCGCTCGCAAATCATGGGAAATTCACGTATGAGATCGCGTGCGAAGGCCGTCAGGCGGATTTCAAGCCTGTTTTCGCCAAGTATCCCCGCGAAAAAACCGGCATTATCCACCTGTATGTGAAAATCAAATACAAGAAAAGCGACGGGCCGGAGTACGCTGAAGAGTATGAGTATGCAGTGCGGGTGAAGGTCATTTCCGCCCTGATCCCCGTGCTGTCGAAGTTCACCCTCTACATCGAGGATGCGCTGGCGGGTGATCCGGCTCGCTCCCCCTGGCGGTATGACATTGCCGCGACGGATGTTTCGGGAAACCTGCGGACGGGCTACCAGGTCGTGCCGTGGGTTCTCAACAACGGCGACGACCAGCTCTCGCTGAGCAGCCTGACGCTCGACAGCTTGGTCAAGGGAAAACGGGGCCTCATCTACTTCGGCGGCGGCAGGATCTACCTCAACCTCGCACGCGGCTGGCCGTCGGCGGGGAAGTATTCCGAAGGGTTCCATCTGTTCAAGAACGGCAAGGGCGACGGTCTGTACACGATCGAGTGGCTCGACGACGCGGGAGACATCGCCCTCCTCGGATGGGACCAGGGCATGACCTTCGACACGACTTCAGCCGGGGCACGGGAGTGGTGGGGGTTCATCAGCATGTCCCCTCTCAAAGCATTCGCCCGATTCAACTCGATATTCCGGCTGTTCGGGACCGATACCAAGAGATCCCCGACCCTCGTTCTCGGCGAGGTATACCGGTCCTACATCACGGCCAAGGCGATCAAGGACCTGAAAAAGCGCTTCTCTCCCGAGTTTCTCACCTTTATTCCCGGTCAGCTCTCGAATCCGCCCGATCTCAGCTACTGGCAGGAGTATCTTTCTCCCCAGCCCCTTCCCGAGAACGACAACATCTCGACATTCACGACGCTCATCCGGCAAAGCGAACGGATGAAATACTTCGATCCCGGAAACGTTGGCTCACTCAAGGAATTCAACGCGAAATACGCCAGCGATTTGGGATACAGCCCCTACAATCTGTCGCTCGCCTATATCGTGACAAATAACAATCAGGCGTTCCCCGCTCCCAGTCTCCAGCAGGGTCCGCTGACGGATCTGATCAAAACGGATCCCCTCCCTCCCCCCGCGATGATGCATAAAATTCCGGCGCCGTTCGACATTCTGACGCCAACCGATTCCCTCAAATCGATCACCCCCTTTCTCACGGCTCTGCAGGTGCCCGGAAAGCGGACGACCTGGGAGCTTCCCGCCAGTTCCGACTCTGCCTCGGTCTGGGGGAACCTCAAAGCCCGCGGACTTCTCAAGGACAACAAGCTCGATCTCAACGGCTGGGTCTACATTCCGGGCACCACGGAGCTGAAGATCGATCAGAATCTCGACGTGATCAGCAACGGCGGCATCGTGCTCGAGAAGGGCAATATCGTCATCAGCAACACGATCAATGCCACCATCGGTTCGGATTTCAACGTCCTGCAGCTGGTCACGCTGGACGGTGACATCAAGCTCGACATCAACGGACCGGTTCAGGCCGGCCTGACGGCCGCCAAAGGCGTCGTGACTGTGACAAACAAGGGCCGGCCGCAGATCAAGGGTGCCGTGGCCATGAAACAGTTCGATGTTTCGAGCGCCTCCCAGGGCGCCGATCTCGAGTATGCTCCGTCGCTCGCCGCGCTTCCCGGAATCGAGGATTCCGCCCAGGAAGACGACTCAGAAAAAGCCCTTCTCACCTATAACGTCGACCCAACCCCCTTGCAGCTCAAATGAACAGACACGCCTTCACAATCACCGAAGTCATGATCGCCATTCTCATCGTCGCAGCCTGCCTCGTCCCGATCTTTTTCGTCTTCTCGAAAGGCTCGGCCGGCACGATCCAGACACGCGACGAGGTTCTGGCCTACAATTACGCGACGGAGCTCCTCGACTACGCGCTTCTACAACCCTTCGACAGCCCCTTCCTCCAGCCGGGTATCGACCGAGACGCGAACGAGCTCGAGGTTACCCCGAGCGCCGGCGCGGCCTTCAAACTGCACATGGAACCGCGATTTCAGCGAAAACTCTCGGTGAAAACGCCTTCCGTTCCGGCATCCGTACCTTTTGCCTACAAGGTGCTCATCGCCGAGGTCTCCTGGGCCAATTCGAACATCAAGCGCCGGATCTCGATGACCGGCATGCTCTACAGGAACCGCTGATCATGAAACGTCGCGCCTTCACCCTCGTCGAGATCGCCGTCAGCGTTCTCCTTGCCTCGATCATCATCTACGCCGTCACCCGCCTGCTGTCGAAGGGCATGGAAACCTCGACAAAGGGCGCCGCGCATCTGACGAACGTCCAGTCGACGGCGATCCTGCTCTCCCAGATGGAGGACGACATCCAGCGCGCCGTCGACCTCTCGTCAATGGCCCCGGGAGCTGAAGAAGCCTCGGCCAAGGTGGAGATCCTCGAGGAGAGCTCCGCCGGGCTTACCGAAGCCTCGATCATCTACGAACGGGAGCCTTCCGGTCGGGGCATGACCCGAAAGCGCGCTCCAAAATCGGGATCGCCGGAAGAGCACACCTACTGCCGCGACCTGATGATTCTCGAAAACAAGTTCACCCGGCTCGATCTTCCCGGAAGCCGCATGGGCTTCCGCGTCTATCTCAAGGTCGGCACGTTTCCGAAGGGCACCGAGGTGTTCGAGGTGAACCGGTTCATCTCCTGCACGAATCACGCCAGCAACACCCTGATGACGGGTTGGCAGCCGTGACGGACAAGCCCGTGACGGCCGCGGCGGCGCCGGATGATGCCGAACTCGTCAGGCAGGTGCTCAACGGCCACACCGACACCTTCGCCGAGCTTGTCCGCCGGTATCAGAGCAAGATCTACATGATGGCGCTGTATCACACCCGCCAGCCCTCGGCGGCCGAGGATGTGGTCCAGGAAGTGTTTCTGGCGGTTTATCAGTCGCTTGGCCGGTTCGACCAGTCCCGCTCGTTCACGAACTGGATCCTCAAGATCGCGACCAACCATTGTTACAAGGCCATCCGCCGACGGCCGGCCATTCCGCTGCCGGATCGGGACATCCCAATCTTCTGCGACCCCCTCGATGACCAGCTCCTGAAAGAGCGGCAGGAAGCGGTCGGCGCGGCCCTGGCAAAGCTGCCCGAGGATTTCCGTCTCGTCGTCTGGCTGTACTATTTTTTCGAGCGCTCCTACCAGCAGATCGCGGAGATTCTCGAAATTCCCCTCCACCTCGTCAAAATCCGTCTGTTTCGGGCCAAGCGCGCGCTCGGCCAGGCCCTCAGACAGTCCCCGGTCATCGAGCCCGCGCTGCCCCTGCGCGAAGTGCATGAATAATTCTTCGTCGTTCCTGTAACTCTCCGTCCATTTCCGGGAAGATAAGGACGACAGGAAAAGAACCATGAGCACAAATCACTTCGACGAAATCACCTGCTGCGACTACCTCGACGACGCGCTGTCGCCGTCTGAGCGGGCCGCGTGCGAGCGGCACCTCGCGGAGTGCGGAGCCTGCCGTGCCATGCTCGACGAGGCGCGCGAAGGCCATTCCGGGCTTCGCGGCGTCCAGCTGCGGCAGGGGCCTGACCTGACCCCGAAGATCATGGCGGCGGTCCGCAGACTTCCCGCGCCCACTCCTGCGGCGTCCGGGGATGCAGGGGAAACGGCCGGCGGCACCCCCTGGCTTGGCTGGCTGTCGGTTCTTACCGCGGCCGCTCTTGCCGTGGTGCTGTTCGTCGGGCCACACCACACCTCCCCCACCACGGATCCGCAGACCTCGGTATCGCTCCCGGCCCGTTCAGCCAGCCAGGGAGAGCCCTTCCCCCTGAAGATCGCGGCCGCTGAAGGCACTTGGCGCTCATCCGTCCAGCCGGTGGAAGGGGTGTTCCAGAGTCCCGTCCGGCTCACGACCGGCCCCAACGGCCGTCTCACCCTTGACAGCAAGGCCGGGGAATGGATCGAACTCCTCCCCGGGTCGGAACTCCGTATCGACGGCCCCACCCTCCAGGTAGAATCCGGCTCGATCCGTGGATCGCTCGAGGCGCGGGCGGGAGGCCAGCCCCGCAT
>DATCTT010000113.1:0-3505 GCA_036567845.1 Candidatus Ozemibacteraceae bacterium | reverse complement strand
GTGATTTTCCCATCGCGCAGAACGGCTTCGACGGGATTTTCCAGCGGCAGCCTCGACTCTTCGCCGATGATCCGGAACACATCAGCGAGGCGCGCCCCCCGGGCATCGGGCTCCCTCCATCCCAGAAGCTCCTCTGCAACGGGGTTCATCTGCAGGATCGTCCCGCCGCAGTCGGTCGTCACGACGGCATCCCCGATACTGTACAGGGTCGCACGCAGTCGTTCCTCACTGGCCTGGAGGGCAAGCCGGGCATCCTTCTGGCAGAGCCGGTTGACCAGCAGTGCTCCGAGGAGGGTCGTGATCGTCGGATAGATGACGATCACGGGCAAGGCAACCGCCGAGAGGACGGTCCAGCCGAGATTGCCAGGGAGCGTGAGCATCAGGAGGAGCATGCAGACATGGACCGTCACACCGAACAGGAACAGCTCAGGCCAGGTCATACCATCGAGGGAGCCGGGCCGAAACCGACGCCAGGCGAGACCGATGGCGCCCGAAATGAAGATGACGAGGGTTCCGGTCGGGGCACCGACACCGCCCACCACGAAGAGACGGTACAGAGCCGTGATGAGCATCGTCAGGAACGTCGGGATGGTGCCGAGGAACAGGCCGCAGACGCTGATCAGAACGGAACGGGTGTCATAGATGATTCCGGGCAGGAGGTTGAGCGGCGTCATCGCGAGAACGATGCCAATACAGCCAAGTATTATACCGCTGAATACAAGTCTTCCGGTCGACGGGGTGCGGTGAGGGGTCGAGACGACGACATCGTGGAGAAGAACGAGTGTCAGCAGGAGGGATGAATTGTGGATCAGGGAAAGGATCATTCCTGCGTTCACGCCATCACCGCCTCAACATCTCTCATTTTGGCCTTCAGCCCGGCCCTTTGCTCTCTCCATCAAGCATACCACACCTGTGCGAGCGTCAACGGAGGATGGCGATTTTCCCGGTTGCTCTGAGCCGATCGCCCCGATGGTCGATGCGAACCCGGAACACGTAGACGCCATTGGCGATGCTGGTGCCAACGTCGTTCCGGCCGTCCCAGCGCGCCGTGAGAGTCCGGTTGCCGGCCGGAGAAAGGGGCAGGGTCACGACGGTCCGGCCACTCACGTCCATCACCCGCGCTTCGCCTTCGAGCAGGGGATCGTCGGAGCCCTCCCCGGCCATCATCACGGCGATCGTCAAGGGGCCGCGCGAGGGATTCGGCCAGGAGAGGGCCTGAAGAATCCGCAGCGGTCCCGCAAGGTTTCCCGCAACCGTTCCCTGAACGATGTTTCCGGCGAGGTCCGCCGCCTCGATCCGGATCGTCCGGTGACCGGCCGCCATCCTGGCGAGGTCGGCCTTCATGAGTCCCGTCCCTGGATCGAACCGGTGAGGAACGACCACGCCGTCCACCTCGACCCGGATCGTGCCGGCATCGATCCCCGAACCGTCATCCGCAAGACGGGCCTGCAGCGCCGGAGTCCCCTCCGTTTCCTCGATGTGCGCATCCAGGATCCGGGGAGCCGCCTCGTCTGCAACCAGCAAATAGGTCCCTCCCGAACGGAGATCCGAAAAATATCCGGAATCGCTCTGAGCGACGGGGTTCCAGTGGCCCGCGCCCGTGGAGCCCGGGAGAGCGTCTGGTGCCCATAATGCAAGACGCCGGACATCACCCGCGAAGCCGGCCGGTGACGTGATCCGCAGGCGCGATCCGCCGATTCCCGCTTCGGGCAGGATCACGAGATACGGCCTCGAGAGCCTCGTCAGTCCTGCGGGTAGACCGTCGAACTCTGATTCGAACAGCGTGACCCCCGCCCCCTCGACGTTTGCCGAAAGGCTCAGCTCCGCCCCCCGGAGGGCCAGTCTGGAAACGGTTCCCATGCGAGTCATGAGGCTGAAGAAGGAAAAACTGCTCCGGCTCCCGCCCGGTAGATCGGCAACCACCTGGCCTTCCCCGGTGCCCGGAACGGAATAATTTCCAATATATATCGTTCTCGATGCCGGATCCGTGGGTGTCATCGGAACGGCCGTCTCGAGATTGGTGAACTTGACCATCGTCGTCGGTGTGGCGATCGGCGAGCCGTCGCGTGAAGAGACAACGATGATGAACTCCCCGGGGAAGGCAGGATGCGGGATGGGATACAGCGCCACCCGGGCCGGGGCAAGGCTGAACCGGTAGGCATGGGTGGTGGCACCCGGGGTCGCCGAGGTCGTGGCCACAGCCGGCACGAGGATCGCGACGGGGTGCTCATCGAAATCCAGCTCCACGGCCGCCGCTCCCGATGCATCGAGCGGAACGGGGCTCCAGGACTCGCTTCCGGGTTCTCCCGGGACGAGGAGAAATGGGGTCATCGCCGGCGTGTCGGCGTCGAACCTGAGGGTGACGTGGCCCGAGCCGGTCAGGACGTCATAATGGGCCGCATTGAGCCGCACACGCCCCTCGCCGCCGATGAAAGCATCCCCTCCCTGGATATACCGGTGCAGGGTGCCTGAAATCGGCAGTCCGCGAGCCTCCTCCCCAAGCCGGCCCGCCTTGTCGGTATACCCCCAGAAACCGTCGCGCAGATCCGGCCGGTTCAGGTGATTTGCAGCGAACCAGTGCCGGAGTGCCTCCGTGAAGGTCATGGCCGGCGTCAGCCGCGCAAGTGCCGCCTCGACACTTCCGGGCCCCGTGGCTCCGCTGTCAACGAGCGAACGCACGAAGCCCTGCGCCGCTTCGGGGGTGCGGCCGAATTTTTCCTGGAGATAATAGACGAACAGGAACGAGGCGCCGTAATGCCGGAACAGGGTCGACTCGTCGAACCACTCACTCTCGTCGTTCGAGGTCAGGGAGATATCAGGGTTTTCGAGGAACCGTGAGAGATGCGGGTCCGGTGGCAGCCCCCGGCCGCTCCCATCGGCTTTCGCGGTGTACAGATACTCGGCGAAACCCGACAGCCCCTCCTCGAGCCACCTCTCCTCGGCCTTCGAGCCCAGACGCTGGTGACGCATGAAGTTGATCATGTGCTGGAACTCGTGCGCGAGAGTTCTATAAAATAGATTATACTTATCCACCGGATCCCCCGGGGTTCCCGGGCTCAGGTCCATGTGGAAAACCGGCTTGAAGTTGCCGGGCGGATACGCGGTCGTCTCGAGATCCCGGGAGTCGAAGTAGCCGGCGACATACCCGTCCTCGAGCTCATCACGGACATCGCAGAGATGGATGTAGATTCGCTCATCGGGCAGACCGAGCTCCGGAGCCAGCGCGACATTCCCGAACCAGCTCGTGATGAGCGGGTGGATCACGTCATCGAAGGTGTCCCGGATCTGGGAGATCAGCTTCTGCGAATCGGTGCCGATCAGCACCTCCGAGTCGCGGGCGACGTAGATGTAGCAGTGGGTTCCCGTTGCCCGGAGCAGGGCGGAACGGGATTCGTAGCGCCTGGTCGAGAAGTTGTAGACGAGAAACTCCTCGGCGGCCCGGGCCGACGTCCGCCCCTCCCGGAGGGCCATGGAGCGTCGCATCGCGGCAGCCGCCACGGCCGGG
>DATCTT010000112.1:0-2840 GCA_036567845.1 Candidatus Ozemibacteraceae bacterium | reverse complement strand
GCCGCCGCCCCCTGGCCACGACGCCATGATCCGTGGGCAATGGCGATGTCGGGCTCGCCGGTGCGCTCGACGAGCTCGGCCGTCATTGCGAGGTATTCGGCGGTATCTGGAATCCGGCCGTGCCAGTCGCCCTTGCGGCGCGGCGTGTCCGGGGACATCGAGGTGAGCGAGGTGCCGTAGCCTTTGAAGGTGTCGGCCAGCACGACCGCGGGGTGACCGCAGCCTGCGGCATCCCGCAGGGCCTGGTCGACAGCCTTGACGGAGTGACCGTCACAGGGGAAGACGCGCAGGCCGATTCCCGACAGAAGCCCATTCCAGTCGCGGGCATCCTTGATGTCGGCGCAGCGACTGTCGGACTGGAGATGATTGCGATCAATGATAGGAATACAGTTCGTGAGGCCCATGTGGGCATGCGTCAGCAGCGACTCGAACACCTGGCCTTCCTGGAGCTCGCCGTCGCCGAGAAGCACCCAGCACCGATGGGGGTTGCCGGAGCGCCGGCGGGCGGCGGCGATGCCGATGGCCTTTGACAGCCCCTGACCAAGCGATCCGCTGTCGGCATCGACGCCGGGAACGGCGCGGTCGCAGTGGGCCGGGAGACCACCGGCGGCCTTGTAGTCGAGAAGGCGTTCGACGGGGATAAGGCCGAAGGCGGCGAGGATGGCATACTGAGCCGCGGCGGCATGGCCTTTGGAAAGGAGGACCAGATCACGCGCGACTGGCGGGCGTGACGGGTCACCGACCTGCAGGTGGTAGAGGGTTGCCAGGATCTCGATCGCGGAGAAACTCGCACCGAGCCAGCCATGGCGGGCCGCGAACAGGGCGGCGAGGGTGTTGAGCCGGTGGATGGCGCAGAGTTTCTCGAGAAAGCCGAACCGGCTGTCACCTCCGGCATAGGCGAGGCCGTCGGTCAGCCTGTTCATCAGGGGACGGCCGACAAGGAATGGGAGCAACGGTGGGTGGTCGGTGGGGTGGTGTGATGCGTTCATGCGTCAAGATGTACCGCCGTCGCGCCGGGAACGCAACCCCACGTTCCAGTTGCGGGCGAGCGCGGATGCGGCTATAATGGCCCCGATGAATATCCATGACAGTCTCGTGAGGCGCCGCCGCGGCTCCGCGGGGGTCGTCGCCGTGTTCGCCGTGCTGTTTCTGGTGCTGGCCGCCGTGGGCGGCTCGTTTTTCCTCGGCTCGCGCGCGCAGGAACGGTTCACCGCCCATCTGGAAGAAGGCCGTCTGGCCGTCGAGAAGGACCGGGGCGATCTTGCCCTGGCCGCATTCACGAAGGCCGAAGGCGAACAGAGCATTCATCTCCGCCTGTATCGGCGGCTGATGGGGCTGAAGGGCGCGACGTTCACCACGTCCGAAGAGCTGGGCGAGCTGATCGTGAGCGCAGCCCTGATCCAGGTCTACGAGGAAGTCTTCCAGCTGAAAAGCGCGGCCGGGATCGTGAAGATCGCCGAGGAGCGCGCTGCGAAGCTGACTGGCCCCGACGCCGCCGAGTTCCGACGTCTCGCCGCCACCGCCCGCGAGGTGAACAGCCTGGTCGAGTCGTTCGTGGCAAAGCGGTATGAGGACGTGATGAAGGGCCTGCTCGCGGCCGAGAAGAACGCCCAGCCGACGGACCAGGACTTTTTCGTGACCGAGGTGCGGCTGCTTGTTGCCTGCGGGAAAGCGATGAATGAGCAGGCGATCATCGATCACGCCCGGGAGATGCTGTTTTTCCTGGCTTACGAGGCGGGCATCAAGAACCGGCGAATCGACCAGCTCTGGGGCCTGATGGGCCGATGAGCGTCCGGTACAACCCGCACCGGATTGCCCGCGAAGCTCTCGACCGGCTGCACACCCATCCGTTTTTCCCCGGCCCCGCTTCCGAAGAAGTCCGACGACGAGCCCGTTTTGCCTGGAGCGGCGCGGAATACTGGACCGGAGTTTCTCCGGAAGTTTTTTCCATCGACGCGGCCGTCGCGGCCGAGTATGGATATGATGCATTATGTATTGCATCGATTACTTCAAACTCCGACGGTCCGGGTGCCGAGCTGCTGGAATCCGCCTTTCGTTGGCTGGCGCTCGTTCATGACCGGGTCTGCGCGGCGCTTTCTGATGCCCCAGCCCCGGGCACGCCTCCGGCAGGGTGGGACTGTTCTCCCTGGCTGACGGCCGCCTTCGCGGCACGGGACCATCTGGTGGTGCGAGGACATGCGTATCCCGCGCTCGCCGCCATCCGGAAAGCCTGGAAGCAGGCACCGCCGGAGGCCGGGACGGCCCGGGATGGTCTGCGCCTGATCGGCGTCCTGCTGTTCCCGTTTGCCCCGCTTCTGGCGCGGCATCTGCTGGAGCAGTGCGGCGGCTGGCCTCCGGCGGATCTCGAGCAGCTTGCCACCCCCTTCCTGCCCCGGAAAGCGGTGCGGATCGCCCTGGAGCGCGGCGGCTGGAACTGGATCGCCGTGGATGCCGATCGGTTCAGCGCCGAACCTGCCCGGGAGCTCTCGGGAATTTCCTGGATTTCACACGCTCTCGGCTCCCGTCCCTGGACGGTGCAGCCCGAGGGGGAAGGATGGAGGCTGTGTCAGAGCCGACCGCCGGCGAGCGCCGTCAGTTCCTCATCCTGATCCTTGGCACCCTGCTGATCAATCTTCTCGCGGCCTGGCAGGCCCCCCGTGGCACGTCGCCGGCGGATGCCGTGCCTCTCGGCAAGCTCGTCATCGATGCTTCCCCGGGGGCGGACGGACGCATGTGGGGGGAACCCATCGCCGAGCCCGGTCCCCAGGCGGCTTCCAAGGTCGTTCTCAACCAGGCCGACCGGTCGGCGCTGCTCGCCTGCCCGGGCATCGGGCCTGTCA
>DATCTT010000111.1:0-2032 GCA_036567845.1 Candidatus Ozemibacteraceae bacterium | reverse complement strand
CGAGCAGGCGGAAAAAGACCTCGCCCGCGCCGAGACGCTGCACGAAAAAGAGGTCGTCACGGATCAGGATCTCGACCGGGCCCGCACTGCCAGCCGGACGGCCCGTGAACGCGAAGCCGAGGCCGAGGCGCGGTTGAAGCTCGTGCGTGAAGGACCGCGGACGGAGCAGATCGAACAGGCCCGCCAGGCCGAAGCAGAGGCGGCCCAGAGGCTCGCTTTGCTCCGTCAGGGCCCACGGCATGATGCGGTGCTCCAGGCCCAGGCTCGCCTCCGCGTCGCAAGCCACGCTGCCGCCCTTGCCCGCATTCGTCTCGACAACGCCACCCTCGTCTCGCCCCTTTCCGGAACAGTTCTGGCCCACCATGCCGAGCCGGGCGAGTATCTTTCAGCCGGCACGCCGGTCGTCACTGTCGCCCCTCTCGACAAACTCTGGCTGCGGGCCTACCTGCCCGAATCCGACCTCGGCCGGATCGTGCTCGGCCAGACAGCCTCGGTGACGATCGACACGTGGCCCGACCGCGTCCACCAGGGAACCCTTACCTTCATCGCCCCCCAGACTGAGTTCACCCCTAAGACGATCCAGACCGAAAAAGAACGGATCACTCTCGTCTACCGGATCAAGATCCGGATCGACAACCCGCACGGCGAGCTCAAGCCCGGCATGCCCGCGGTCGTCACGCTTCAGGGCCGCTGATTTCCGGCATGGCTGACGCGATCCGCCTCGACGGACTCTCGAAGCGCTTCGGAAGCGTTTCCGCCCTGGACAGTCTCACCCTTTCGGTGCAGGAGGGTGAAATTTTCGGCCTGGTCGGACCTGATGGGGCCGGGAAGACGACCTGCCAGCGCATGCTGGCGGCCATTCTCTCGCCAACAGCCGGCACGGCTCGCGTCAACGGCCGCGACATCGTGAACGAAGCAGAAGAGCTGAAGCATGAGATCGGCTACATGAGCCAAAAATTCGGTCTGTATCCAGACCTGACCGTTCTCGAAAACCTTGAGTTCTACGCCGACCTATACGGCGTCCCCACGCCGGACCGGCCCGCTGTCTACGAGCGGCTTCTCGGATTCAGCCGGCTGGCCCCGTTCCGGAACCGCCGCACCGGCCACCTCTCGGGCGGGATGAAGCAGAAACTCGGCTTGGCCTGCGCTCTCGTCCACACCCCTCGCGTGTTGCTGCTCGACGAGCCGACGAACGGCGTCGATCCGGTCTCCCGCCGCGACTTCTGGCGAATCCTCACCGGCCTGCGCCGCGAACGGGTCACGATCCTCGTCTCGACCGCGTATCTCGATGAGGCGGAGCGGTGCCACCGGCTCGCGATGCTCCACGAGGGCCGGCTCCTGGCAGCTGGCACTCCGGCCGAGATGAAACGGTTGATGCCCGGTTCCCTTCTCGAGCTGGCCGTCCCGGCGGCGAGGCGCGCCGTAGCAGCGCTGAAACCTCTGTTTCCCCCCGGCCACGTCACGGTCTTCGGTGACCGGATTCACCTGGTCTCCGCGGAGCCGGCCCGTGATGAGCGGATCGCCCGGGAACGTCTCGCGGTCGACGGGATCGCCGCCAGCGAGGGCCGGCTCATCGAGCCGACCCTGGAAGACGTGTTCGTCGCCCTCGCCACCACAACCGACAACAGGGGAACCACCCGTCATGCCGCCTGAGTCATCCGCACCGACCGTCGAGGTCGAGTCTTTGGTCAAGCGGTTCGGCGAGTTCGTCGCGGTCAACGGCCTGAGTTTCTCCGTCGCACCGGGCGAGGTGTTCGGCTTCCTCGGCCCGAACGGGGCCGGAAAAAGCACCACGATCCGCATGCTGTGCGGCCTTCTCACCCCCGACGGCGGCCGAGGAAGCGTCGGAGGCTTCGACATCGCAACCCAGGCCGAGCAGATCAAGGCAAACATCGGGTACATGAGCCAGCGGTTCTCGCTGTATGACGATCTGACCGTCGAGGAGAACCTCGATCTCTACGCAGGCATCTACGGCGTTCCGTCGGCCATCCGGCCGGCGCGCAAGGCGCGCGCCGTCGGCATGGCCGGTCTG
>DATCTT010000110.1:0-35648 GCA_036567845.1 Candidatus Ozemibacteraceae bacterium | reverse complement strand
GCCGTGGTCCGGCGCGCTGCCGCGGCATTGGCCTGGGGTGTGGATGAAGCGGCCCAAGAGAGACTTCCCATCACGAGAATCCCGGCACCGATGCAAAATACCTTCTTCTTGTTCATCATACTCTTTCTCCTCACCTCAGTTGTTGCGCGCGCCACCGTTGATCCAGTTGGCGATCAGTCCCTGGTCGGATGTGGAAAGCGCCGAGCGGTTCTTGGGCATGCGGGGCGTTTCCGTGCCCTTGATGCGGCGCATCAGTTTGCTGCTCTGGGCGTCATAGGGATACACGACAGCCCCGTAGCGCGAACCTTTCATGAGATTGGTGTAGCTGTTCAGGCGCAGGCCGGAAGCGGCGGTCGCATCGTCATGGCAGCCCACGATCGAGCAGTTCACCATCAGGATGGGCAGAATGTTCCGGGAAAAGCTTCCCCCCATCGAGACAAGCGTCAGGTTGGTGGTCGCGGTGAGCCCGTTGTCGACCGTCACCGTGATCGAATTCGAGTTGTAATCCGCCGCATTTGCCGTGACGGTGTAGACCCCGGGCTCTACATCCGCGATGGTGAAGTGGCCGTTGATATCCGTGTTCACGGTGGAGGTGGACGGGGAGGTGAGAACGGAGGCTCCCGCGACGCCGATTCCGGTCTGGGAATCGACGATCGTTCCCGAAATACTGCCCCGCAGCGTCGTGCGCGTGCCGCAGCCAACCGCCGTGAGCAGCGCGACTCCCAGGATTAAAGCAAGGAAAACCTGATACCGTTTCAACATAGAGCCCCACTCCTTCCGTGGTGTGAATCCATACGAATTCTCATCGGCAGAGACAGGTGGGAAATTGAGAGGGCTCTTAGGTGTATTTCCGAACGCATGGTATAATGCCGCCATGATTCGATTCGGAACGACCCGGGAACCGGGATGCGGGCATCGGGGGGAAAGCCTTCTCGAGCTTCTGCTCGCCGCCTGCCTGATGACGGTGGCGCTGGTACCGCTGTTTCAGGTATACCGTCTGTCGCGCCCACCGGAACGCGCCTCGGACATGGAGTTTTCGGCGACCCTGCTCGCCCGCCACGTCATCGAACGGATCGTCGCCCTCCAGAAGGCCGACCCGGCCTACCTTCCCGGCATGACGTCGGAAGAGCCGGTCGTCGCGCCGGCCGATGGGTTTCAGCCAGTCTCGGAGCATTTCCGCCAGCTGTTCGGCCACGAAAACGGGATCGACCGGAGCGAGATGCCGGCACTCTATGAGTCACTCGAGCCGTTCCGATGCCGCGTCGACACGTATTATCTCGACGGGGGCTCCTATAAAATTATCGTTTACATCGAGTATGAAGAGGCCGGGCGGCCGAAGCGCGTCTTCCTTGAGCGACTGCTTCCCGCTCCCACCACCCCCTCCCTTACCGGAGACACCCCATGACCCGGCGACACGGCATCGGTTCGATCGAAATGCTACTTCTAGCCATCTTTCTGTTGATGCTCGGAGCCACGCTGCTGATGGTATGGCAGTTCTCCCGGCATACCGACCCGGCGACCCTCCAGGGAAAAGACTTGGTTGGCTCGTATGAGAAAGCCGTCGAAACGCTAGCCCGGGACACCCGGATGGCCGTCTCGTTTCTCGCCGGCCGGGAGCACCTCACCCTCGAAACCGCGTCCGGAACTTCGGTCGAATGGGGATTCACCGACAACGCCCTCCGGCGCAGCCAGGCCGGTCAGCCCCCCGAGATCCTCGTCGAGGGGCTTCGGGAAGGCGGCTTCACGACGGCCAGTGCCACGCCCGACTTTTTCTCGATCTGGATGATTCCGGCAGAAGCGGGCAAGATGCCGCTGTTCACCTCGTTTGCCCTGAGAGGAGGCCGCCTGTGACTTCCTCCCGGTCCGGTGTCACCATCTATATGGTTCTTGCCATCCTTCTCGGCCTTGTCATCATCGGCACGACCTTCACCCTCAACTCCCTGCGCAAGATCACGCCCCCCCCCTTCCTGCTCAAGCAGAAAGCGGAATACCAGATGGAATCGGCGTTCGTGCTCTGCCTCTCGAAACTCGACCAGTTTGCGGCCGGTGGACCGGCCGAGCCCCTCGTTCGTCAGGAAATTGCACCCGGCGCATGGCTGACCGTGACTGCGACGCCGGATGGCCCGAACCGGTGGAATCTCGATGCCCGGGTACAAGCCGAGCACTGGTCGAGGAGCCTTCGGGCTGTGGCCGCGAAAAGTGGCTCCGGGACAGAAGCTGCGACAGCCTCCTCAGCCCCGGCTCTTCACGCCCCGGCCTGGACCCTCCAGTTTCTCGCAGCCGAACCCACGGCATTAACGCCAGCAGAGTCAGGCAGGGCTCCCTGAAACCGGCATCCGAACCGAACCGGCGACCGGGCGGCAGGGTTCGGACCAGAGCAGGCATGGTCATGATGCTCGTCGTTGTTCTCGGCGGCATCCTTCTCCTGCTCGGCCTGACCATGCACCAGTATGCCGGCCGCCAGGAAGCGAACATCCAGCACATCACTTCCGGCGAAATTGCGCATTTTCTCGCCGAGTCCGGTCTCCAGGTTACCATCCGGACGGTCCGTGACGCGCTCCGGGATGCCGGCATCGGCGGGGAAGGCGGCAACGCGGAGCTCACACGTCTCCTCACCAGCCCCGGCACCCTTCCCGACACCTCTCTGATGCCCTTATTGAAAGACTCCTGGAACGACGAGCTGAAGGGATTCGCCGCCGAGGTCGACCGGACGGCGGGAATCCGCGTCGAGGTCTGGCTGCGCGAGTTCCGCCAGACCGAAACGAATCCGGCCGAATGGGCCGATCCGACGGCCCGATCCGGATATCTCACGATCGAGGCAACCGGCGAGTATAAGGGCGTGCGGCGCGTTCTGAGCGTGAAGAGGCAGGTGCACGTCGCCAGCGTCCTCCCTCCGGTGGTCTCGAAGTTCACCCTTCATGTCGCCGACGCAATGCGGGGGCAGGAAGGTCGATACAATATCATTCGCAATGATTATGCCGGCAGCATCACCGATGGCCCCCGGCCGATAATCTGCCTCAACCATGATACGCCCGAATCCCCACTCGAACCCCGGCCGCTGGCCGAAGTTCTCTCGGCCGAATCCGCCCCGGACGTCTGGACGAAGCGGGGCTGGATCCATCTCGGCGGCCGCCGCGTCCGTCTCCAGATTACGTCGGGGGCCGGCGCGATGGGCGAGATCTTCCATTTTTACGATGTTGGCAACGTGAACACCTTTCAGGCGATCCGGTTCAAGACGCCGGCCGATCAGCTTCCCGAAATCTTTTCGCGGCCCGTCCAGCTCCCCATCGACACAGATCCGCTTCGTCAGGCCTCGTACCGGTTCGGTCACGGCTTCGTGATCGAGGGGTTCCACGACAAGAGCAGCCGGGCGGATCACGACGCGATGTATCAGGGAGATGTTCTCTCCGCCGCCGACAAGGCCGCTTACGGGGCCCAGTCTTCCCAGCTCCATCTGTTCGGCGAAGCTCGCAAAGGGTTCCAGTCACGCACGAAAGTCGTCGGAAACGTGACCGCGGCCTTTCCCCGATTCGCGAGCATCGATGTCATTCCCGAAGACGCCGACATCGCCGAACGGTTTTCCCGCCTCCGGCCGCCACCGATGTATCTGCTGCCCTCCATGTCCGAGTCCTCGTTCGATGCAGGACGGGAGATCCGCGACGTGCTGAAGCGCCGCACCGGCGGCCCGATTCTCGCGGCGGGCCTACTCTGTTCCACGGCGGCGGAGTATGCGAAGCTGACCAGCGGGATCATCGAGACACCATACGCAAGACTATATAATATCATGCAGGATATTTCTGATTCCCTCTCGCCCCGAACATATCCCCCGGCGCGGACCATTCTCGACCAGGACGACGGTTCGATCCTGGAGCTGAAACGTGACGCGTTCTTGCTGTACAAGGGGCCGGCCACCGCCCCTCACGCATCCACGGTAATGCAGAGACGCGCCCGCCGCGAATTCACCGATATCGCGGAGTTCTGGAACGCCTGCCTCGACAAGAAGACCGGCCGACTCAGACTGAACGACCTGGTCCGGATCCGCAACGACGAGGGGCTGACGTTCGCCCTGCCGCCCGCGGGCAAGCCCTCCCCGCTCACCGTCGATGGCGGTGGACTGGTGGTGCTGGACAAGGGCAACCTTTCGCTGCGCGGAGTCACGATGGCATCGCCAGGCGATGCGCTCACCATCGTCCTGATGAGCGGCTCCAGCGTCTCGATCGAGAACACACTGTCGAACCAAGTGAATATCCTGGCCCCTCAGGCCGATCTCGCCTGCCATGCCCGAATGGACCTGACGGGAACCGTTGCCGTCGGCAACCTCCCCCCCGACCCCCGGTCCGCCGGGGGTGTCATACGCTACCGCCAGATCCAGGACCCGACCCAGCCTGGAAGCCAGGCATTTTACAGAATCCACATCGAGGATCGGGACGATGTCTGGCATGAATAATATATTTATGCGATTATATCGCCGGGCGCTGACGCTGGTCGAGATTCTCGTGGCAGTCGGCCTGCTCAGCGCGGTAATGATCCCTGTGATGCTCACGTTCGGCGCGGGAAGCCGGGGCCTGACGATGAGCGCCGAGGATCTCACAACGCACACGGCAGCTCTCGAGCTCGTCGAACAGATGATGGCGGCCCCGTTCGACCTCGTTCCGACCGGCGTGTTTTCCCACGACCGGATCCGGGACGGACAGACGATGTCCCCCACGACGCCCCTGCAGTTTCATGTGAGCGATGTGCCGGACATCGAGCGCCGTATGACTGTTTCCGAAGTCTCGAAAAACGGCGTTGTCCGATTCAAGAAGATCGTGGTCACGGTGACGATGGCTGGACGCGATGCCAAGGGCTCCGGGCGAAGTGTGACAGTCAAAACACTGCTCGCGAAGGAGAACTGAGTGACGGTTTCACGTGAATCCGGAAAACGGCCGTACATAAGGTACCGCGGCTTCACTCTCGTCGAGATGCTCGTCGTGATGGCTATCGCGGCCCTGCTGATCGGCGGCATCGTGCAGCTGCTCACCCAATTCCGGCGGGGGTTTTCCAAGGGCGAGGAGACCGGGGTCGCCCTCCAGGAGGCCGGGTTGTTTCTGGCAATGCTCCGCAACGATCTCATCAATGCCGTCCCTGATCGCAGCCTTCCGCCCGAGCGCCGGCACGAATCGATCCGGGTCACCCCGACCGACATCTCGTTCTCGGTGTACACCGGAGACCGGGACCGGACAGCCAGAATCACGTATTCCTACCAGCCAGCGGATGCCCGGGGATCGATCTCACGGACCATTGATGGGGAACGGCCCCGAATCCTGGTGAACGGTCGCGTGGCCTCCCTGACCTGGGAGCTATGTACCGAACCAATTTTCTCGAGCAGACCGGGTTCCGGCACGAGATGCCTCTGGCTGGACATACAGGCCCATATTGGCGGACAGGGAAAAGCCGGCGTGAAGGGTCGGGAACTTCTTCTGACCACCAAATTGTTTCCCGTCCGGTTGATTCGGCAACTGAACTGAACCCCATCGCACCGGCGAGCGTCTGAATCTCGGACATCGCTCCAAAACGTCTTCGCCTATTCCCCGTCTTCCCGCAGTATAATAGGGAAAGACTTCATATTCGGACCAGGGAGGTATCTTCATGAACGCGCGGCTACGGACGCTCACGCTCGTTCTCGTTTTTTCGCTCTCGATTCTCTTCCAGGCCGTTCCGGTCTCGGTTCGCGCCCAGTCGGGAAGCTATCTCGACACCCTGTACCAGGCATCCGAGTCCGGCCAGAGCCAGGAAGCCGAATCAGCGACTGATGCCTCCCCAGCCGCGCAGGAGCAGGCTCAGCCTGCCGCTCCCGTGTCGTCTGATGCAACTGCCGGCCAGGTCCAGTTCCAGCAGTGTCCGTATTCGTCTGCACAGTTCGAATCGATGATCCGAAGCATCATTCAGCAGATTCTGTCGAAGTTCGGTGCGGGCATGGGCGGCCGCATCATCATCATTCGCATTCCGCAGACCGGCACCCCGGGCACGACGACAAACCCGCCGGCCACCACCCCGACTCAGCCAACACAGCCCACACAGCCGACCCAACCCACACAGCCGACCACCCAGCCCACGACGACCGGCACCTCGTCGGCCGCCGGCCTGAAGGGGGAAATGAAGGCGAAATACGGCATCGACGCTGTCGACGGGGATGGGGCCACCTGGAGTCAGCGCCAGCTCGAGGAAGCGAACAAGGTCCTCGCGACGCTGCCGAATGGGTTCCGCTCGAACACCAAAAGCATCCAGCGGGACGCGGTGTTCCAGAGCACCGGTGTTCTCGGGTATGTCCGCATGGGCATTCCGACCGTTCACCTGCTGAACAGCGCCTGCTACCAGGGCACGTTCCAGGGAACGCTCGTCCACGAGATGACGCACACCTTCCAGGCGAACAACCCGCAGATCACCCGGGCCTGGCAGCAGCAGTTCTGGGGAAGCGGCCGCCCGAACCCGCCGTCCGTTTCCAGTTATGGCAACACCCAGCCGGTCGAGGATTTCGCCGAATCAGTGCGCCAATACTGGCAGGCGGGATCGACCATGAAGCAGACACAGCCCGCGCGGTATGAGTTCATCCGCCAGAATGTCATGGAGGGGAAGGAATTCTGATGCGCACGCCTCTCAGACTGCTCGGCATTCTCGTTCTTCTGCTCGTTACCGTCGCGACAACCCAGGCCATGATCGCCACGCTCAAGCTTCCCGACTTGGTGCGAAAGGCCGACATCATCGCGCTCGTGACGGTCGTCTCGACGACCGAAACGGCGACCGACAAGGACCAGATCACGACGTGCCGCAACGAGTTGAAGCTGAACAAGCTCATCAAGGGCATCTGGAAACCGGCCGAGCCGCTGGTCGTCGAGACACGCCAGTCGGGGAAGCCCGGCCAGATCGGCTGGCTCGAAGATCAGCCCCAGTTTCCACCGAAGGGGCAGCAGTGCCTCGTGTTTCTGGCCCGGGCGCAGGACGATGTCGACCGGCTTGTGATCGTGAACCTCGTCCAGGGCATCTGGCCAATCGTCGAGGGCCAGCCCGCCGGTATGGGCCTTGGAACCAAGCTTTCGCAGATCGAGGAGATCGTGAAACAGCAGCGGAACTGATCCATCCGAATCGCAAAAGCCCCTGGCCGACCGGTCAGGGGCTTTTTCTCCGTCTGCGCAGGCGCAACCAGCCAGGGCGGAGATGATGCGCGACGCCTTCGGCGATGCCGAGGCCGGGAATCCAGAGGACGTCGGAGCCGGAGGCGATGAGGAGAAGCTCATCGCGCTGGTGCCGGGGGATGTGCCGGTCGATCAGCCAGCGGGCCAGTTTCTTTCCGCCGGCGCCGCCAGCAGGACGGAACCTGTCGCCGGGGCGCCGGGTGCGCAGGACAATTGGCCCTGGGAAGCGACCAGGATCGAACCAGAGAGCGTCATTTATATCACTGCTGCTATTGTATTCGATATCATACATCCACTCCCCCGCCTCGACGGAACGCCCGGGCTCGAGGACCAGCTCGGCCGGAACGGGCACCCTCGCAGGGGGTGGAAGGACGGCGAGACCGCTATGCGTTCTGGCGATCGTGCGGCCCGAGATGACCACGGAGCGGCCGCACCGACCGGACCGGACGAGCTCGGCGAGCCGCGCGAGCATGGGGCGACCGGGTTCTGCAATGCCCACCTGTTCGAGGAGCCAGTGTCGAAGGATTTCGCGGAGCAGGAACCCGGACGTCCTTCCGGGAGGGGTGATGCCATCGGCAGTGGCGGTTTTGGCAGCGCGGCGGGCACGCTTTCCGATGAGGGTGGCGGCGGCACGCAAATCGGCCGCAAGGTCGCAAATGCGGCCGACCATGCCAGGCCGCAGCTGCTCGAGGAGAGGGAGCAGCTCGGCGCGGATGCGGTTCCGGAGGAACCGGGGTGTGTCGTTCGATGGATCCTCCAGCCAGCGCTGGCCCAGCGCCTTGAGAAGGGCGCGCAAGTCGGAACGGGTGCGGCCAAGGAGGGGGCGCCAGAGCCGGAGAGGCACACCGTCGATCACAAGGGCACTGCACGGGCGGATTCCCGCGAGCCCCTGGAGGGAGGTTCCGCGCAGAATGCGCATCAGAACGGTCTCCGCCTGGTCGTCGGCGGTGTGGCCAAGGGCAACGGCATCCAGCCGCTCCTCGCGTGCGATTCGGGCAAAAGCAGCCAGACGGCCGGCCCGCGCGGCAGCTTCACTGGTGAACGTGCCGGATTTCTCCCGAGCGGTCGGGAGAGTCTCGCTGCGGAACGGCAGGCCATGCGCCTCCGCGAGAGCGCGCACCCAGTCTGCCTCGGATGCGCTTTCGGGGCGCCATCCATGGTCGACATGGATCACCGTAATCGCACAACGGCCCGATTCCTGGAGCGGCAGTAAAAGGCGCAGCAGAGCGACCGAATCGCCGCCCCCGGAAATACCGACTCCGATGCGCGTTCCCGGGAGATGCACAGCTTCGGCGGCCAGCCATCTGCGCCATGACCGCGGCAGAGCCCCGAAGGCCTTTCCGGAAAGAATCGCCACGAAGTCACCCTCTTCGGTCAAAATTCCGACAAGAACAAAAAAGCCCCCGTTTGGGGGCTTTCTGCGGTAGCAGGGGAGGGAGTCGAAGAAGACATCCATAATCCGCCACCAGAAAGAAAACCATTTCCCGCTTCGAGACTCGATACCCCGGTTTGATACCCCGGTTACGACATCAATCGGAGTATCACATCCCCCGAACTTACCCGGACACAAATTAGCATGACCGGCAACCACATCATACCACGGACACTCATTGTCTTTACCAGGAAAGCAACCACCAGCGGGGACATGTATGGCCTTCACAACTCACTCAGGATCACGCTTGAGTCCCTCCTGGCCGCCGTATTGCTCGATAATCGGGGGAACGAGAACCTGGAACATCGCGCAGGATTCGGATTTCCAGACTTCAAGACCGAGGTATAGCTTCACAGCCTGCTCCAGCACCTTTATGACCGCGCGCTCGCTTTTGGTCTTCATCAACATGGAAATGCAGGTGCGAATGAGGTTCTCAGAGACAGCCTTCATTTTTTCTGTGGCGATGCTCGTGAGATCGAAGCCGTCCGGAAGAGGAACGGCGGGTTCCTCCCGAAGTGCCAGAAGAGGCTCAAGGGCTTTCTTGAAATCTCGGTCACGCCGTGACGCCAGCACCCACCCTTCTGCTTTGGCCCACCGACAAATAATCGAATCGCTGACACCCAGGCGATTTGCGACGGCGGTCACCGTCAAGCCGTCCTCATTGATGAGTTTCCTGGCAATACTCTTTTCAGCCCGCAAATCGCGTCGAGACATATTTTTCACCTCCACCTTAGGCCAGTTGGGTTACAACTATAGACAGGCGTATGCAGGTGGAGGCAGAGGGAAGTTCCAGACATGCCTGGAAGCTGGTTCATTTGTAGCTATATTCATTAATACCAGCAAGACACTCATGAACAAATGATTATGATGAACGGCAATGGCTGCTATATGCCAAAACGTATACCAAAAATCGCTCGGTCCACCATGTTACACCTTGCTAGCCGCCACCGATCATCCGCCAATCTTGTAGATCATTCACGTCGCAGCGTCTTGACCGGCACGGGTTTTACCCTGGCAGGCTCAGCCCACGTTTCCCGCAGCATTGTGGCTGAAGCCGCCCAGCAAACCGCCGGGACTGTGTAGGGAGAATGTTGTTGCCTTGCGGGAGGCGGGAGAGTAGCATTTTCCATGCAATACATCTGCCGCCCGGTCCCCGAACCGCGCCGGCAAGACGACAAGAGCGGGTGAGATGGTCAGACTCGAAGAGATCAAGAACAACGCCTTTCTGAACGGCATCGAACCGGGCCAGTCCGTCCGGGTCATCACCACCGAACCGGTCGGCACTGACGCCCTGACGGTGTATTACAAAACCGTCGACGGCCAGACCCGCGAGCGCATGCTCTTCCGCGCCGACGAGACCGGCCTCACCCTGGCCCAGGACGGCCGCCCCTGGGCGTTCGATGCCCCCGGGGCCGAGTTCAAGCTGGCTACCGAGGCATGGCGCATCAATACGGCGTATCTCTTCGACCCCATGATGGCGGTCCACACATCGAACGTCGAGCCGCTTCCCCACCAGATCACGGCGGTCTACGAGTCCCTGCTGCCACGTCAGCCGCTCCGCTACGTCCTCGCCGACGACCCCGGCGCCGGAAAAACGATCATGGCCGGCCTGTATATCCGTGAGCTCATCCTGCGCGCCGACGCCCGCCGCGTGTTGATCGTCGCCCCCGGCAGCCTGGTCGAGCAATGGCAGGACGAAATGCTGGAGAAGTTCGGGCTGAACTTCGACCTGTTCAGCCGCGAAATGCAGGACCAGAGCCGTTCGGGCAACCCATTCGATGATCGCGAACTGCTCATCGCCCGCCTCGATCAGCTCTCCAGGAACGACGAGATCCAGGAAAAGCTCGGCCGCACGCAGTGGGATGCGATCGTTGTCGACGAAGCCCACAAGTTGTCCGCCACCTGGTTCGGAACGAAGGTCAACGAGACCCGCCGCTTCAAGCTCGGCAGGCTCCTCGGATCGATCGCCCGCCATTTCCTGCTCATGACGGCCACCCCGCACAACGGCAAGGAAGAGGATTTCCAGCTCTTCCTTTCCCTGCTCGATTCCGACCGGTTCTACGGCAAGTTCCGAGACGGCGCCCACAAGGTCGACGTCTCCGATCTCATGCGCCGCATGGTGAAGGAAGACCTGCTCACGTTCCACGGAACGAAACTCTTCCCGGAACGGCGCGCCATCACCGTGAATTATACATTGTCAGATATAGAAGCCGCGCTCTATGCGGCCGTCACCGAGTATGTTCGCACCGAGATGAACCGCGCCGACCGCATCGAAGACGGCCGTCGCCGCGGCAACGTCGGATTTGCCCTCACAGCCCTCCAGCGCCGCCTCGCCTCCAGCCCCGAAGCAATCTACCAGTCGCTCAAGCGCCGCCGCCAGAAGCTGGCGCGCCAACTCGAAGAGGCGAAACTGCTTCGCCGCGGGAATATCGTCGCCGAGACGTGCGCCCCCTACATGGCCGCCGACATCGACGACCCCGACGATCTCAACGCCGAGCAGACGGAAGAACTCGAAGAGCGGCTGGTCGACCAGGCCACGGCCGCCGAAACCATCGCCGAGCTCGAAGCCGAAATCCAGACCCTCACCGGCCTCGAAGCCCAAGCCTGCGAGGTCGTCCATTCCGAGAAGGATCGCAAGTGGGAAGAGCTGTCGAACCTCCTGCAGAACACGCCGGAGATGCACGACAGGGAAGGGCGTCAGCGCAAGCTCATCATTTTCACGGAGCATCGCGACACCCTCAACTACCTGACCGTGAAAATTGGCGGTCTGCTCGGCGACGCGAAGGCGGTCATCACCATCCACGGCGGCACGAAGCGGGAAGACCGGCGCAAAGCCCAGGAGCTCTTCCGCAACGACCCCGACATCCGCATCCTGGTCGCGACGGATGCCGCCGGCGAAGGCGTCAACCTCCAGAACGCCAACCTCATGGTTAACTACGATTTGCCCTGGAACCCGAACCGCATCGAGCAACGCTTCGGCCGCATCCACCGCATCGGCCAGACCGAAGTCTGCTTCCTCTGGAACCTGGTGGCCAGCCAGACCCGCGAAGGCGACGTCTTCCAGCGGCTGTTCGACAAACTCGAAATCGAGCGCAAAGCCCTCGGCGGCCGGGTGTTCGACATCCTCGGCGACGTGTTCGACGAGCGAAGCCTGCGCGACCTCCTGATCGAGGCGATCCGGTATGGCGAAGACCCGGCACGCAAGCAGGCACTTCTGCAGCGGGTCGAGGGAGCCCTCGATGCGACGCATCTCCACAATATCATCGCCCAGAACGCGCTCTGCCAGGAGGTTATGGACGAGCAGCGGCTGTTCGCCGTGAAAGCAGCCATGGAACGAGCCGAGGCCCGGAAACTCCAGCCGTATTTCGTCCGGGCCTTTTTCGAAGAGGCATTCCGACAGCAGGGCGGGGAGCTCAAGCTCCGCGAAACTGGCCGGTGGGCGATCACACACGTCCCGTCCGTGATCCGGGAACGCGACCGCCAGCTCGGCGGCCGTAACCGCAGGTATCTCGCCCCCGTCGTGACGAAATACGAACGTGTATGTTTCGAGAAATCCTTCGTGCGCCTCCTGGACCGCGTCGGCGCTCCGCCGGCCGAACTGATCCACCCGGCTCATCCGCTCATGCAGGCGATCGTCGATCTGACGCTCGAACGGCACCGCACGAAGCTCAAACAGGGAACGATCTTTCTCGACCCGAACGACCCAGGCACGGCTCCGCATCTGCTGTTCATCATCGAACATGCCGTGAAGGAAGGCGGCGATCCCAGCCGTGTCGTTTCCCAGCGCATGCAGTTCGTCGGGATCTCGCCCGACGGGACAGCGGCGAGCGCGGGATGGGCCCCGCATCTCGATCTCGAACCCCTTGCAGAAAGCGACCTGCCCCTCGTCCGCGACCTTCTCGACCAGCCCTGGATCAGGCGCGATCTCGAACGCCAGGCCCTCGCCTTCGCCTCGGAAAAGCTCGTGCCCGAACATTTCACCGAGGTCCGCGAGCGACGCGAGCGCCAGGTCGACAAGACCCTGGCCGCCGTGAAAGAGCGGCTCGTCAAGGAGATCAACTTCTGGTCGACGCGCCTGGTCGCCCTCGAAGAAGATTTGGCCGGCGGGAAGGACGTGAAACTGACCCTCGAAAACGTCCGCCGGACGATCGACGAACTGACCTCCCGCCTCCAGAGCCGGGAACAGGACCTGCTGCGCCAGCGGCACGTCGTCTCGGCTACGCCCGTCGTCATCGGCGGCGCTCTCGTCATTCCGGCCGGACTGCTGGCTGAACGGAAAAGCCCGGCAGTCTCACCCGATCGGCCGGGCATTCCCGAAGCCCCCGACGCGCTCGATCGCAAGGCAATCGAGCAGATCGCCATGCAGGCCGTCATGGATGCCGAGCGAGCCCTGGGCCACCAGGTCCTCGACGTCTCGGCAGACCACTGCGGCTGGGACGTCACGAGCATCCCCCCTGCCGTGAACGGCGAACTTCCCCGGGTGCGTCATATCGAGGTGAAGGGCCGCGCGAAGGGGGCCGACACGATCACGGTCACCCGCAACGAGATCCTCTACGGGTTCAACCAGGGCGACAAGTTCCTCCTCGCCATCGTCCTCGTCGGCCCCGACGGCACCGCCGACGGCCCCCACTATGTCGCCGAGCCGTTCGACCGCGAACCCGGATGGGCCGAGACCAGCATCAACTTCGATCTTGCCCGCCTCCTGTCCCGTGCTCAATGCTCGCAATGAGAAAGAATCTCCGGCCTTACTAACGGATATGCTATTATCTGTTAGTAACCTATCTGCGAAATAACGAAATGTTACTTTCATGAAACGAACAACGGTTGGCCTCTATGAGGAAAGCATCGGAGCGGGCGAGATCTGTCGCGCATTCGTTCCTGCGGCCCTTCCGCCTGACCCGCCGCTGTCGATCGATCCGCTTCTCCAGGAAAAACTCGACCGGGCGCACCTTGCGCTCGGTCAGTTGAACGGCGTTTCCCGCTTCCTTCCCGACGCGAGCACCCTGCTGTATACCTTCATCCGAAAAGAAGCCGTCCTCTCCTCGAATATCGAGGGAACCCAGTCGTCCCTCTCGGACCTTCTGATGTTCGAAGCGGATGCCGCTCCCGGGGTCCCCATCGACGATGTTCGGGAAGTGTCGAGTTACGTTCATGCCCTGGAAACAGGGATGACCTTGCTGACCCAGGGCCTGCCGCCTTCGACCCGCCTTCTCCTGGCTTGTCATCGCGATCTGTTGGCCCAGGGACGGGGCTCTCAGAAGGCTCCTGGTGAATTCCGAAAGACGCAGAACTGGATCGGCGGCGATCGGCCAAGCCGTGCAGCCTTCGTTCCACCGCCCCCCTTACGGGTGATGGAGTGCTGGGGGCACCTCGAAAACTTTCTGAACGATATTCCCTCCCGGACATCGCCGCTCATCAAGGCGGCCCTCGCCCATGTGCAGTTCGAAACGATCCACCCGTTCCATGACGGGAACGGGCGTATCGGTCGTCTGCTGATTTCCCTGATCCTCATCCACGACAGAATTCTTCAGCATCCGTTATTATATGTGAGTTTATATTTCAAGCGACACAGGCAAACCTATTACGATCTTCTCCAGAAGGTGCGAGCCGAAGGCGACTGGGAGGCGTGGCTCGGCTTCTTTGCCGATGCCGTGACGGTATCGGCCACCGAAGCCGTCGGTCTGACCGAACTGTTGAACGGCCTGACGGCCCAGGATCGTGAAAAGGTGAAAGCGGCGGGCCGGCCGGGAATTTCGGCACTGCAAGTGCTCGACTGCTTCATCCGGCGCCCGCTTCTGAACTCGAACCAGGTGCAGAAGCTGACGAAATTCGCTCTGCCGACGATCCTGCGGGGGTTCAAACTGCTCGAAGATCTCGGAATCATCCGCGAAATAACGAATCGCCAGCGCAATCGCCTCTACTGCTATGCAAAATACCTCGACCTGCTGAACAAGGAGCCCGACAATCATGGCACAGATTAAAACACCGAGAAAGCTGATCGAGGTGGCGTTGCCGCTCGACGATATCAATGTGGCGGCGGCGCGGGAAAAATCGATCCGGCATGGGCATCCTTCGACACTGCATCTGTGGTGGGCGCGGCGGCCTCTGGCGGCGGCGCGGGCCGTCATCTTCGCCCAGATGGTCAACGACCCTGGTTTCGAGCGGCATCTCCAGCGCGGCATGAACAAGGAGAAGGCCGCCGCGGAACGTGAAAGGCTGTTCCGGATCATCCGGGACCTCGTCCAGTGGGAGAACACCACGAACGAGCGGGTGCTCGAAGAGGCACGGGAAGAGATCCGCAAAAGCTGGCGGGAAACCTGCGAACTGAACAAGGACCACCCCCAGGCGGCCGAGCTGTTCAACCCCGAGAAACTCCCGGCGTTTCATGACCCGTTCGCGGGCGGCGGCGCCCTGCCTCTTGAAGCCCAGCGGCTCGGCCTCGAAGCCTGGGCCTCGGATCTGAATCCCGTCGCGGTGCTGATCAACAAGGCCATGATCGAGATCCCGCCGAAGTTCGCCAGCCGCGCCCCGGTGGGCCCGATCCCAGAGGGCGAGAACCAACCGAGAATGGAACAGGTCTGGCCGGGCGCGACCGGCCTGGCCGAAGACGTCCGACGATACGGCGCCTGGATGCGTCAGGAGGCCGAAAAGCGGATCGGCCACCTGTATCCGAAGGTGAAGGTCACACCCGAGATGGCGAAAGATCGCCCCGATCTGGCGCCTTACGTCGGGGAAAAGCTAACCGTCATCGCCTGGCTCTGGGCCCGAACGGTCCGAAGCCCCAACCCCGCCTTCTCCGACGTGCATGTGCCTCTTGTTTCCTCCTTCTGGCTCTCGACGAAGAAAGGCAAGGAAGCCTGGATTGAACCAGTGATTGAGGGAAAAAATTACCGGTTTGTGGTCAGAATGGGTGGAACACCCCAGATCGAAGAACTTGTGAATCGCAAAGGTGGCACGTGTTTATTGTCTGGTTCACCTATGCCATTTACGCACATTCGTGCAGAGGGCCAAGCCGGAAGGATGGGAGTGCGCCTTTTCGCGGTTGTGGCCGAAGGAACGCGGGGCAGAGTCTACCTATCCCCTTCGGAAGACCATGCAAAGAAAGCGGCAGAGGCACAACCAGCATGGAGGCCTGAAGCCTTGCTTCCAGATAATCCCCGAGACTTCAAAACGCCTAACTATGGAATGAAAAAAATAGGTGATCTGTTCACGGATCGGCAGTTGGTGGCGTTGAATACCTTTTCTGATCTCATACAGGAAGCCCGCGCCAAAGTCATCGAAGACGCCCGCGCCACCGGCTGGACCGACGACGGCCTCCCCCTCGACCAAGGCGGCACCGGCCCCACCGCTTATGGCGATGCTCTTGCAATGTATTTAACATGTGGTGTTGATCGTTTGGCTGATCGCTCATCAACTATTTGCGGCTGGGATACTGGATATACAAAGATTCGAAATACTTTTGGAAGACAAGCTCTGCCAATGACTTGGGATTTCGCAGAAGGGAATCCATTTTCTGATTCAACAGGAAACTTTAGCGCAATGCTGGAATGGGTGGAAAAATTTTTAATATCTGTTCCCGCTCGTTCCTCTTCACAGGCAGTTCAACAAAACGCTCAGACGCAAATAATCAGCAGAGCCAAACTAATTTCTACCGATCCACCCTATTATGACAACATCGGTTATGCCGATCTTTCGGATTTTTTCTATGTCTGGATGCGCCGGGCATTGAAAGATATATATCCAAAGATATTTACGACGATGGCGGTCCCGAAGGCTGAAGAGCTTGTTGCCACGCCGTATCGCCATGGAAGCCGGGAGAAGGCAGAAGCGTTCTTTCTGAACGGAATGACGAAGGCCGTTCGCAATCTCGCCGAGCTGGCGCATCCGGCTTTTCCCACGACGATCTATTATGCCTTCAAACAGTCCGAAACCACGGACAGCAAAGGCACGAGTTCGACCGGTTGGGAAACCTTTCTGGACGCCGTTCTGAAAGCGGGTTTTTCCCTGACGGGCACGTGGCCGATGAGAACCGAGCTTGGAAACCGGATGATCGCGAGCGACACGAACGCCCTGGCCTCCTCCATCGTTCTTGTTTGCCGCAAGCGGCCGGATGATGCTGCATCGATCTCCCGGCGCGAGTTCATCCGAGAGCTCGATGCGGTTCTTCCCGAGGCCCTCGATGAGATGACCCGGGGGGCGAAGGGCGTTTCCCCCGTCGCACCGGTTGATCTCTCACAGGCGATCATCGGGCCGGGGATGGCGATCTTCTCGAAATACAAGGCCGTGCTCGAAGCCGACGGCTCGCCCATGACTGTAAAGACGGCTCTCACCCTCATCAACCGCTTCCTCGCCGAGGATGACTTCGACCACGACACCCAGTTCTGCCTCCACTGGTTCGAAACCCACGGCTGGAACGCCGGCCCGTTCGGCGATGCCGACGTCCTCGCCCGCGCCAAGGGCACCAGCGTCGACGGCCTCAAGGACGCCGGCGTCGTCGATGCCGGCCGCGGCAACGTCCGCCTGTTCAAGTGGGCCGAGTATCCTGCCGACTGGAACCCGGTCACCGACAACCGCACTCCGGTCTGGGAGGCGATGCACCAGATGATCCGCGCCCACCAGCAGGCCGGCGAGGAAGCCGCCGGCCGCCTGCTTGCCGCTATGCCCTCCCGCGAGGAAGCCATCCGCCAGCTCGCCTACCGCCTCTACACCCTCTGCGAACGCAGCGGCCGCGCCGAAGACGCCCGCTTCTACAACGAACTCATCATCGCCTGGCCCGGCATCGAATCCGCCTCCTCCGCCGTCGGCCGCACCGGCACCCAACAGAAGCTGGATCTCTGAAAAGGGAACTGAATCATGATTGATGCTTTGTCAGTCGAAAACTTCACCGTTTTCAAAAAGAACGAGTTCTCTTTCTCACGCGGCCTGAATGTGTTGATCGGAGAGAACAGCACAGGAAAAAGTCTCCTGCTGAAGCTGAACTACTGTTTTCTTCGGGCTCTGTTCGAGTGCCGTCGTGCCTCTGGGGAGGCTCGCTCTAAGAGTATGGTTCTCGAATTCGGAAATCGGCTCACGGACGTTTTCAAACCCGAATCTCTCGGAAGTCTGATCCATCGCGGCAAAGCGACGAAATCGAATCTGATGTTCTCGGCCAACGGCGGAACATGCACCATGAACCTCGGACCGGATAATATCGACTGCCATGGGAGCGAGATTGCTGACGAAGCGGCCGCACCGGTGTTCATCCCGCCAAAGGAGATCCTTTCGTTCTTTCAGGGATTCACGAGCCTGTATGACCTTCGGGAAATCAGCATCGACGGCACCTACAACGACCTTTGCTTGAGCGTCAATCTCCCAGAACTCCGTGAAAAGCACCGGGAAAAGCTGCTGATGCTGATTCAGGAACTCGAAGAGGCTATCGGCGGTCGTATCATCATCGAAGAGGGGCGAGTCTATTTTCTTCCAAAGCAGGGAAACAAGCTGGAGGTCAACCTTCTCGCCGAGGGGTATCGAAAACTTGGCATGATCGCATTGCTGATAAGGTCCGGGGGTATTGCGACCGGTAAAACCCTTTTCTGGGACGAACCGGAAGCCAATCTCAATCCTCGCCTGATCTCGCTCCTTGCGAAGGCACTGATCGTCCTTGCCAGGAACGGGGTGCAACTGTTCCTGGCCACACACAGCCTGTATCTGATTCGCGAGCTGGTCATCCAGGAAAACACCTGGAAGAATGGTGGAACTGCTCCCCGCTACTTCGCTCTCGCGAGGAAAGGCGACGGTGTCGCCGTATCGCAGGGCGACTCGATCGACGATATCGAGCCGCTGGCGCTCCTCGATGCGGATCTGGAACAGGCCGGCCGTTATATCGACCTGATCGGAGGCTGATATGATCACGATACGGGAGGGAAGCCTGACGTTCGATTTCCCGAACAACTGGATGGTCAGTTCGTTCGATAGATGGTCGTATTATAGAAATCAGTTTTCCAAAATGTGTGTGCAGGGGCGGCGAGGTGTCAAGGCAATCGACATTCTCGCGCTCGATCCCGATAAGACAGCATGGCTCATCGAAGTGAAAGATTACCGGCGCCATCGAAGAACAAAGCCAGAAGATCTGGCCGACGAAGTATCGAAAAAGGTCTTCGATACTCTGGCGGCTCTGTTGCCCGCAGGCATCCGGGCGACCGAAGACAGAGAAAAACAGGCGGCACGAGCCATGCTACAGGCCAGGGGGCTTCGAGTCGTCCTTCATCTCGAACAGCCCCGGCACCCTTCGAAGTTGTTTCCAAAAGTGTGTGATCCGAGCCTCATTCTCATGAAGCTCCGACATCATCTGAAGGCGATAGACCCGCATCCGGTTGTCGTGAACATCGGGCAGCCAGGGCCCATGGAATGGAGGGTTTCATAAGACGTATGACCAATCTCAAACCGTGGCGTGAAACAGCCGTACCGCATGAAGACGTTCTGAAGGGCACATTCCAGCAGGCCGAGTTCGCGGCGGATATCTCACGGGTGCATGACGGCTCCGCCGTTCCAGAGTATGCCGACCCAGTGCAGTTTTTCTCGCGCACCTATATCACCGAAGGCATGCGGCTTCTGCTCGATTCTGTGATCAAGCGCGTCACGGGCCAGGGTGGAGACCCTGTCATCCAGCTCCAGACTGCATTTGGTGGCGGCAAGACGCATACCCTGCTCGCGGTCTACCACCTGGCGCGCGGCCAGGTTTCCGCCGACTCCCTCGACGGCGTTCCGGCGCTGCTCTCGACGGCCGGGGTGAAAGCTCTTCCGAAGGTGCGTGTCGCCGTGCTCGACGGCATCAAACTGTCGCCCAGCCAGCCGCAGATACACGGATCCCTCCAGGCACGAACCCTCTGGGGTGAACTGGCCTGGCAGCTTGGCGGCGATGCCGCCTTCGAGAAGATCAAAGACGCCGATGTTTCTGGCACATCGCCGGGCAAGGAGCTGTTGGCGCGCCTACTCAAGGAACATGCGCCCTGCGTGATCCTCGTCGACGAGCTGGTCGCCTATGTCAGGCAGTTGAACGACACGCCCGGCCTGCTGGGCGGAACGTATGACGCAAACCTCTCGTTCGTCCAGGCCCTGACCGAAGCGATGAAAGCCGTTCCGGACGCGGTGCTGCTGGCATCGCTTCCCGAGTCCGACCGGGAGGCCGGAAGCAGTCGTGGAGCCGGGGCGCTTCGGACGCTCGAACACTACTTCGGCCGCGTGCAGGCCCTCTGGAAGCCCGTTGCAACGGAGGAAGCCTTCGAGATTGTCCGCCGGCGGCTGTTTTCCCGCATCGAGGACCGGAGCTCCGCCGATGCCGTCTGCCGGGCGTTCGCTGACCTGTATGTTTCCAACAATTCGGATTTCCCCCACGAGACGCAGGAAAGCCGGTATTTTGACCGCATCAGATCCGCGTATCCGATCCACCCGGAAGTATTTGATAGACTATATGAAGACTGGTCGAGCCTCGACAACTTCCAGCGCACGCGCGGCGTGCTGAAGCTGATGGCGAAGGTGATCCACCGCCTCTGGCAGGATGGGAACAACGATCTGATGATCCTGCCGGGCAGCCTGCCGCTGTATGACCCCGAAGTCCGGAACGAGGCGATCTACCATCTTCCACAGGGCTGGGACCCCGTGCTGGAAAAGGACATCGACGGTGCCCGGGCCGACACGACCGACATCGAGAACCAGGACACCCGGCTCGGCAGCGTCCAGGCCTGCCGCCGGACGGCGCGCACCATCTTCCTGGGGAGTGCGCCGAGCTCGATCAACCAGAGCACGCGCGGCATCGAGACCGTCCGCATCCTGCTCGGCTCGGCCCAGCCCGGCCACCAGATCGGCGTGTTCAAGGACGCCCTGCGTCGTCTGGGCGACCGACTGCATTACCTGAACAGCGGGAACAGTCGTTTCTGGTTCGACACCCGGCCGAATCTCCGGCGCGAGATGGAGGAACGGAAAAAGCGGTTCAAGGACCGTGAGGACCTGTTGCCGAAGATCCGCACCGTACTGCAGAGCCTGCTCGGAAACGGGATGTTCGCGGGGACGCACATCTTCACCTCGCATGCGGATATTCCCGACGACGGTGGTCTGCGGCTCATCGTTCTGGCGCCTGCTGATGCATTCGCGAAGAAAGGCCCAAGCCCGGCGGCCGATGTTTGCACACAGATCCTGAAAAGCCGGGGCCAGCAGCCCCGCCAGCGGCAGAACCGGCTTCTGTTCCTCGCCCCTGACCAGGACGGGACGTCGCGCCTCTGGGACAACGCGAAGACAGTGCTTGCCTGGAAGTCGATCGTCGATGACTGCAAGGAAGGCCGTCTGAACCTCGATCAACTGCAGGCAAAGCAAGCCGAAAAGTCGCTGAAGGACACGGAAGATGTGTTCCGAAGCGTCGTTCGCGAATCCTGGCGCTGGGTGCTGGCTCCCTTCCAGGAGGCCCAGCAAAAGGGCGGCATCTCAGAGCTCCGGTGGGAGACCGCCCAACTCAACACCAGCGCGTCGCAGATGATGTCCGAAATCGAGCGGGTGCTGAAAACGAACGAACTGGTGATCGACGAATGGTCGCCTATCCACCTCGCCAATCTCCTCAAAAAGTGGTTCTGGAACGACGAGACCCGCGAGATCGGCGCGCTCGACGTCTGGCAGAAGATGGGGAACTACCTGTATCTGGGCCGTCTCAGGGATGATACGGTGTATCGGCGGGCGATCGAGGCCGGCCTCGGCAGTCGTGACTTTTTCGGCATCGCTTACGGCAAGACAGACGGGAAATACGAAGGGTTCAGCTTTGGTCGCTCGACGTCGATCGTCGTCGACGGAACGCTTCTGCTTGTCGAGCCCCACGCCGCGAAGGCGTTTGAGGAGAGCCTCAAGCCCACGGGCGAGGTTGGGAATAAGCTCCAAGAACCGAAGAGCGGTGGACGCGGGGTTGCAGAAAAAACCACGGGAAGCGCGGGAGCGGGGGCCGGAACGCAGGCGTCCGCCAAGGCTTCACCGAAACGGCGCTTCTTCGGTAATGTCGAGGTCAACCCGGTCACGGCGAAGATCGAGCTCTCGAAGATCGTCGACGAGGTGCTGGTGCATCTGGCCTCGAAGCACGGCGTCTCCCTCAAGATCTCGCTCGAAGTCTCGGCCGAAGCCCCTCAGGGATTCGACGACGACCTCCAGCGCACGATCCGGGAAAACGGCAAGGTCCTCAACTTCACCACCCTCAGCTTCGAAGAAGAGTGATCACCCAGCGATAGGTCTCTCATCGGCTCCAGGCGAGGCTGTGCAACGTGAGTTTGGCTGCCGATATCCGGCTTGGACTCTTGTCTCGCAGACAATGAACGCCGAATTACACGAGAGCGTTGTCATGTCGAAGACTTTGGTGGATAGGTTTCAACGACCTCTGGCACGAGGATCTCGAATTGCCTGATGGTCTTTTCCTCTTCCTTCGACAAATAGATCCGAACTGCAGCATCAAGGGCCGCCTTTAGGTTCTGGGACGTCGGAACGCTGCAGAAATGTTTCAGGGCATATAGAATTACATTCTCAGCGACCTTTTCGAGCTTGTCTGGGACAAACAGATCCGGATCGATCGGGGCCGTTGGGTCCACCGCCAACGACACGATCTGCTTCACGGCCTGCCGGGCCTGGCGCGACTTGTCCCTGGGATCGGGCCAGCCACCCGCCTTGGCCCACTTACAGACGGTTCCTTCTCGAACACCCAGAGCTTCAGCGATGTCGTTGAGGGATCGTCCATCGCGGCGCATCCGCTCCGCAGCCTTTCTGATCTCGTCGCTTTTCTTGTTTGCTGGACTCATATTGATGCCCTCCATCCTGGGGGAGAGCTCTTGCAACCGTCACGTCGCTGTCCGCGGAAAGGTCGCGGAAAGGTGAATCGATAACAATTTCCAGGGCCGGGACACGTGTCTCACAGATCAGCCTGGGCAAGAGCCATGCCGGCACCTGCACGAGACAGGTCGCCGAACCAGAGGTCTTCCACGACAAAAGGGCTCCGGGAACATGTCCGAAGCCCTTGCCATCAAGCGGCCTATGCCGAGAGCTATTTTTTCAAGACCATCTTCTGTATATTTGCAAGTATTCTTTGCATGCCTTGAACATCGCCGGCCCGATCAAGTTCGTCCGCCCGGTCGAGAAGCCGATGCACTTCGGCACGCAATGGCGGATCGTCGGGGAGGTCCGCCGTCAGGGTGGCTGGGTTCAGCCCGTCGGGGAGGGGGGCGCTATCATTGTTTTCGCTCGTTGCTATTGCTATTTCTGCTATTGGTGCTATTTCTGGCGTTCGAGTGGCAGGAAGAATAGCAGAGATAGCAGGAATAGCGTTAGCATGCCCCGACTTTTCATAATCCATCATGATAGAGTCGAGCAGGGTCACACCTCCAGCCCTCCCTTCAGAATCGCCGGATTCACCACGATATATTTCCGGTGCCCATCGCGAACAAGTTGAGCCCGGCCTCTTTCCTGTAGTTCTTTGACCGCAGTCTCGATCTTTTCTCGGCGCCGAAGATCTCCTGGTCCGAACTGTTGCACACGGTTGGTCGTCACACGATCCGTTTCTTCGGCCCGACAATTCTTCAGGATCCATCGCTCCAGCCGAGAGGCGGTCGACACCTCCTCGGGCATCGCGATTTCTCCAAAGAACCGACGCGATTCATTCAAATGCCATGATGCGATTTTCACAGCCCCCTCAAGAGTGTCGACAGATATCGCGCCAGATGGTCCCCGCTCGAACGTGTGGAACAGCGCCGCAAGCCGCACTGCGTTGTCGGCAATCTTTGATGCAACATCCCGCACGTCGTAGAGCCTGCCACCGCTCGCCAGCTGGACTTCGACTGCATCGTGGAACTTGACCCAGAGGGCTTTCGCGTCTTGAGAAAGGGTCAGGGTCTTGGGTTCGAGCCGGCCCTCGTCGTCCATCGGCAGATCGGCGTCGAGTAGTTCCAATACCCTCGCGTGGAAGGCAGAGATCTGAGGGAGATGTGCCGGCGGTTCCGTGAACAGCCTCTCCCCCTGCGTCGATTCAGGCCAAGCAAGCAGGAACCGGGCAAGGAATCCCGAACCTCTCGCCAGTGTCCCGGATTTTTCGAGGAACTCCCGGATCGTCGCCTCCTGGACTTGCAGCGACATGGTGAGCCGAATGCCCTCCACAGTGTAGCTGGCTCCTTCCTTACGCCGGGTGATTGGGATTGCTCCGCCATCCCAAAAGATGTTGAAACTGGAAAGATACCTCATGATATTTTCTTTGTTCATGCCGTGCGAGCCAAAGACAAGGCCCGCTTCAGCTGAGATCATGCCCGCAGACGGCCAAATGCTGGCAAGGTCGTAAGCAAGCCCTTCCTGTGTCGCGTCCCCGTAAATGAGCTTCGGGACCTTTGGTTTCACGGGCTTATTCGATTCGAGATCCCGAACACATTTTTCCGCATCGGCTGTTGCCTTTCCTGGGATTTGAGACTTCTTCACAGCCTCAAGCGCGGCGTTTCGTTTGGCCTCCCAGATTGCCACTTCGGCGCGGTATGCGTCGATCTTTGGCTTTGCTTTTTCGGCCTGCTTCGCCTCATATTCCCAGATGGGCTTCATGAAAGCCTTGTCACAGGTCGATTTCCGCTCCCCTGAATCTCCAAAGGTTAAGAGAAAGAGCGAGGTAGGCCCGTCGAGGCCCTCGGCACGTTTCACATCGACATGCCCCTGGAGCGCAACGGAAAGAGCACCAAGTGCGGCTCCAGCCACCATCGAAACGGGGGCTTTTACCCACCCCCGAACTTCTTCAATCGCTGCCCGAATCGACAATGGAAGGGCATCGAGCGGGTAGGGTTCCGGCGCCATTCTGGAACATAGCGGGACCGGCTCCCCCCATTCCAATATGTTGCTACTGCTATTAATGCTATTCTTGCTATTCCCCTCTGGCACCGTGCGAGGCTTCATCTTACCGGCGTTGACGCCGCTCTCGATGGTCTTCTCGGCCTCGCTATCGGGAAGTCCGGCCCCGATCGCAGCACGGCGTAATGTTTCGGCAACCTCGCTCTCGATCAGGACGCCGCCGCCGATCAGTTGTCCCAGGGAGTAAGCTTCATCGTTCAGCGTCTGGTTTCTCGAACCGTCGACGGAGCGGACGACGACTGCCACGGCTTTCTCAAGAGCAGCTCGGGCGTATCTCTCGTTCGAGGACACCGGCTGCTTCGGCATCTCGATCTTCGACGGTTCCTGTTCGACGTGGATCTCGACGGGCACCGGGTCGGGGTTGAAGTAACATGAGTGGTCATACGAAAGAAAGCACAGGCGCGATACGTCCTTGTTTTTCTCGTCAGATTCTATGCCGGTCGTTCGCTTCGCCCGATCTGCCGCCGCGCGCCACGCCCGGGAATGGTCGGCCTCGCTGTCTATGGCGTATACAGCCTTTATCCCGTCCCCAGATGGAGACGTGAAGCAAACTGCAACGGCTGGATCAGCTTCGAGAGCGGCCCGGACAGCGAAGAGTTTTTCCCCCAGGTGGTCAAAGTCGATCACGACAAGCCCGGAACGCTCGATCAGGCTTTTTTTATCCAAGTAGGAGAACGTCCCGGCCCATGAAACGCCTATCAATTCGAGCTTGCCGACGTCGTAAGCCTGCTTGTTGCCGGCTGCAAGATGCCCTCTTAGACGCTCGATACTGGCCTTGAGCCGGTCAGACTTGATATGGTCCACAACCTCACGAACCATTGCCGTGCGGATCGGCTTCTTACTGGTCCCGCTGGAGAATACCGACACCCGACATTCTGATGCATTCATACTCGCACCCCCTTCATGCTGCACCAGTTCAGAGATTGTCCTCGGGAGCCGTTTCTGATACAATTACTTCTGTAATTTTTGTGAGTCGACCGGCTTCTGCTGGCCGGCTTCTTTTTTTTGTTCATTTCGCCGTTGCCTCGATCCAGGCACGGATGTCTTCAACACGCCAGACCGTGGTTCTCGGCCCCAATTTGATCGGTTTCGGGAACCTGCCGAGTTTCACCCAAAGCCACAGCGTAGACGGGGACACAGGAAACGGCCCCGCCTCGCCGGTCTTCTTGTCGCCGATGACCTGACGAAGTCGCGCATACCCAGTTGATGGTAATTCCATAAAAAATACTCCTGTGAATAAAATCGGACGATCGAACACAGGAGCATTTCATCACGACCAAGGGGGGTAAGTATTTCCATGAAATTTTGAAACTTCATGGAAATCTTAAGAATGGCTTTTGATCTAGGTCATGGCCCTTCCAGACCGCTGCCGGTAGACTTCAAAGAAGCTTTCCAGCTCCTTCCGCACGGAGTAATAGTATTCTTTGGCAGTGGCGGGGCTGATATCCAGTTGCTCTCCGATTCTCTCAAACAGACTTTCGTCGATAGGCTCTCCCTGGGCCTGGAGTTCCCTGACCAGGCCATACACCGGAAGGGATAATCGCATCTTTTCTCTTGCCGATTCGAGATGCCGCCCTTTCTGGAGAGGTCGGCCCAAAGCCTTCTCATCATCCCAACTCTTCACATGACGTTCGGCGACGGCGTTGTATCTCTGTCGGAACTCCTTGGCGAGCCAGTCGGGCGCGACCAGGCCGTTCGACAGACATTCATTTACGGCGTTCATGAGCGCAAGACCATCGCCGCCCTCGATCGCCGATCTCGCCTCTTTCACGATCTGCGCTGCGTTCCACTGGGCGCACATCCGGTCAATGACGTCATTGGCAACTCCATGATCCAGTGCATCTCTTCGTGCCGTATATAATTCATCCTTGGTTGCCTGCCACGGGGCAAACATATTATCTCCTATACATTTCTTAAGATTGGTTTGTTTTATTCTTCATGCAACCGTTGGCGCAGGCGACTTGTCAGTTTTCAGGACATCGAGATAATCGGCCCACTTTTGCATCATCATCCGGCGCTCATCGAGGTATTGGCTCCGATTATATGCAGTTCCATTCACATCGGGAACAGCATGAGATAACTGCTTCTCGATAGCCGATTTTGGGTAGCGCAGAACCTCATCAAGAAGCGTGCATGCTGTGGCCCTGGCACCTTGGGTTGTAAACATTTCTTTTGGGATGCCACAAGATCGAATAGCCAGACGCACAGTGTCTGTGCTGATATGCTTTTCGTTATTGGATGCCTGAGCGAAAACATATCGACTATCACCAGTCAGCTTATGAAGTTCCTGAAGAATTCCTACAACCTGAGACGCAAGAGGCACTTTGTGCGGAATATCGACCTTCGTCACGTGAAAAGACCATTCCGCCTTATCGAAATTGATGTCCTTCCATTCAGCCGCCACCAGTTCGCCTGGCCGCTGAAATAGATACAGCGCAAGCCGCACAGCACACCGGACATTGAAGCCACCGGCGTAGGTGTCAAGGGAACGAAGCATCTTCCCCAGCATTTCAGGATCAGTGACGGCAGCCCTGTTTTTTTCCTTCGGCTTTGGCTTGAGCGTTCCTCGCAAATCTGCCGATGGATCTCGTTCGGCCCGACCTGTGCCAACTGCATATCGGAACACGTCACCGCACACGCCAAGAACTCTGTGAGCTGTGGGGATTGCGCGTGCTTCCACCCGGCGAACCACCGCCAAGAGTTCCGGCGGGGTAATCTCTGCAATCGGTCGATCTCCCATCCACGGGAATACATCTTTCGTGAAGTAGTTCATGATGTGCTTGGCATGGCCGACGGTCCACCCGTGCCGCCTCACCTCGAACCATTCGAGCGCCACCGCTCGGAATGTGTTCACAGCACGGAGCGTGGCCTCGATTTTTTCTGCCTTCCGACATTCCGCCGGGTCCTTGCCGGCGTCCCTCTTCTTTTGCGCTTCATCCCGGAGACGTCGGGCGTCCTGAATACTGACACCGGGATATGCCCCTAGAGCGAGATTCTTTTCCTTCCCCCCCTCCCAATACCGGAACCGCCACAGCTTTGAGCCATTCAGCTTGTGTAGAAGAAAGAGTCCATCCTCATCATATTGCTTCCCAGACTTCTTGAACGCCGCTATAGATCGCTCAGTTATTCTCACCGGGGTATCACCTCCGCATAAAATTGCCGATACCCCGACTTGATACCCCGGTTTTGTATAAACAAAAACAAGAAAATCGGACGATAAAAGGCGATGAGAATGAAAAAACCCGCTGTTTAGGCGGGTTTTCAGAGAGTGTCGGACAATATCAAATTGTCCTACGGTAGCAGGGGAGGGAGTCGAACCCTCGACAACACGGGTATGAACCGTGTGCTCTGACCAACTGAGCTACCCTGCCATGAAGAAGGGCCGGCTAATAGCCAGCCGACCCTTGTTCCATCGGTTGCGGGGGACGGATTTGAACCGCCGACCTTCGGGTTATGAGCCCGACGAGCTACCAGACTGCTCCACCCCGCGTCGTAACAGTGCCGGGAGCCGGGGTTGAACCGGCACGGGTATTACCCCACCGGATTTTAAGTCCGGTGCGTCTGCCTATTCCGCCATCCCGGCGGAATGTAGTGTGAGAATACCACCTTCCTTCTCGAATGTCAATCCTCTTTCTCAGATCGCACAAATTTATTATGTAAACCTTCCATTCCGGCAGCTCAGGTCTCCGAGGCCGGAAGCTGCTCAGAAGGGGAATCATCGCGTTCCGGAGATGGGTTCCCATGTGATCACCAGTCCTGGGAAGGCACCCTCCCTTCAGAGGGATTCTGTACCGTGTTTTCCCTGGTCGTATGATATACTAGGAACATGTTTGTTTCGCTCAATCTTCAGATCTGCGGCGGGAAGCTCTCGCATCGCGGGGTGACACTGCTCGAGATCCTCACGGCGATGCTGATTCTCGCCTTCGCCTTCCTTCCGATTTTCGGCGTCATCAGCACCGGGACAGCCGACACCGATATCACCAACTCGTATATTTCGGCCCAGACGATTGCCCGGAATATCCTCAACACGGCCCTGGACTCCGTCCCCTTCGAAAGTCTCCAGGTCAACCCCGCTGCCGTTCCGGATATCGGGGAGAGCAATGCTGAAGCCAATGTCGGTCTGATGGCCGATGTTCCCGACTACGACGAGACAACGTTTCTCGCCCAGTTCGGCACAACGGCCGACCGCAGTACCTGCGGGGAAACCATCGACGAGCGCGGAATCCGGTATAAGGTCAAGCTGTTCGTATTCCCCATCTCCGGGAACAATCCGCTGAACCAAGCCACGGATCTGAGTTTTCGGTATCGCCCCCGCCCCCTGTACGAGAATGCCGTCGACGCCCAGGGCCGTCAGATCTGGTATACAACCACTCCCAGCGATCCCTTCATGGCTGCGCCGGCTCAGAGTCCCTATGCCTACCCTCTTCCCGCCGTAATCACCCAGTCGGCCCGGGACCTCGGAGCCCCTGCCGGTCCGGCCGGGGACTACTGCGTGATGAAGCGGCTTCTTCTGCGGGTCAAGTGGCAGATGCCGCGCGGCATCGAACGCGCTATCACAATCTACACGGCCAAGGCGCATCTTTCCAGGGTGGACTGAGGAGAACCGATGAGAGGCACACATCCGGCGCGGGGCATGGCCATTCCCCTCGTGTTACTGTTCGCAACGGTCCTGGCGATCATCGGAACGACACTGATCAAGGCCACGAGACAGACGAGCCGCCAGAATCTGACGAGTTACAACCAGCTCCAGGCACATTTCGTCGCCCGAGCCGGCATGGAACACGCTCTCCTGAAGACGAAGTATCTCCATCGAGAATTATACGATGCAATATGTTTAGCACAGGGTCGCAACCCGCTGTTCGATTTTTCCCGGCCGATCAGCCCAACGAATCCGGGCCCCGCATTTCTGTACCGCTCCGGTGAGTTCTCCCCGAACGGTTTTTTCACGCCCGGCTTCGCGAAGCCCAACTCGACCGCCTGGCTGCAGGCCTACACTGAGGATCTGGTTTCCGGGGCAACGCTGGACACCGGCCAAGTCAATAGCTGCATGAGTTTCGTCTCGCCCCCTCCGGCGGCGGCCGGCCTGATGCGCGAGCGCTTCACCGGCGGATATACCGTTCCGACGGTCGGTATCGCGGCCAACAACACGGTCGACCAGACGGCCGCCATCGTGAACAATCAGAGCATCGTCGAAATCACGGTGAATGCCTCAATCGTGAGCGCCCGGGGCGAGACCTGGGATGAAACCCTGAAAAGGACGGTGCGCGTATCTCGTGACAATATCCGCTGACACCCTGCGGCGCGGCCGCTCTCCTTCCGGCTTCACCCTGATGGAGATCCTTATCGCAGCCGGCATCCTCTCGCTGTTCATGGTCGGGCTGTTCAGCGTTTTCCGGGGCGGCCAGCGGGTGGGGGCCCAGGGATTGTGGCTCCAGAAGACTGTTTCTGAGCTGCGCAATGCCTCGCGGCACATCGCAAACACGCTCGCGCGAAGCAGTTACCCGTCGACGATCGTCTTTCCGGGAACGATTATCGAAAACGACATCGACGATTTCAAGGTTCATTACTCCAGCGCTCCCCTGATACCGGCGAGCCGTGCGAAGCAGGTTTCCGGGCGGTCGAATCCGGGTACTCATTTCCTGAGGTTTACAGAATCCATCCCAGAGCAGTCGGGTGGTCCGATGAATGTGAACGCCGTGCTGAATTACCACGTCTATTCCCTGGCCGCCGACGGGAGGCTGCTGTACCACCGGTATCAGCGAAGCATACCCACGACCTCGGGCCCAAACTTCATCAAGGATATCAATGAAACCCAGGTGCCAAGCGCAAGGACGACCCTGATGGAAAGTGTCGAACTGGTCACGGACGTCGAGTCAGTTGGGATCGGGGTCTCGGCCACAACCGCCTCGATCACCCCGATCGTCGTCGACATCACCTGTGCCTGGCCCCGAGGGAACACACGGCGCAACGAGCGCGCGGTGGCACCGCCCAATGTACCCGCCATTCCTCACGAATCAACCGCAGACCCGGACTGGCAGCTAAGATAGCCGGTCCGCCAATCTCACCCACCGGAGGCCCGAGATGCTGACCCGCCTGTTCCGAACCCTCGTCGTCCTGTCGCTGTTCTGCCCCCCCCTCTTTGCCGCCGACCCCGCCCCACAGGTCGGGTACTGCAACGTTGCCATGGCCGTGATGCTGCACCCCCTGATGGCCCATCTGGACACTTCGACAGGCCGATTCCACGGAGCCGCTCTTCCGAACGGGGCAGGGCTCACCAGCCAGGCATCGGGCGAAATCGAAAACCAGCGCAAGCAGCTTTTCCAGGAAGTTGACCAGCTCAAAAAGGAGATCGCCGAGGTGAACCAGCAGTTCATCGGCAACCTTCACGCGCTGAATCGCGAGCGTGATGCGCTGGGAAAAGCCCAGGATCAATCTTCCCCGGGTACCCAGACAGAAGAGTATAGTAATAAGAGGCGGGAGCTCGAACAAGCTCATCGCCAGAACATTCTTTCGATCCGTTCGAAGCTGTCGTTCAAGGAGTCCGAATTGGAGAAGCTGAACAGCGAAGCGAAACACACGGATCAGCTTCCGGTCCGTGAAACAGAGAGGGTCTTCAAGCTGATTCTCGATGACGTCCAGGCCGCGATCGACACGGTCACCGGGCGCGAGAAGCTGTCATTCGTGTTCAACAGCGCCACGGCCTTTCGGTTCCAGCATCCCTCACAGGCCTTCGTCGAGGGGAACCCGCTTTCTGAGCTTCTCGATCCAGCCAGATCCTCCAAGGCCGTCACTGGCAGCGATATCGAGTATTCCCTGATGAGCCGCCTGTACCAGTGGACGACCGGGGAGATGTCCCAGTTGTATTACTGCAATGACGCACGTCTCACGCGTTTCGTCGTGAAGGGCGGGGTCGACATCACCCCGGCCGTCGTCGCCGAAGTGTACAAGAAACACAACGTCGGCCAGGCCGCCGCCGATCTGGTTCAAAAACTGTTCCGTTCAGACCTGATGAAATAACCCGCTCTGCGAGAAGCCGAGCCGAGGCTGTGTGCCAGGAGGTATCGCGTATGAAGAATCTGACATCCAGAGTGCTGCTGGGAATGGCCCTGCTTCTCAGTCTGGCGGGATCCCCCGCTGCGTTTGCCGTGGCATCCGACTCGTATAACGGCATCGCCTATATCTTCCTGCCTCCGGCCGATGCCGATCCCGGGTATGTTATTCGGCTCCGACACACCTCCGCAGACGGTGTCGTCACCCCGCAGGCCGAGCTGTATTATCCCGATAACACGTATTTCGGCCTCGCCGTCAGCCAGGAGCGGGATATTTTCATGCTCCAGGCTCCCGTCATGACCGGCGACACGGGCTGGACGCCCGCCCCGGTCGGATACCAGCCAAGCGCCAGCGATTACCCCACCGATTCCGACATTTACCTGAAGCTGATTTCCCCTTCCAGCTACTCTCCCTGGCGTAACGTCCACGGGACCGGCTACTGGAAGCAAAACTACACGATCAACGGCACGAGCTACGCCTGGGCAATGGTCGCCGGAGGCCCGACCTCTGTCCGGTATCTGAATCCTTCCGGTTCCGGTGCCCTCGGGACTCCTCTCTGGGACGGCATCGCAGGAAGTCCCCATCCGACCGATGCTTCAAAACGCATCCTGCCGTCGCACTGGGGTGGGATGGCCTATTACGCGTATGGCACTTCCCAGCACCCGGACTACCCCTGGAAGCAGCTCGACGGGCGCGAGGATCCGGCCGGTTCTGGGCGGTTCCGCCCAACCGTTCTGGCGACCCAGGTTCCGACTTACCATGGCAGCGACAATCAAAAGTTCTCCTGTATCGTGAAGCGCGTGTATGAGACGCGCGACCGGTCCCTGAAGCTCATGAAGGGCAGCGACGCCCCCTTCACCCCCCTTCAGGCTCAGTCCGGCGCCGTTTTGAGCGCTACCGACGTGCGGGGAACCGAGTATTATGCCCGCGGCTGCGGAGACAACTGCATTCCGGGCGGTTCCGGCCCCGGCGTTGCGATCGAATCGGTTCTTGCCAACGTGAAGGTCGTCACTTCCACGCTCGGACGGCGGTACGGGTTCAATCAGAAGGGCCTGATGAGCGGGCCGTATGCCGACCCCAAACAGGCCGCCCTGCGCGTTGCCAGCACGTCCGGCGAACGCACCATCGATATGGCCAACAGCGATGGGACGGTTCATTCGAACATCAAGAACGCCGCCTATCTGAATGCCCACAACATCAAGGCCAACGAGATCAAGTCGTTCGGTATTTCCTCGAATTTCGATCCGGCCGCCACCATGGACTTCATCTACGCCTCGAAGGCGGATCTGTTCGTGGTGCAGGACTCCTGGTGGGGAACGGGCGGTATCGGGTATGAGTATTACAAGGACACGGGTGAGATCTATAAGCTCGATTATACAAACAACACCAACCCGACAGCCGAGTATCTCGGCATCGTGTCGGGCGATGTCGATGACATCGGGGTCGACGGGGATGGCTTCCTCTACATCATGACCTCGGAGGCGGAGCTGAGCGATGCGCAGATTGCGGCCCTCGCCCCCTCGATGGCGACGATCCTCGGCAGTTCCGATTATTCCGTCGCCCCCGCTCCGACCAAATGGTATCGCCCCCGCTATGAAATGACCCCTCTCGTGGTGGAGGATGCCGCGAAGACCGCCGGCGATTATCGGGACATCACCTATTACCAGAGCTTCTCAAAGAAAGTGAACAAGTATCCGCCGTCGGCCGGTGGCGGCAATTTGGCCGCTCCGACGCTCGCGGGGCAAGTTTCGGGGTATTACAAGGACCTCTGGACCCGCAAGATCGAGTGGAACGGCTCCACGGCGAATCTCGTCGGCAACTGGAGCCAGGAGCCCAAGGCGAGCCGCGACTCGATCATCGACGGCGAACTGGCTGTCATCAACGTCGCCAAGCTTCCCGCGGTTTTCAACGAGAACCCGGGCAATCCGAAAATCTGCCGCGAAGACCGCCAGCCCTTCTCAACCCTTGTTTCTGAAGACTCCTCGGTCCTGCTGAAGGTGGAAGGATTCAAGCCGTATATCTCGGACCTTTCCGGCACCACCCGCCGCGACCTCAAGCCGATGGGCAGCTTCGGCACCTACGCCAACGTTCGGCTCAACAATCTGCCGACAACGTCCGGCTCATATAACCACGACGAAGACGGGGACGGCAGCTTCAGTGGATTTCCGACCAGCCTTTTCGAAGCCGATGGCCTCCCGACGACGATCACCTGGTATGCTGATCTCGTCGATGGCACCACCCCCGAGTCGCCCGTCATCAGCAGCATTGCCGTTGCCTCGGCATCGAATGTCGACTTCTCGGGCCGAACCTGTGACTGGAGCTTCACCCCGCCCCATCCCGGCAACTATGCCGTCTGGGCAAAAATCACCTACAATTATTTCAATTTCGCGGGTGTCGACCGGCCCACAAACCTGACCTCTGGCCAGCGGACTGCCACCTCGGAAAAGCGCGTGCTGAGAGTCGTCTCGTCCACCTCACTGAACGGCCCGCCCAGCCTGATCTCCTCGATCCAGCTCGACCCTGCCCGGGGCGATGCGGCGACGGCCTTCCAGAACTGCACACCGGTGTCGAATGCGGGCTACGACCTGCCGGAAGATGAAGCGGTGGAGAATCTGAAGATTTCCTTCAAAGCCCAGTTCCTGCGCGATGCGAACTACCGCACCTCCCAGAGTTCCAGGCTGACGACCTATGACGGCATGGGCGTCTGGGACTACGATACCTATTACGGCCTGTACAGCGCGGCCGGCGAGACTCCCTCCTACGCCCGCACCTCGAGCCACGTCTACAACTACCAGGCTGATGGCAGCGGCTATGCCGTCTCCTCCGCGTTCAATCCCGGCTGGCCCAAGACCAACGCGGTGGCGGATGTCACGGCAGCCAATCAGGGAACGCGCACCGACATGGTCACACCATCAGCCAACGATCTGAAGTTCCTGCGATGGAACCTGTGGCTCGAAAATACCTGCACCGGCGCGAACATTGCAGGCCAGACGCCGCCCTGGCGCGGGGTGAAGCTCGCCTCGGGCGACTGCACCGGCGCCCAGGTGACGCCGACGTCCAACCCCGGCGAATACCAAATCACCCTCTCCCTCCCCTCTTCGGCGCAGGGAACACAACGGATCGCGACACCGCTCGACCCCGACCAGTATAAGGTCCGGCTCGAACTGATCTACCCTCGCGTTTCCTGGCGAGAAAGCTCGGTCGATGAGGATGCGACGAAGAAGCAGTATCGCAGCATTATTCCTGATGCCGTACCGGTCAGCGCGATCTGTGAAAAGACCCACCCCACCCTGCCAACCTCGGACACCGCGATTGGCGGCGGCTCCGCCTTCGCGAACTCCTCGGTGAAAGCCTGGCTGATCCGCGCCCGCGACAAGACGCCGCCAACGCACACCGACCTGAGCCGCAGCATTCTCCATACGACGGGTGACCCCGTGCCGGAGGTCACGGCCTCGTTCACGGTGTCGGACAACAACCCGCGCGCCACCTTCGGCACGTTCGAGGTGCTGTATCAGATGGCCAACACGGCTCTCCCGCGTGACCCGACAAGCCTGTCCGTCAAGCAGGCGGCGACGACCCACACCGAAATCGGCAAAAAGCCCGACTTCCCCGAGTTTTGGCAGCGTGATGATTACCGCATCGGCGCCACCTATACCGCGCAGATTGCCGACTACGGACCAAGTGGCCCCTTCGCCCCGACCGGCGCCCTCGCCAACTGGGTCGGCGTGCTGAGTTACAACGCCTCGGGTTCGCTCAACGACGGCTTCGGCGTCGACGGCCAGAACACAACCCACCTCTTCGGCTCGTTCACCACGCCTCTGCCGGCTGGCGCCGTGAACACGACCCAGCGGGCGCTCGAACGGTTCGACAACGACCCGCCCGGATTCCGCGTCGAGATCATCTCCCAGAACGACAATCGCCGCTGGGTCGCCACCCTGACCGAGGGTGTCCAGGATGCCGTCCCCGTGCCCACGACGGAAGCGGATCTCGCCAAGTCGCTGCTTGAGGTCAGCTGCTTCCACCTCAACGGGACGCCAATCGGGGGTGGAGCGACGACGGCTGAGATCAATGGCTGCACGCAGTATCCCACGGCCATCGGAACCGCCAACGAGGCG
>DATCTT010000109.1:0-30820 GCA_036567845.1 Candidatus Ozemibacteraceae bacterium | reverse complement strand
TCGCAAGATCGGGATCAGTCGGGGTTTCTGTACAGGAACTCCAGATCGGCCGGGGTGAGCCGTTTCGCGAGCTCGAGCGACTGAACGGTCCTGTGCAGCTGCTCAACCGACCTGGGGCCGATGATCAGGAAATCCGCCCGGGGATGGGCCAGAATATAGGCGTTTGCCATCTGGTCCAATGTATAGCTTGTTCCATGTTTTTTGTTGAACGCCGCCGTGAACTCCATGGCTCGTCTGAACCGCTTTGCGTTCGCCTCGTGGAAGATGGCATCGAAGACGTTGCCCCAATACCGGTCCCCGGCGTTCTTCAGGGCCAGTGCATTGGCCCTGGCCGTTTCCCAGCCCCTGGAAAAGATCGAGAAGCCGCCGAGGGGCGAATAGGACATGATCTTCACCCCTTTCTGGAAGCCGGGATCCATCATCTCATCGTGCCTGACCTGGACGCCGCCGGAATGGATCGTCACCGGGCCCATCTCGAGCAGGGAAAAATAGGGACTGTTACAGACGGGTCTTACCAGCTCTGGGTGCTCACCGGCCACGCGTTGCGACTCGTCGACCCTTGGCGTGGCCCAGTTGGAAACACCGACCATGCAATAGGTGCGTCGCAGGATCGGAGCCGAAAGCGCCTCGAGAATCGTCCGGACCGGTGTCTGTGGACGGTCGACAGGCTTGTATCTCCAGAAATCCGCATCGTCCCGGTGCATGAGATAGATGGCGATCGTGCGATCGTATTTGCTCCGGGACTTCCTGGCTTCCTCGGAGACGTTCGCGAGGATCTGCTCCCTTGATCCCCGGAGCCGGCTGTAATACGTTCCGGGACCGAGATCGCGCGGAAAGCCGCCCTTGGTGATAACGTGCAGGTCCTGCCGGTTTGTGGTCCTGAGCCAGGCAGCCAGCCTCTCCTCGATGGAGTCGGTGTAGATCGGCGCAGTGTCGAAGGTGTTGATGCCCAGCCGCACCGCCTCGTTCAATACTGCGAGGGTCCGTTCGTTTGGGATCTTGCCTAGATGATCCGTTCCCAGAATCAGCCTTGAAACCCGAAGGGAAGGGCCACCGGGCCGCTCCTCGAGCGTGACGTATTCCATGGCCGGCATCGATGCCGGCGGCTGCGCCTGCACGACCGCGACCGAGAGAAGATGGGCGATGAGAGCGAACAGCGGAAGGAGACGGTTCCATTTCATGATGAATATCTCACTCTCTCATGACGATGTCTGGCGGGAAGCCGGTCGGCCACCGTTCAGGAGTGCCTGATGATGAGGCACGAGAGGGGGGCGAGGATGATGTGGGACCGGGAGAGATGCGCCGTTCCCGAGCGGGAAACGATCTGTCCCGCTGTTGGGTCGAAATCGAGGCTCAGCCGGCGGATCCGGGAATCGGCGTTCACGAACACATCGAAGGCTTCTCCGGTCGTCGCGCGGCAGCGGTAGGCGATGACCAGGTCCTTCTCGCCGATCTCGGGCACGGCGAGAAGCGTCACGTTCCGGTCGACGAGCTCCCGCGATCCGAGCCGGAATGCGTCCGTCGACCGGCGCAGGGCGATGAGGCCGGCGGTGTATGCCCGGGTTTTGGCATTCTCCGGAAAGTGTTCGATCTCCTCCGCTTTCGCCCAGTCGAAGCGGTTGATCGCATCGGACGAGTCATACGCATCATGGATGAAGAAGGGGAACCGGAAGGGTTTCCCGTCCGCATCCGTCAGTTCATGGAACTTCTGCTCCGGCTTGCCGGGGGCGCGCCACTGGTTGGTGCGGCCGTATTCCTGGCCGCCGTGCAGAAACACCGTTCCCTGGGCGGTCAGCAGGAGCGTGTGGCCGAGTCTGATGCGCCGGTGAATCTCCCGGTTGTTCGCGAGGAGGTCTGGATCTTTACGGATCGACTGGGCTATGACGTCATACAGCGGCAGATTGTCGTGGGCAGAAATATATTGAACCATATCCCCGGGATCATCAGCCGGTGTGTTCGACGGCTGTGCTTTGAGGTTGGCGAAGATCCGGCGGATTTCCCGGGGTCCCCCGGTAAGAAACATCGGCTGACCCTCGCAGCCGAACCCGGACTTGAGCTCGTTCCGGAACTCGTCGGAAAAGACGCCGACACTGTCGGTGTTGTCCATCCAGTCCTGGTCGGCGGCCTTTCCCTGCAGGGCGGGATCCTCGATGTGGCCTTTGAACGTGCGCCAGCCCTCACCCAGAAACAGGGCCTGGGGATTGATCCGGCGGGCAGCATCGAACGCGTGCTGGACGGCCTCGGCCGTCGCATCCCCCATCATGTCCCACCGCATCCCGTCGATCCCATACTCACGGAACCAGTATTTCACCGAGTCAACCACCAGCTTCTCCGCCATCCTCCGGTTCGTGGCGAGGTTGTTGCCGAAGTCGCCGAGCGGCTTGCCCGAAGTATCCCGGAAAAAGTAATACCCGGGAACAATTTCGTCGAGGAGCTCGGCTTTCGCCATGTGGGTGTAGACGACGTCGAGAATGACTCCCATCCCGGCGTCATGGATCGCCCGGATGAGCTGTTTCAGCTCCGCGATCCGGGTCTCCGGGTCTGATGGCTTTTCGGAGTAAGCGCCGTCAGGGGTGAAATAGTTGTGCGGATCATATCCCCAGTTATACTCGTTCCCGCCTGCCGACCAGCAAAGCTCGCGGTTTCCCGATCTCGTTTCGTCGCCGAAATACCAGGCCTGGACCGGCAGAAGCTGGATATGGGTCACGCCAAGGGACTTTATATAGAGAAGCTTATCGATGAACGCCCGGTAGCTGCCCCATCGCGCCGAAAGACTGCCCTGGATCCTGGGGTCGGAGGTGAAGTCGCGAACGTGCATTTCCCAGATGACGGCATCTTCCCTTTTCGTATATCCATCGATATGTGCATGGCCGGGATCGATGCCGATCCCGGAAGGGGCCACAATGGCAGCCTTCCCGATGAAATCGCCGGATGAACCTGCGTTGCGTCCCGTGGTGTCTACCGTGCAGGCCGCCATCGACATCGCATACGGATCGAGAACCCGTTTGGCGGGGTGGCCGGGATTTTTCACCTCATACTGGTAAAAGCAGCCACGAAGACTGTCGAGGCCGGGAATGTCTCCCGGCGTGAGGCGAACTGTCCAGACCCCGCGGGGCTGCCGTATGAGCTCGTGCCGTCCCACCAGCCGGGTCTGATCGGCCCGGTCATACAGAAACACCGAGACCCGCGTGGCTCGGGGCGCCCAGAGTTTCAACGTGGCCACACCGTTTTCATACCGGCAGCCGAGATCGTCCCCGTCATACGCGTGGAGGGCGTCGATGATGCGCCAGTCCGCGCCGGTTTCCTGCCCGGCGGTGCCTGGAAGAGGTTGGCTGAACAGGGTCAGGATTATGGCCAGGGCAAGGATGTTTCGGGCACAGAGGTTCATGCAGCTTCTCGATGATGGCACAGGCGTTCTCCTCACGGCAAACGGTGTGTGACAAGGATATTGCCGTCTGGATCCTCCCACGCGATGAACAGCTCCCCGGCTGGCGTGATGGTCAGGTCCGGAATCCGCTCGGCATACTGGATGCCGACGACCTCTGGCTGGCCCCATCCGGCTGGACCCTTGGAAACGTATTTCAGGCGATCCTGATCGTAAGGGGCATCCTCCGCGAACGACTGGTAAACGAAATGAAGCGTGTCATTCGCATCAGCCGCGATCCGCGCCGGCATGCTGAAATCCTGGATCGGGCACCGCTCCCTCGTGAACTGTCCTTCCCCGGCCCCGTGATAGATATCACGGTAGGAACACAGGTGAACGCGGCCCTGGGAAGTGACGGAAATGCCCGGCAATTGGAACGTCCGGGAGATGCTCAAGCCCGATGCGACAGGAATTTCATCCGCCCAGACATTCCCGACCTGTTTCCGGTAGAAAACATCCGAACCGGAGTAATCGCTGCCCGTGTCATACTCTTGGGTGCGGGCATAGAGCAGGTGTTTCGTTCCGGATCCGTCGATCGAGAAGTGCAGGATGTCCGACCGGATCTTCCCCGGGCCTGCAACGACCGTTTCAGAGGGTGGTGAGACGCAGATGCTGCCGTCTTCTTTTGTGCAGGCGAGGAACGATACCCCGTCTGGATCCGTTGCCCTGAAGCCGGCGGCGCTCGTTGCGGTGGCGGACAAGACCGGCGTGCTCCAGCTGCCGCTCGCTTCGAAGTGGGACTGGAACAGCTGCTCATCCCGCTCGAAGGTGAGCGTCAGATCCCCGTCGGGGGAGTTCCGGAAGGTTGGGGAAGAGCCAATGCCGAGGTTGGCCGGCGCGGGCCAGCCGGCCGGCGGAGTTGCGGAAACGGGGAGAAAAAGGCCGAATATGAAAAAGGCAACGCTGAGGGCGAGACTGCACCGGTATTGGGACATTGATTGCATGCTCCGAAAATATAATATCATATATATGAATAGGGATATCATCTGCTGCCGTAACTCGTGAGAAGAATGAGAAGCTCTTCCAGAGTGTTCGGCCGATCTGCCTCCTCGGTGCGCCGTGTCACCAGCACATCACGGAATACCTCATGGGCTCGGGGAAGACATTTCAGCAGAGTGTCCGCCACCTGGTCCGGGGTTTCCCCGAGGTCGGCCAGGCGCGGATAGATGGTTCGGATTTTCTGCCGGGCCTGCTCCATTCCGGCATCTCTCACGGCTTGCAGTAGGGCTTTTCTCAGAGCCTCCTTCAGCTGGCTCCGGCTGTTGCGGTCAGGGTGAAGATCCAGGTGGATTCCCAGGGGGCCTTTGACAAGCATGATCCGTCCTCTCTTTTGGCGGTTGCCGCCGGAATATCGGAAAATTCCTCATTTCTGTCGCTGCTCCGCCGTGATCTCTCACATTTCATTCTACGGATTCGAGGCAGTGAGGTCAAAGGGCCGGTCCGCAGAATTCGCAGGCTCTATATTATTGCAAACAAAATATATATTGTTCCTTCAGTGGAGGCGGGCAAACCGTCATTTCTGGGTGTCCGGCGGTCGCGGAAATGGTTCACCATCCCTGGCGGGAACCGGTTCTGCCAGGGTATGATGGAGAAAACACAGATACCGTGAGAGGGAGGCCGGAATGAAGGACGGTCGGGGTCCTTTACGGATTTTCGTCGTTTCGGGAGGCGTTGGCGCGAGCGGAGAGCAAGTTGTCAACACCGTCCTGGCACAGTTTCCCGAGAGTCTCGTCGAGATTGTCACGCTGGGTAATATTCGTGACGCGACGCAGATCGAGCGGGCCGTTGCCCAAGCCGCCGAAAAAGGTGGAATCATCGTCTACACGCTGGTCGATGCCGTGCTTGCCGACACGCTGTCACGTCTCGCATGTGATCGGGGGGTCGATGCCATCGACCTCGTCAGCCCCCTTCTCGGCCTGCTTTCCCGGAAACTGGCAGTCGAGCCGCTCGGCAGGCCGGGGCTGTACAGGCAGCTTCATCGGGAGTATTTCGACCGCGTTGCCGCGATCGAGTACACCATGTCCCACGACGATGGCCGGAATCCCGAGACATGGGGTGCCGGCGACCTGTTACTGCTTGGGGTTTCCCGCACGGGCAAGACACCGCTGAGCATCTATCTCTCGGTTCTCGGCTGGAAGGTCGCGAACTTTCCGCTGGTGCCGGGGCTTCCCGTTCCCGAAGCCGTGTTTTCCCTCGACCGGAGTCGAGTCATCGGGCTCACGATTTCCGGGGAGCGGCTCCTCTCTTTTCGGCGTCACCGGAGCAGCGCCCTCGGGATGAGCGGGCCGACAGCCTATGCCGACCCCCTGCGGGTCGAGGAGGAGCTCGTGTTTGCCGGCAGTGTCTTTCGCAGAGGCGGATTTGGTGTGCTCGACGTCACCGACAAGACCGTCGAGGCCAGTGCAAACGAGCTGATCAGGCGGCTCGGCAACCCGGATGGGAACGGCCGTATTCCCCCCGCCTGAGTACAGAAACCTGACATTGACTTCCCCGGTGCGGGCATACTAATCTGTCAGGAGACACATCCCCATACCCGGTATTCCGGGTTGCGAAGACGCGCCCACGCTTTCATGTTCGACGCGATCCGAATTTCACCCACCGGAAAGGAAAAAGGACAGGCAGTGAAAAAGTTTTTGAGCGTTCTGGCCCTGGTCGTGTGTTTCTGTGGAGCCGCCTTCGCGGCTGAGATCGTTCTTCCCGAGGCCAATGGCACCGGAATTTCGATCGTTTCCGAAGCTTCGCGGGGCGGGGATATGGCGATCCGCCTGACCTGCTCGATCGACAAACTGAACTCCTGGGATGTCGAAACGCCGCGCGGCCCCTTCACCGTTCTCCAGGCCCCTTCGTTCTACTTCGGGGGGGAATACGGTGCCCCCCAGCTGCCGGTTCTCACCCGACTGGTCCAGATTCCATTCGGTGCGGAATATAAAGTCGTGGTCAAGAGCTTCGACACGACGGAATATGATCTGGCCAAGCTCGGCATCGAGCACCAGATCTTTCCGCGCCAGCCTTCGGCCCCCAAGGATGGCTCCAAGGTGCCGTTTGTCTATGAAAAGTCCGCCTACATCAGCAAGGGCTTCAACGGCCTGCCCATCGCGTCGCTGAAGGACGCCGGCGTCATGCGCCAGATGCGGCTTGCCCAGCTGACGATCGCTCCGGTCAAATACAATGCCGTCGAGAACCGGATCGAGGTCTACAACAACATCGAGGTCGAAATCGTTCTGACCGGCGGCGACATGGCCAAGACCCGCTTGATGCACGAGAGCCTCTGGACCCCGGCGTATGCCTGGCTCGAGCAGATGGTCGCCGTTCCGCAGGCTCTCCGGTTCGCCCCGACCCGAGCGCAGCAAAGCTACGTGATTGTCACCACCCCGGCGTTCAAGGATGCGATCGCCCCCTTCGCCGCCGCGAAAGCCGAAAAGGGCTTCAAGGTCGACGTCGTGACCACGGACCAGTTCGGCACGGGCGCCGCGATCACCACGGGGCTCAAAGCCTATCTGCACGGCCTCTACAACAACGCCACCCCCGACCGGCCGGCTCCGAGCTACGTGCTGTTCGTTGGCGACAACGAGCAGATTCCGGCGTTCAAGGGCCAGACCGGCTCCCACATCACGGATCTGTATTATGTGGCCGTCACGCCTGGCGACTTCCTGCCCGACATGCTCACCGGCCGCTTCTCCGCGCAGACCCTCGACCAGCTGACCCCGCAGATCGAAAAGACGATGGAATACGAGAAGGCCGCGTTTGCCGACCCGTCGTTCCTCGATGACGTCGTTCTGGTCGCCGGCTGGGATTCGAGCTGGGCCAAGAGCCACGGCTGGCCGCACATCAACTATGCCACGAAGTATTTCTTCAACAAGGAACACGGCTTCCGCACCGTGAATGCGTATCTCTCGGCCGGTTCCCAGCAGAACGTCCCCGCGATCCAGGCCGCCATCGCGAAGGGCGCTTCCTACGTGAATTACACGGCCCACGGCTCCGCGACCAGCTGGGCTGATCCGGGCATGAGCATCTCCGACATCAACAAGCTCGGCAACAAGGGGAAATACCCGTTCGTCGTCGGCAACTGCTGCCTGACCAACAAGTTCGAAGTGGCCACCTGCTTCGGCGAAGCCTGGTTGCGCGCCAAGGACGCCGGTGCCATCGGCTACGTCGGCGGCTCGAACAGCACCTACTGGGACGAGGACATCTGGTGGGGAATCGGCCTGCACGCGATCGTGAAGCCGAATGAGCAGGGCGTTCCGCCCGCCATCGAGAACACCGGCGTCGGCGCAATCGATGCCCTGTTCGAGGGCAACGGCGTTTCGAATGCCGCCTTCATGCAGATCGGCAACCTCGCCGTCGAGGCCTCCACTTCCAGCCGCAAGCAGTATTACTGGGAAGTCTACCACCTGATGGGCGACCCGGCCCTCAAGACCTACCTGGGCCAGCCCAAGTCCTGATCTGACGAACGTTCCCGGCTCCGCCCGGGAATGTGCGCCGAAACCGCGCAGGTTCCGAAACTTTTTCGGAACCTGCGCTTTTTCTTGGGGGGAAACGGGGCCGCGGGCCTGGGTTCAGAGGCCCAGGTCGGGGGCGATGCGCTGCATGGCCTCGATCGCGAGCGCAGCGAACTCGTTCAGCGGAACGCCGATACATTCGCATTCGCGGATGGTGTCGCGGTCGACCGAGGCCGCGAACGCCTTTTCCTTCATGCGCTTGATGACCGAGGAGGGCTTGACGCTGCCGACCTTCCGGTCGGGATACACGAGGGCGGTGGCCGTGACAAGGCCGGTGATCGTCTCCCCGGCTGCCAGGGCGTGATGGAGCCGCTTCGATCGCTTTTCTCCGTGGGCTCGTTCGTTGTGCATTCGGATGGCATCGATGATCTCGGGGGACACTCCGGCACCGGTGAGGATTTCGACGGCCTTGAGACCATGCACCGTCAGATCGGCGTTCGTGATCTCCACGTCGAGATCGTGGAGAAGGCCCGCGAGCCCCCACGTCTGCTCGTCCTCGCCCAGCCGCCTTGCAAGTGCCGTCAGGACGGCCTCGGAGGCGAGACAATGGCGGACCATGTTCTCGTTCTTCACGTGTTCGCGCAGCAGTTCGAGAGCGCGTTCGCGAGTGATTCCGGCGGTGTGGGTCATGGGGGTTCTCCTCCGTTTCATCGGGTGTTCCGAACCTAATGCCGGACCCCCCGCCCTGTCAAGAACACCGCTCCGCAGACCCCCGTCACGACGGTTTGATGAAGGATCTGCGCCACCAGCGCAATCTGCTGGTGCGCGGTTTCAGGAGGGCCGGAAAAGCAGCGGGCGCGGCCCGTGAAGAGCCGCGCCCGTGGGAATGACCCGGGAGAGATCAGTGAATGGTCAGCGAGCCTTCCCCGTAGAGACCGCGCAGACAGTCTTCCTCGAGGTCGTAGAAGGTGGCGTCGATGCCTTCGTTGTCCGAGGCGGTGTCGCCCGAACCGCAGATGGGATAGAGGCTGCGAATGGTATCGTCAAAGGTATACAACTGCCAGGTGTAGGCGTGGCCGTTGATGTTCGCATCGAACTGGATCGCCGAAGGGGCGCGGCCGCCCTCGCGGCGGGCCGTCTCGATTGCGATGTGACCGAGGGCGAGCAGGGCCTGGGCCGAGTTGCCGATGGTGAAGCCGCCCTTGCTTTTCTTCAGAGTCGGGAGAGGGCCGTTGCCGTCGGGATCCCAGGTGAAGCGACCGGTATAGATGCCGGTGTCGCCGGCATGGTCGATGCTGCCCTGAATCTTCGCTCGACCAGCCAGCTCGTCATCATAGAACTTGAACCACCAGTGGTAGCCGCTCACGGAGGTGCTCTTCATCTCGCCGCAGATCACGTGCTCGAAGCCGGCGCCGGGGCCGAACCAGTTCATCTTGAGATCGTCGATCGAGGTGTTGGTGATTTTCAGGGCGTGCTGGATGATCGGGTCATTCTCGATCGAGGCGAGATAGGCGTCGATCTCCTTCGAGTTCTTTTTCAGCTCGGGGGTGCCGACCTTGGGGTCGAACCGGGCTGCGAGCTTCACCGCCGCCTGGTAGCTGGGGGGGAACTGGCCGGCGAAGGTCGCGAACAGATGCTTGTTGCCATCGAAGGCGATGCCGGAAATCGCGTCGCGGTCGAGCTTGGCGAGGCCGGTGCAGGCTTTGGAAATCATGGAAGAGAGGCCGGAGCCGCCCTGGTTGCCGCCGCGCTGCGCGCGGGCGCGGGAAAGCGCCTGTGCAAACTCGTCGCGATCGGTGATCAGGCCAGCGGAAATACTGTTCTGGAGCGTGAGGCGCAAGTCTGGCTCGCGGATCTCAGAGAGGAGGGGCGACAACTCTGACGCTTCACCGGCCCATGTCGGGGAAAGGCCCAGGACCAGCAGTGTCATGACGAGAGCCGTAAGGCGACGAGCCAATGTATTCACGCGATTTCTCCATTCTCAGATACTTGTGGATACGGGCTGAAAAAAGGCTGAAATACGGGCTGCTTTTGATACGCAATTTCTCTGCCATGCTCGATGATCCTGGAGAAATGTTGATGGGATGCCGATTCAATGCAAACAGCGAGAAGCCGGGCGGGGGCAATCTGCCCGTTTTTCATCATCTTCCCGGGGAAAAATTCGGCAGGGGCGGATGGTCACCGTTCCTCGAGACTTTCCAGTTCGACGTCGGTCTGCCGCAGCCGTTCCGCGATCACGAGAGCAAGCCGGGCGAACACCTTCACTCCCACGGCCGGCGATGACCCGGTAAGCTGATCGAACTGTTTCCGCGAGAGAAGGAAAAGGTCTGTGGCTTCCCGCGCCAGGGCGTCGGCGGAGCGGGGACGGCGGTCGAGAAACGAAAGCTCACCGACGTAGCTGCCCTGGCCGATATCGGCGAGATGATGGCTCTTTCCGCTTTCGAGGGGAAGCAGGATGCTGATGCGGCCGCGCCTGACCAGATACAGCTCGTCCCCCTCGTCCCCTTTGGCGAACACCCGTGTGCCTGCCGGGACAAAAAGCTGCTTCATGCAGGAGTTGAGCGCTTCGAGCGACTCGGGGTCGAACTCCCTGAACAGATCAAACTCCTTCAGGGGAAGGGGGCCCTCCTCTTCCCGGCCGATCACCCCGCAAGCCTCGAGCAGACGGGTTTCTATCCAGACGAGGGCCTCGTTCCGGTTTTCGAACACCAGGATACCGCCTGTCTGCTGAAGAACGCCCAGCTGCGCGAGATAGGCCTCGAAGTTGCGCCGGTCGTGCAGGCCCGATGGCATGCCGCTGAACAGCAGCCTGCCGTTGCGTTCCTCCAACTGTGCCTGCATCATCTGGAGCAGGTGGGCGGCGGTGTAGTCCATCGAGAGCACGTGGCGCATGTCCAGGAGGAGAAAGCGACAGCTCCTCAGATCCGGCTCCAGCTGCGAATACAGCTGGTCAGTTGTGCCGAAGAACAGGTTTCCCTGCAACTGACAGAAAATACCCTGATCCCCGTGCTTCCGGAGCAGCTCCCGCTCCGTGGCCGGCCGCCTGGTCTTCGAGGAATACTGGCTCAGATACAGTTTCCGGCGGATTACGTTGCCCCTGATCTGGTCCCGGATGAACAACAGGATCGACAGGCCGATGCCCACACCCGACGCCGCGATCAGGTCGACGAAAAGCGCGGTGAGGATGACGGCTGCGATCACGGCGAAGTCCTGACGGCCTGCCGGAGTGGCCAGGAGTTGAAATATATTTTTATCTATCATTCTCCAGGCCACGACCAGAAGGATACCTGCAAGGGCGGCGACCGGTATCCAGGCGATCAGCGGGGACAGCAGCAGAAGGGTGAGAACAATGGCGGCTCCCTCGAATGTCGCGGATTTCCAGGTGTGTCCGCCGCTGGTGATGTTCACCAGGGTCGGGCCCATGGTGCCGGCGCCCGCCATGCCGCCGGCCAGAAATGCGGCGATGTTGCCGGTGCCCTGGCCGATCAGTTCGCGGTCCGAGTCGTGCCTGTTCCGGGTGAGGGCATCCAGAACGACGCAGGTCTTGAGAGTATCTATAGATAAAAGAATAGAAAGAGTGAGGGCGGGAACGGCGATCAGTCGGAGGACGACCGGATCGATGCCGGCGAGGCTGTTCACCCGGAACGTCACCGATGCCAGAAACGAGCCCGATGCCTGGATCGAACCGATGAGGAAGGGGTTCCCGTCGACCCGGAGGAGGGCCGGCTCGACAAGGGCCAGTCCGAAATACGTGAGGATGCCGGCTCCGAGGCCGAGCACGGGCGCCGGAACCCTTCTCGTCAGACGGGGGCCGAGCACCATGACCGCGATCGCCGCCACGCCGACCGTCAGAGCCGGCCATTTCCAGAGGCCGGGGGCCGTCAGGCCCGTGGTCAGGGCGGTTCCCTTGGGAAGGCCGAAGAGGTTCGCGAGCTGGCCGAGAATGATCAGAAGCCCCACACCCGACAGATACCCGGTCACGACGGGGTAGGGAATGAACTTGATCAGCCGCCCGCACCCGGCCAGCCCGTAAAGCACCTGGAGCAGGCCCGCCGCGAGCACGATCAGACCGAGGATGGCTGGGATGGCGGCCGGGGAGACGGCCGGGGTGCCGTTGGCGGAGAGCAGTTCCATCACCACGGCGGACAGGACGGCCGCAGCCGGGGCGCAAGGGGCGGAGATCAGGGCGCCGTTCCTGCCGACGAAGGGAGCCGTGATCCCAATGGCGGCCGCTCCCAGGAGTCCGAGCATGGCGCCCTGGGAGACAAATGCCTGGCCCAGCGCCGAATAGGCGAGAACGCCGAAGGCGATCGACGAGGGCAGGGCAACGAGCATCGCAGCGAGGCCACCCCAGAGATCACCGGACAGGGTGGCCGTTTCCCGGGGCGGGGCTGTTTCTGACTGGGCCATCATCGCAGATGTTCCGGCCGGGGCTGCCGGCAGCCGAACGCCGCTCTTGCGCGGCGGAACCATGACGCAAGGAACCTCATCCGGAAGATCCTCATGGAATGCCTCTCAATGAATCTCTTTTGCGCGCCGGAATTCCCGGCTTTGTTCCATTGTATCCCAACCGGACATCGCATGGTGTAGCATGAGGTGATGATGGATCCGGAAACCGTTTTACAGACCTCTGCCGCATCAAGGGCTGACCTTCGGGATGGTGGGGGATTCCGGCTGTCCGTCACCGATGCGGGTGTTCTGCTCGCCTGTGGGCTGGGCACCTGGTGGCTCTGGGGCCCTCTGGGGGAGTTCGCGCTGCTTCTGCCCTTCGTGCTGGGCCATTTTTTCCTGTTCTGCAATGTGTTCCGCGTCGGAACCCGTGCCGAGCTGGTCTGGTGCTTCTGCTTCGTCGCAGTGTTTCTCGGCTCCCTGCATGGCGGCTGGTTCGGAATGGGAGTCCTTCTCCTGGCCCAAAGCCCCGTCACGCTCGGGGTCATCCTGTATGCCCTGACCCGCCCCGACTACCACGGCATCTTCTGGAAGCGCCTCGCCGGGCTTCGGAAGCCGACTCCCACGATGGGGAAAGTGGGCCGGCGGCGCCCGGATGGCGCAGACAAGCCGGACCCGCCGTCCCCGTGAACCGGCTCTCTTCCCGCAGCGTGCGGGCCGGGAGTTGCGATACGCTGTATTCCGGAAAATCTTCAGGAGGTGCCGTTGCATGATCGGTTTCAGAACACGTTGTCTCATTCTCGCCCTGTCCCTGGGGCTGTTGGGCTCCCTGGCCGCTTCGGGCCAGAATCTTGCCGAGTTCGAAAAGCGGGTGACCGCCTTCACCCTTTCGAACGGCATGAAATTCATCGTCGTCGAACGCCACGATGCGCCGGTCGTCTCCTTCATGACGTTCGCCAACGTCGGTTCCACGAATGAGACAAAGGGCATCACGGGGATTGCCCACATCTTCGAGCACATGGCGTTCAAGGGGACGAAGACCATCGGAACCAGGGATTATGCCGGGGAGGTCCCCCTTCTCGAAAAAGAGGACGCCGCCTTCAGACGGTTGCGGATGGAAGAGGCGAAGGGCGGCCGGGCCAATGCGAAGATGCTCGAACGGCTCCAAAAGGAGCTCGATGCGGCGAAGGAGGCCGCGCGCCGGTTCGTCGTGAACAACGAGTTCGCCGAGGCGATCGAGAAGGCCGGCGGGGTCGGGCTGAACGCGTTCACCAGCTACGATATGACAGGATATACTTCAAGCATGCCCTCGAACAAGATCGAGATGTGGTTCTCGATGGAGTCGGATCGCTTCCTCAACCCCTGCCTCCGCGAATTCTATACCGAAAAGGATGTCATCATGGAGGAACGCCGGATGAGCATCGAGAACACCCCGACGGGGAAGCTCTTCGAGGAGTTTGGGGGGGTCGCGTTCCTTGCCCATCCGTACGGCGAGCCCCTGATCGGCCACATGTCGGATCTCAAGGCAATCAGCCGGGAACAGGCCGAGCGGTTCTTCGGGACGCATTACGTGGCATCGAATTTGACAGCCGTCATCGTCGGGGATGTCACCCCCGCCGCCTGTCGGAAGCTGGCCGAAACGTATTTCGGCCGTCTGCCGAAACGCCCCCGGCCCGAGCCGGTGGTCACGGAAGAGCCTCCCCAGCGCGGGGAACGGCGGGTCACCCTCAGGCTCGAAAGCCAGCCTTACCTGATTCTGGGGTATCACAAGCCCGACTTCAACGATCCCGCCAAGGTCGCTTTCGACGTCCTCGATGACGTGCTCTCCGGTGGTCGCTCCTCACGTCTCTACACCTCGCTCGTGAAAGAGAAAAAGATCGCCATCCGCGTCGGAACGTCAGGGGATTATCCGGGCAGCAAGTATCCGAACCTCTATGTTTTCTTCGCTCTGCCCGCCCAGGGGCACACCCCGAAAGAGTGCGAGGAGGCCATCCTGGAGGAGATCGAGAAACTCAAACGTGAACCGGTCACCGCCGAGGAACTCGCCAAAGCCAAGATCCGGGCCCGGTCCGACCTCGTCGGCGGCCTGGCCTCGAACGACCAGATTGCTTACAATATCTCTTTCTATGAAATTATCGCCGGTGACTGGCGGGAGATGTTCCACCGCGGCCTCGAAAAACTTCCCGCCGTGACGGCGGCGGATATCCAGAAACTGGCCAGAACGTATTTTATACCGGAAAACCGGTCGGTGGCTGTCATCGAGACGGGATCCGGCACGGAAAAGATCCAGTAGAGGAGAACAGGACGATGAACATGCGATATGGAATGTGCCTCGGTATCCTGTTCCTTCTCTGCCTGGCTGCCATGCCCGTCCAGGCCCAGCAATCCTACAAGAACCTCCAGTTCCCCCCGCTGAACGATTTCCAGATCCCGTCGGTGGAGCGGGTCGTTCTGGAAAACGGACTCACCCTGTTTCTCCTCGAGGATCACGAACTGCCGACTATCAGCCTGTTCGGCATGATACGATTCAACGTCGGGGACGAGCCGGCCGCGAAGACGGGGCTGATTCCGCTGACAACGGCCGTCATGCGCACCGGAGGAACGAAGACCCGTTCCGGTGACGAGATCGACCTCGAGCTGGACCGGCTCGCCGCAAGTGTCGGCGTCAGCGGCGGCACCTCGAGCGGCGGTTTCTACGCGTCGAGTCTCGCCGACCAGTGGGACCGGACACTCGCCATCCTCATGGATATCCTGAAAAATCCTGCGTTTCCGCAGGACAAGATCGAGCTGAAGAAGATCGAGGCCCGGTCCATGATCTCCCGGCGGAACGACGAGCCGTTTCCGATCGTCGTCCGGGAGTTCATCAAGCTCGTGTATGGCCCCGACAGCCCCTATGCCAGGCATACCGAATATGCCACCATCGACGCGATCACCCGCGACGATCTGATCGCCTTCCACCGTACCCATTTCCATCCCGAGCGGATGATGGTCGCGGTCATCGGCGACTTCAAGGCCGGCGAGATGAAGAAAAAACTCGCGGAGGCCTTCCGGGAACTGCCGCGGGGCGACGTGGCCCCGACCAGGGTGCCAGAGGTGCACGAGTTCCCCGCGGCGAAGGTGAACCTGATCGCCAAGGAAGACGTGAACCAGAGCGTGATTCTGATCGGCCACCTCGGCGGATTGATGAACAATCCCGACTACTTCGCCCTCGAGGTCATGAACAATGTCCTGGGCGGCGGATTCGGCTCGCGCCTGTTCAAGCGTGTCCGGTCCGAGCAGGGACTGGCCTATTCCGTGTTCGGGACGTATGGATCCGGATACGACCATGAGGGAATCTGCTATTTCGGTTGCTCGACGAAGTCCGGAAACACCATCAAGGGCATTCGGGCACTTCTCAGGGAGATCGATGCGATCCGGCGCTCTGAGATCACCGATGAAGAGCTGAACACGGCGAAGGAGATGTATCTCAACTCGTTCGTGTTCAATTTCGACAGTCGCTCTAAGATCATCGACCGGCTCGTCGAGCTGGAGTATTTCGGGTATCCGAAGGATTTCCTCGAGATCACGAAGAAGAATATCGAAAAAGTCACGAAGGCCGACATCCTCCGGGTCGCCCAGAAGTATCTCCAGCCCGACAAGATGAAGATCGTCGTTCTGGGAAAGCCCGCCGATTTCGATGGCAGGCTCGAGGAGTTCGGCGCGGTGCAGAAGATCGACATCACGATTCCCGGCTCCCCGAAAACGGCTTCCGCCACGGTGCCGGTGAAAAAGTAGGATATCGCGTGAAACGGCCCACCTCCCGGCTTTCCGGGGGGTGGGTCTGCCTGAGGCGCCATCCGGGCGCCGGCAGCCCACTTCCCGCGTCGTGCGGGTCGGGTCTTGTTTTCTTCTTGGATCGGTGCTATCAAGGAAGGGTACCTCTGAGGGCAAGGTTTCGACCGCGCCTGAAGAGTTTGTGTCACCGACCGGCGTTCTGAAGCATTGATGCCAAGACGGGGTTGATCCGGATTCCTCTTTTCCCGTTCTGGCACCCTTTTCGAGGTGTGAATCGTGGAAACCATGGAAAACAGGATCGCGTTGATCGCTCTCATCGTCGAGAATCCCGATGCCACCGACCGTCTGAACCAGCTGCTGCACGATCAGCGGCAATACATCGTCGGCCGGATGGGCATTCCCTATGCCAAGCGGGGCGTTTCGATCATCAGCGTCGTCATCGACGCTCCCAACGATGTCATCAGCAGCCTTTCCGGCAAGCTCGGCCTGCTCGACGGCGTCAACGTCAAGACCGTCTATTCCAAGAAGTGAGGTGCAGACACCATGTATGATCCCAAGTCGCCGCATGCCTCCGAGTTCATCGATGATGCCGAAATCCACGCGACTCTCGAATACGCGGCGGGCAACCGCCGGAACCGTGCGCTGATCGAGTCGCTGCTCGAAAAGGCGCGCGCCTGCAAGGGGCTCTCCCATCGCGAGGCCGCCGTGCTGCTCGAATGTGACCTGCCCGATATCGTCGAAAAGATGTATGCCCTGGCCCGAGAGATCAAGCAGAAGATCTACGGGAACCGCATCGTCATGTTCGCCCCGCTCTATCTGTCGAACCACTGTGTGAACGGCTGCCTCTACTGTCCCTACCACCACTCGAACAGGCATATCACCCGCAAGAAGCTCACCCAGGCCGAGATCGAGCAGGAAGTGATTGCGCTCCAGGATATCGGGCACAAGCGGCTGGCCCTCGAGACCGGCGAGGACCCTGTCAATAATCCGATTGAATATGTATTGGAAAGTATAAAAACGATCTACGGCATCCGGCATAAGAACGGGGCGATCCGGCGCGTCAACGTCAACATCGCCGCGACGACCGTCGAGAATTACCGGAAGCTGAAGGACGCGGGAATCGGCACCTACATTCTATTCCAGGAAACTTACCACCGCGAGACCTACGAAAAGCTGCACCCGACGGGGCCCAAGCACGATTACGCCTGGCACACCGAGGCGATGGACCGTGCGATGGACGGCGGCATCGACGACGTGGGGTGCGGGGTGCTGTTCGGGCTGAACCTGTACCGCTACGATTTCATCGGCCTCCTCATGCATGCCGAGCACCTCGAGGCCGCCAAGGGCGTCGGGCCGCACACCATCAGCGTTCCGCGCATCCGGCCGGCCGACGACATCTCGCCGGACAACTTCTCGAACGCGATCGACGACATCACGTTCGGGAAGATCGTTGCCCTGCTCCGGATCGCGGTTCCCTACACGGGACTGATCGTCTCCACCCGCGAGTCCCGCGCCTGCCGCGAGCGGGTGCTGGAACTGGGTGTTTCCCAGCTCAGCGGCGGCTCGCGGACCAGCGTCGGCGGGTATGCCGTCCCGGAAACGGCGGAGGAGAACTCGGCCCAGTTCGAGGTGAACGACACCCGGCCGCTCGACGAGGTCGTGAACTGGCTGCTCTCCCTGGGATACATCCCGAGCTTCTGCACGGCCTGTTACCGCGAGGGGCGCACGGGCGACCGGTTCATGACCCTCGCGAAATCCGGCAGCATCGCGAACTGCTGCCAGCCGAACGCCCTCATGACGCTGAAGGAATATCTGGAAGACTATGCTTCGCCGGACACGCGCGCGAAGGGGGAGAAGGTCATCCTGGAGGAGCTGCAGCGCATCCCCGCCGAGAAGGTGCGCCGCATCGCCACGGAGTATCTGACCTCGATCCATGCCGGGAAGCGCGACTTCCGCTTCTGAAACGTGTAACATGCGACATATCCAAGCCCGTGGAGGAAAACGGATGAAGAAGATGCAGAAGACGGCTGTGGCGCTGCTGATCGCCGCAGCCCTGTCGGGAACCGGTGTCTGGAGAGCCCGCGCGGCAGAGCCCCTGCCGGCGGATGCGGCTCAGGCGCAGAGCACGGCCATCGATCTCTCGGTCCGGTGCGATGACATCGGCCGGCGGGTCGCCCAGCTGGCGCCCGTCGAGATGAAGGTCGACACGTCGTTCCTGACCCGGAACCAGAAGCGGGCCGTGAAAAAGCTGGTCGAGGCAGCCCGGCTGATGGACAACATCTTCTTCAACCAGACCTACCACCTGAACGAGGCATGGCGGGAAGCCCTCCGGGCCGCGAAGGACCTGGACCCGGCCTATCTCGCGTATTTCGAGATCATGGATGGCCCGTTCGACCGCATCGACAACGACCGGCCGTTCATCGGAACCATGACCAAGCCCGAAACCACGAATTTGTATCCGGTGGACATGACGAAAGCCGAGTTCGAAGCCTGGCTGAAGGCCCATCCGGAGGACGAGAAGAGCTTCAAGGGCACCTTCACCGTGATCGCGCGCCGCGACGGGAAGCTCGTTGCCATTCCCTATTCCGAGGCCTATAAAACGTGGCTGGAACCGGCCGCGCACCTCCTGCGGGAAGCCGCGGTGCTGTGCGGCAACGCGAGCCTGAAGAAGTTTCTCACGAGCCGCGCCGGCGCGTTCCTCTCGAACGAGTATTTCCCGTCAGACATCGACTGGATGGACGTCAGCGACAGCCCCATCGACGTCACGATTGGGCCCTACGAGGTCTACGACGACAAGCTGTTCGGCTATAAAGCCGCCTTCGAGGCCTATGTCACGGTTGTCAACCCCGAAGAGTCACGGAAACTCCAGGTGTATCAGAAGTATCTCCGGGAACTCGACGCGAACCTGCCCATGCCGGCTGGCGCGAAATGGCTGCGCGACACCTACGAATCCCCGATCCGCGTCGTGGACGTGCTCGCCACGGGCGGCGAGGCGCGCGGGGGCGTACAGACGCTGGCCTTCAACCTGCCCAACGACGAGCGGGTCCGCCAGGTCAAGGGCAACAAGCAGGTGTTGCTCAAGAACATCATGACCGCCAAGTTCGAGGGCATTCTCCGGCCGATCGCTGCCGAAGTTCTTTCTGAAGCCGATGTGAAGCAGCTTTCCGCCGAGGCGTTTTTCCTCTCGGTGTTGCAGCACGAGATCGGCCACAGCCTCGGGCCGTCGACGGCCATGGTCGGCGGGAAGGCCGAGGATGTCGGAAAGGCTCTCAAGGAGCGCTACTCGGCGATCGAGGAGGCCAAGGCCGACACGCTGTCGATGCTCAACACCCTGTATCTGCTCGACAAGGGCGAAGTCGCGAAGGAGCTCGAGCCGACGCTGCTGCCGACCTACCTCGCCGGCCTGTTCCGGACGATCCGGTTCGGCCTCGAGGAAGCGCACGGAACGGGCGTCATGATCCAGTTCAACTTCCTGGCCGAGAAGGGCGCCATCGGGTACGACGCGAAAACCGGGAAGTTCGTGGCCCATGGCGATAACATCCGCGCCCATTTCCGCGAACTGGCCCGTATCCTCCTCGAAATCCAGGCCAACGGAGATTATGAAGCGGCCGGAGCCCTGATCGCGAAATACGGCACCCCGACCCCCGAAGTGCGCGAGGTCCTCACCCATCTCACCCACGTCCCCGTCGACATTCGACCCGTCTATCCGGCGATCGACTGATCATGGCAGAAACGAAATCCCGGGGTTCCGATCGGAGCCCCGGGATTTGTATTTATAACGATATAGCGGTTATTTTGTATTCTTCAGGAATGCACCGGCCGGGCCTGCGGGGTCGATCACGCCACCGAGATCGCTCCAGGGTATCACCAGTTCGGTGATGCCCAGGGCATAGGGGGCGATTTCATACTGGTTGTAACAGAAGGCCAGACCGTCCTTCGAGACCAGGAAGTTCGAGTTGAGGGCGAACCGGTTCTTTTCGAACTGGAAGCCCGCCTCCTCCAGATTCTCGTCGGGTTTCAGCTCGCGCACCTTGCGGAACCGGGCTTCGGCGATCCGGGTCAGCTCGTCCGCCTTCCCGGGCAGGAGCAGCGAGGAGAGCTCGACCGGCTTTCCCGTTTTCGTCGAAAACACCAGATACACGATGTTCGAGGTCGGGTGGGCCCCGCCCTGGAACACCGAGTCGAGCGTATCGATGGCGATCAGCTCGGCATCGGCGTGGCGGATGGAGGCCTCGAACTTCAGCGACCAGCCGCCCGGCATCTCGGGCGTTTCCTTTACCGAAGCCTCGTAGCCTTTGACGAAGGTGTCGATCAGCTCGTCGAGCGACGCTGCCGGCTTCTCGCCCGCGACGGCCAGCAGCCGGTTCAGGATGGCGTCGTTGACCGCCTTCACGGCGGGGTCATCGCCGTCAGTGGCTGACAGAACGGGATACCGGATCGAAAGTTCGGCCGGCAACAGCTCCTTGTTTGGCGAGCTCGGCGGCGGGGCCGTCCGGGTCACTTCCTTCACCTCGGCGGTGATGGTGTCGGTGAGCCGGATAGGGGCCGCAACAGCGATGCCGGCCCAGGCGAGAGCGCACAGGGTGAACAGCAGGATGATCGTCTTCTTCATGATTTCTCTCCGATCTCTTCGGCAGGAACGAATGGAATCCCTGTCAGATCAGGACGGTGGGAACAGATTGAGGAACTTGCGGTGGGAGCCGTTTTTGTAGGCGCTCCAGGGCTGCCAGTTCGTGCAGTTGTTGCTCATCTTGATCATGACGCGGATGTTGGTCTCGGGGTCGAACAGGTCGTCGTAGGAACTCAGATTATACTGCTTCAGGCGCGCGGGGCCGAGGTTGCCGATCATGTTGATCTGGAACAGGCCATATGATTTGTCGCCCGTTCCGGCGTTGCCGTTGAAGGCGCGCGGATTACCGCCCGACTCGGCCATGCCCACGGCCCAGGCCGTCCGAAGCTGCTCACCCGACAGGCCGGCCCGCTGCAGCCAGGAATAAAGCGCTTTTCCACCCTTGGCACCCGGTGCCGGAGCGGCAACGTTGGGGTTGGCGGTGAACGAGCTCGAAGACGGCGGTGTGCTGGTGCTCGAGGGGGAGAGGTTGCCCTTGGTGCCCGGGATGACGAACTCCCAGCCGGGGTAGATCAGATTCGGGTTGTTGACGAGGCTGGGGTATTTCGCCTTGTTGGCCTCGACGATGTCCCAGTAGCGGCTGCCGTCGCCTAAAAACCGCTTCGCGATGTTCCAGAGACAGTCACCCGATACGACGGTGTACGTGCCGCCGCCCGTCTCTCCAGCGCCGGTCGAAGAGGTGTCTGCGGCCGCCGCGGTGACGGCCGGTGCTGTCGAGGGGGCAGCCTGGCCGACGATCCCATCATCGGCGACGGTGACGCCCTGTGACGCGGAGAACGGCGCACTCTGCGCGAGGCCTGGTGCGGCATTCCAGAGCCACGCACAGGCGAAGGCTATCAGCACCATCTGAAACAGATGAGTTCGTCTCATATCGTACCCTCCCGACGAGATACTCCCATTCTACCAGCCCAATCCCCCCGGCAGGAAGATTGGCATCCGGACCCCCTGCAGGACGAACCGGATCGCCGCGGCGGCTGAAACGACCGCGACGGGTAGGAGGAGGATCCGGAGAATCGGCGCCAGACGCGCCTTGAAATACTCCTGGGTCATCGAGAAACACAGGTGGGCCGGGGAAAGCATCACCCCGGCGATCCCCCCTGCGTAGGCAAGCTGGATCCATATCTCCGGCCGGTCGCCCCAGAACGGGACGAGAATCGGGAACACGGTGCCGACGAAGCCGGTTGTGACACCTGTCAGTGCGCCCATGAAAAACGGCAGGAGGAAGCTCAGCAGCCACGGCGGCGTGCCCAGCCGGATCATCGAGGTGCCGACGATCTGGATCAGACCTGTGGTGATCAGCACCTTCCCGAACAGGAAGACGGACCAGATCAGCAGGATGATCGGCTTGTTGAACGAGTGCCGGAGGAAGATCCAAAGCCGCCAGGGGGAGATCCGCTCGATGAGAGCGAAAACGGCGATGATTCCGAAAAGACCGAGAGTCACGGGAATTTTCACGAGAGCCACGATGACCACCGCCAGGATGGGCCACAGCACCAGAAGATTCGAGGCCCCGTTCCCGGCAGGCCGCTCGACGGATTCGACGAGAAAGGAGGAGGTCTGACGGCGGTAGCGGGGGAAAAACGCGAGCCAGCCGCCGAGAAAACCGGCGATGGTCAGCGGCAGCAGAATCCAGGCGAGCGCGGCCGGGGTCATCCGCACCACTCCCGCCGCCAGGATCACGCCGGGATACAGCGGAAACGACATTTCCCAGCAGTGACGGAACCAGTAGTTCGTGAAGACCTTGTCCTCTTTCGTGAGGGAAATGCGGTCGCCCACCTCGTCGGTGATCGGCGCGGTGAACATTGCCCCGCCCGGCATCGGGATCAGTCCGACGATTGCCGGCACTGAGGCCAGGACCCAGCGTGGATCGTGCATTCGGCTGTTGAGGTAGTCCGAAATCCGCTCCATGCGGTGGGTGGCTTTCAATAGAAATGAATATAAATAAATGAGCATCACCATCGCCAGCAGTTCGAGCACGGTGGGGTCGGTCGAGACGGCGAGGGAATCGACCGCAAGCCCTCGGATGCCGCGCCCAAGCAGGATGCCGATGCCCAGCGCGGCGGCGAGAATCACCTGCCAGAGCGGAACCCCGCGCCGCGTCAGGGCAACGATGATGATGAGCCAGACGGCCAGGACGGCCAGCGCAAACGGTTCGCTCATGTCTCCCTTCCCGGATTGTGATGGTCCCTGCAAGGAAGGCATGATACACGTTTTCGTCGCAATTCTCTCCCCCGGCACAATGGGGCTGACGAATCCAGGGGAATTCCCCACCCCCGTGGTATGGGACTACGAAGAGCGTTTCTCCACAGTGATACGTTGCTGGACGAAATCGCGGCCTGAGAAGCGTATCTGCAGATGGAGGGCAGATGAAGGCAATAGCTCTTGTTCGTGCTGCGAACATGTTCTTTGCCCCGTCTTGAAGGGACGAAACACGACGGCGGGGCTGAGATGCAACAGGGGCGCCGGGTGTGGCCCGGCGCCCCTGCGACAGAGCGGAAGATACCTCCGGTATCAGAGCTCTCGGCGGCCGTGGTAGTGGGTGTGGAGCAGCTTGTGGGAGAGCTCGCTGCCCGGTTTTTCGAGGAACTCGGCGTAGAGGCGCTTGATCGAAGGGTTGTCGTGCGACTTGCGGATCTTGTTGTTCCTGTCGTCACGATAGATGGCTTCCATGCGCTTCTCGAGGATCTTGGGGTCGCCGCGGGTGTAGGGCTGGCCGCCGCCGTTCAGGCATCCGCCCGGGCAGGCCATGATCTCGATGATGTGATACTGCGCCTCGCCCTTCCGGATCTTGTTGAGGAGCGTGCGGGCGTTTCCGAGGCCCGAGGCGATCGCGGCGCGCACGTCGAGGTCGCCGACCTTCACCGTGGCTTCCTTGATCCCGTCGAGGCCGCGGACGGCTGTGAAATCGATGTTCTTCAGATCCTGGCCCGTGACCCAGTCGGCCGCGGTGCGCAGAGCCGCCTCGAGCACGCCCCCCGTCGCACCGAAGATGACGCCGGCACCGGTCGACTCGCCCAGCGGATCGTCGTAAGCCGACTCTTCGAGGTGGTCGAAGGCGATGCCGGCTTCCTTGATCATCGCGGCCAGTTCCCGGGTCGTGATCACGATGTCGACGTCACGCGACCCGCTGGCGTTGAACTCCTCGCGGGCAGCCTCATACTTCTTCGCAAGACACGGCATGACCGAGACCACGAGCATGTCTTCCGGCTTCACGCCGATCTTCTTCGCGTAGTAGGTCTTCGCGACGGCGCCGAACATCTGCTGCGGTGATTTGCAGGTCGAGGGGATGTGCATCAGATCCTGGAACTGGTGCTCGAAGAATTTGACCCAGCCCGGGCAGCACGAGGTGAGGATCGGAAGGTTCTTCCCCTCCTTGAGGCGGGCGATGAACTCCGTCGTTTCCTCCATGATCGTCAGGTCGGCCGAAAAGTCGGTGTCGAACACCTTTGCGAAGCCCATCATGCGAAGCGCCGTCACCATCTTGCCGGTCGTGATCGCGCCGGGCTCCATGCCGAACTCCTCGCCCAGGGCCACGCGCACGGCGGGGGCGGTCTGGACGACGACGGTCTTGCCGCTGTTGATCGCGTTCCAGCACTTGTAGGTGTGGTCGACTTCGGTCAGGGCGCCGGTTGGGCAGGCCGCAACGCAGCGGCCGCAGAACGTGCACGTGGTCTCGGAAAGGGGCTTCATGTCGGCCGGGCCGACCTTGGCGGTGAAGCCGCGGCCGATGCCGGAAAGGACGCCGACCGTCTGTACTTCATTGCAGGCCACTTCGCACCGGCGGCACATGATGCACTTGTTGGGGTCGCGGACGATTGCCTCGCTGGAGATGTCGATGTCATGCTTCGACATCTCGCCCTTGTACTTGATGCGGTGCAGGCCCATCTTCGCCGCGAGCTCCTGGAGCTGGCAGTCGCCGCTCTTCTCGCAGGTCAGACAGTCCTTTGGATGGTCCGACAGCAGCAGGTCGAGCATCGTGCGGCGGGCGTTGATGACCCGCATGCTCGAGGTGATGACCTTCATGCCTTCGGTGGCCGGGGTACAGCAGGACGGGGCCAGGTTCGGCCGGCCGTCGATCTCGACGACGCAGACGCGGCAGGAGCCGGTTTTCGATTCGATCGCGCAGGGGCCGAACTGCTTGAGGTGGCACAGGGTCGGAATGTCGATGCCCAGCTTGTGGGCGGCATCAAGAACGGTCTGGCCCTCGTTGACCTGGACGGGAAGATTGTTGATCGTGAGATGGATCATGATGTTCGGTTCTCCTGACTCGACTTATTTCCGATCGACGGCGTGGAACTTGCAGACGCTCTGGCAGACGCCGCACTTGATGCACCTGGTCTGGTCGATCACGTGTCGCTTCTTCACCTCGCCCGAGATGCAGGGGACGGGGCAGTTGCGCGCGCACATCGTGCAGCCGACGCAGTTTTCGTTGATCTCGAACCGCAGGAGCTCCTTGCAGACGCCGGCTTCACACCGCTTTTCGTTGATGTGAGCCAGATACTCGTGCTCGAACTGGGCCAGGGTCGACAGGACGGGATTCGGCGAGGTCTGACCGAGGCCGCACAGGGCCGTGTCCTTGATCGCGTGGCAGAGGTCCTTCAGGTCCTTGAGCAGCTGCGGGGTGCCGCGGCCGTCGCAGATGCGCTGGAGCATCTCGAACAGGCGCTTGTTCCCGACGCGGCAGGGGGTGCACTTGCCGCAGGATTCGTCGAGGGTGAATTCGAGGAAGAACTTGGCGATGTTGACCATGCAGTCGTCCTGGTCCATGACGATCATGCCGCCCGAGCCCATCATCGAGCCGAGCCGCTTGAGCGACTCGTAATCGATCTCGGTGTCGAGCTGGTCGGACTTGATGCAGCCGCCGGACGGGCCGCCGGTCTGGACGGCCTTGAACTTGCGGTCGTTCACGATCCCGCCGCCGACGTTGAAGATGATGTCGCGCAGCGTCGTGCCCATGGGTACTTCGACCAAGCCGACCTTCTTCACCTTGCCGGCCAGGGCGAACACCTTCGTGCCAGGCGAGCTGGCCGTGCCGATCTTCTTGAACCAGGCCGCGCCGTTCCGGATGATGGCGCAGACATTCGCGAACGTTTCGACGTTGTTCACGATGGTCGGCTTCTTCCAGAGACCTTCGACGGCTGGGAACGGGGGCTTCACAGTCGGTTCACCGCGCTTGCCTTCGATCGAGTGGAGCAGGGCCGTCTCCTCGCCGCAGACGAAGGCGCCGGCGCCGTACTTGATCTGGATGTCGAAATCGAAGCTGCTGCCCAGGATCTTCTTTCCGAGCAGGCCGCGCTCCTTCGCCTGGCCGATCGCGATCTCGAGCCGCTTGACGGCGAGCGGATACTCGGCGCGAATATAGATGATACCGGTGTTGGAGCCGATCGCGTAGCCGGTGATGGCCATTGCCTCGAGAACCGAGTGCGGGTCCCCCTCGAGGACGGCGCGATCCATGAACGCGCCCGGATCGCCTTCGTCGGCGTTGCAGACGACGTACTTCTGGTCGTTTTTCTGGGCCGCCGCGAACGCCCACTTCTTGCCGGTCGGGAAGCCGCCGCCGCCGCGCCCGCGCAGTCCCGACTCGGTGACGATGTCGATGATCTGCTTGGGCGTCATCTTGTGCAGCGCCAGGGAAAGAGCCTGATATCCCTTCATCGCTATATATTGGTCGATATCTTCGGGATTGATCTTGCCCGTGTTGCGCAGGACGATGCGGGCCTGGATCTGATCCTTGCTGGCCGTCTCGTTCTCTTCGGGGTAGAACCAGGTGCGCTTGAGGATCTCGCAGCTCACGGCCTCGATGCCCTTCGCGGCGGTCTCTACGATCGCGCCGGCCTGGGCTGCGGTCACATGGCCGTAGATGACCGATTTGCCGGTGCCGTTGAACACGACCTCGATCGACGGCTCGCTGTGGCACAGGCCCATGCAGCCGACTTCGACGATGTCGATGTCGGCCTTGCGGTTCGCGATTTCAGTTTTGAGTTGGTCGAGGACGGGGCGGGTGCCGGCGGCGATGCCGCAGGTGCCCAGGGAGACAAGGAGCGTGGCACCGCCCTTGCGGGCCTTGGCGCGAAGCTGGTCGGCGTGGGAAATCAGTTTTTCGGGTGTGTCGATCATGGCGATGTCCTTTTCACTTGCACTCGTTGATGATTTCGGGAACCATCTTCGTCGTCACTTTCCCGTACACCCGCTCGTTCAGCATCACGACCGGAGCCATCGAACAGGCTCCGACGCAGCGCAGGCTGGTGAGGGAATACTTGCCGTCGGGAGTCGTCTCGCCGAGCTTGATGCCGAGATACCGCTGGAACTCCTCCACCAGCTTGTCGCCGCCCTTCACGAAACAGGCGGTGCCGGTGCAGATGTTGATCTTGTACTTTCCGACCGGGGTGTCGGTGAAGTAGGAGTAGAAACTGATCACTCCATTCACTTCGGCCAGATGCAGACCCAGCCGTTTGGCAATGTGGATCTGGACGACGCTCGGCAGGTAGGTGAAGATCTCCTGCGCTTTGTGCAGGGACTGGATCAGAAAGCCGCGGTTCTTCTCGCGGTCGTCCGTGAGGGGCAGGGTGTCGAGATACCGGTCGAGCTCCTCGGCCTTTTCAGGCGAAAATCTGGTCAGATTTTCCAGTGATGAGGTGGGTGACGATGAGGACGTGTGCGGACAGGACATCGTTTCTCTCCTTGCTTACGCGTCTTTTTGGACACCGGACCCGGGGGGATGATGCCACCCCTGTACGGGGCGGGAGAATTCTACCATGAGGGGAGTCCGCAGGGGTACGGAGGGAGGCCACCCAGGGCTCGGGTGCCCCGGATACTACAGCGTTCCGCTCCAGGGAGGGAGGCTGGAAACGGCTTGCCGTGCCTGTTCCGAGACGGGAATTCCCCAGCGGCGAAACTGTGGGGCGAGATTCCGTCCGGTAGCCCGGCTCATGCGGATGAGCCACTGGTCGCGCTTCGCGTCGTCGGTTTTCGGAAGCTCCTGTTCGGGAGTGGCGGCATACTCCGCGAAGACCTTCTTGAAGGCATCCCACCCGAATGCCGATTGCAGCTCCATGTAGAACCACAGGCCGAGCCACGGGTCTTTCTTCCAGACTTCGAAGTCGGGTCGGGAGAGATATCCGGCGGCTTTTTCCGGATGCTCACCGAACCAGGGGTGGTTCCTGGGGGCGATCTTGCGGATCCTCTCCTCGATGAACAGCGAGAAGAGGTTGCAGGTCACTTCCCCGGCCCCGGCGAACGTCCATTCCGGCCGCTGGTGGTTGTGCCCGATCTCGTGCCAGAAGCCCCAGGCGCCTTCGCTGTCTTTCTCGGGATTCATCAACCCGTCGAGCTTCACCAGTTTGTACGAGACCGCGATATTGCCCATGATCGGATACCCGGCGTGGAGCCAGCCGTTCGAAATCTGGCGATCCGTCACGATCCGCTGGGGGCGCCGGTCGAGCGGGCGGCCGCCCAGCTCCGCATACCAGCCGAGCACCTCGTTCCAGAACTCCATGAGCGGCTTCGGGTCATCGAGAGAACGGATTTCCGCCGACGGCACCGTGAGCGTGATGCGGTCGCACTGGAGCTCCGCCCACGGGGCGGGTGCGTCACGGAGCTGCTTCCACTCGGCGGCGCTCGTTGTTCCGAGCTTGTACAACGGTGCCTCGACGACCCCGCCGGCGATCCGGATCCTGGCATGACCGGGGTTCGTGGTGTCGGGGAGCCGTGGAACTTCGAGATAGAGAAGCCCCCCGTGCGGATTCACGACACGGTTCGGGCCCTTCGCGGCGGGGAAGCTGCGGGCGATCTCGGGATGCCGCTTCCACTCGGGATTGTTCCAGAGAATGTCGGTGTGACAGCCGATCCGGATCCGGAATCCCTCGCCCGAGCAGGATTCCGGAAGGGTGATCTCGACTGGTTTGCCCGCGACCACCCACAGGCCCGTGCTTGCCCAGCCGGGAATGGAGAGGTCGACATCGATCTCGCGGGTGACGAGCGGAGCGCCTTCCGTGGGAACGCCGAGAAAAATCCGCCGCCGAATCCGCCGGACGTATATCTGACGATATATTCATGAGCGCGTCGAACTGGTCCGTGAGCAGGGCGAGCCGGGGAAGCGGATCATCCGCGCGGACCGGCAGCTTCTCGGTCGGGACGACCGGCCGGGCCGCCTGGCCGACAAGGGCATGCACCCGGTCGCGGAATGCCGACGTCCCCTGGGGAAGCCAGCGATACGCACTGGAAACGACGGCGAGCGCTTGCTCCACCGCCTCGCGCTGTCCCCCGCTTCGCTGCGACTCGAGCAGCGCGAGGGCATCGAGCGCATGGCCGCGCCTCAGCCAGGCGGCATCACCGGCCTTCAGGGGGGGAATCTCGTCGATATACCCGTCGACGAAGGCGAGCCCCATCGGCGCCAGAACGCGGTTCAAAGAATAGTCTTTGATATAATCGAGCTTGGGATACACCTGCATCCAGCCCCAGGCGAGTCCCGTGGCCAGGTACCCGCCCCCGTCGCGGATGAACGACGAGAGAGCCCGCTCGTGCGCTTCGTCGACCGCGATGTTGTCTCCCACGAGAAGGTCGACTCCCTCGAGCTGGTCTTTCCAGCCCGGGCTCCGGAGAACCTTCACCTCGAACCCCGCTTCCTTCAGCGGTCTGGCGATATCGAGGGTGAAAATCAGCCCGGCAACGGGCTTTAACTTGCCGGCGGGGGGTGTCCGGACAGCCCATCGTGCCGCGTTGACGATGAGCCGCTTCGTGTCCCCCTGTTTCAGCCCTTCCTCATTCAGCATCCCGCCATGTCCGAACGCGACAACGCGCCCCGCGCCGAACCGGGCCGCCGCGACAACCGGCTGATCGCACCTCTTCGATTTGCCGAGAACCACGGGAAACGCATCCGGCCCGACGCACGCAATGGGCCCCGGCACCCCCGTCTTCGCGATCTGCCGGACCCCCTCCGTGAGGCGGGCAACATCTTCCGGAGTCGGGGAGGCGGCCCAGGATGGAAGGGGCAGGGTGATCGCCATACAGACGAAGGCCAGGGATAACGCCACGCATCGGAAGGAACCAGTCATCATCGTGATTCTCCTTTGTATCCCGATCAGCATACAGGATCCGAATGCTGCAGACATCCCGGGAAAAGGAAACGGCCCCGAACGGGTCCATTATGGACGTCCGGGGCCGCAGATCGATTCGGGATTATTCGGCGGTTGTACCGTGGGCTTTGATGAAGCTGGCGTGCTGGTCGAGGAGCCGATGGAGGGCGCGGCCGACTTCTTCCTGCTGGTCGCCCATCTGGACGAACTCGTCGGCGAGCTTGCGGGCGGCGAGCATCTCTTCTTCGGTCGTGATGCCGGCAACGATCGCCTTGACCTCGGCCTGTGCCTGGAGCATCGTGTTTTCGGCTTCCACGGGGCCGACGGGCGGCATGCCGCCGTGAGCGGCTTCATCCATGAGCTCTTCCATCACGGCCCAGGTCCACAGATGCTTCGACAGGTCCTTGACCGATCCGGCGAACGCCGAAACCGCAAAAACCATCAGAAAGGCGATGACCACGACTGCGAGCTTCCTGGAAACCAACATCGTTGTTCCTCCGCGTGATTGAGTTTGCCTTGCTTAAGCAGGTTCCGTGCCAGGCTGAAAAGTGTGATCTGCAGCGGATTTCTCAGAATTCCGGACCGGGATCTGCCGGATTTTTTGTACTCGGGCGGCCGAATTTCGGTCACCTCGACGCGGTCCGGCCTCGGATGATGAAAACAAGCATCCCGAGGGACGAAGGGAAGTCGGATGACGCTCAGTGCCTGGATTCCCGGGCCATCCCGGGAAACGTCAGGCGGATTTCGGTGACGCCCTTCAGCCCGTCCTGCACCAGGCCGGCACGCTCGGGAACGGTTTCCCATGCGCCGTTGGCGATACGGACCAGGCACCGGCCGGTGCGGGGGCGGATGTGTCCCCGGAACAGCGGCGGAAGACCTTCCAGGGATGGCCCGCCGGTCAGCAGCGGCTTCACCACCATCCATGCGGGGATGTTTCCCCAGACGTAGTTCAGATTCGGCTCCCGGGCATGAACGGAGGGGATGATCTGAAAACCGCCGATCTCGCCGGGTTTCGAGGTGGAGATGCACAGCACTCCCGGATGATTGGCCCGTACCTCCCCGCGTCCCGCATACTGCGAGCCGCCGAACC
>DATCTT010000108.1:0-14559 GCA_036567845.1 Candidatus Ozemibacteraceae bacterium | reverse complement strand
TCGCGCTCCGGCGGCGGAAGCGGCATCCCCCGCATCCCGAGCGGCGGCATGCGCTGCAACGGCCAGCTTTCGTGCCGCTCCAACGGAACACTCCCCACGCACCCAGGTTTCCGCCCCGGCCACGGCCTCGGAAGGCCGCTGGTCCTTCGCATCCTTCCAGAACCGGCTGAGAACACGGCCGGCACACGCCGCGGCCCAGCAAGCCAGCAGCCGGTGATGCTCGATGGACAGCATCCCCCCTCGATGCGAGGCCACGAATCTCCGATCGCGCATTTGACCTCCGTCTTCCGAGCCCGGGCCGGAAGGCCCATTCCAAGCGGAGCTTCCGAAAGCTCCAGCCAGCGTATCAAGCAGTTTCACCGCCAGGAAAAAACCCGGCCTGTCAGCCGGGTCGTAGTATGCACTATAGACCGAAATGAGCAGTTCAGAGGTCGAAAAGTTTCTTCAGGAGCTTGCAGGTTTTGTCGTAGAGCTGTTCGAGCTTTTCAAAGAGGGCATCGATCCGGTTCTGGAGGGATTTGAGCCCATCATCCGTTTTCGGCGACTCAGAGCCGCCGGGTGTCGTGCCGGAGCTTTCCCTATGTTTGAACGTCCGCTCATATGCAGGAATGAACTTCTTCGTCTCGACGTTATAGGTGCGCACCACGGCGGCCTCAGGCGTGAGTTTCAGAACCCGGATCCAGGGGGTGTCGCCCGTGACGGCAGAAACGTGGATCCCCGTGACGTTGCCAACCTTGTTGGCATCCGAATGAAAATCCTTCTGGCCCGCGCGAATATGCAGATGGCCAGCCACCCAGAGAAACACCTGGGGATTGTCCTTCAGGAGTTCCCGGATCCTGTTTTCCGGCTGGAGCACACCGAGATTGGTTTCACGTTCATAACTTTTGGCGAGCGGGGCATGGCAGAACACGATGGTCGGCATCTTCGGGTTCGCGGCGAGGGTCTCGCGGAAAAACTTCATCGTTGCCTCGGAGAGTTCGGTCAGCGGCTTGCTGTCAAGTTCGTCAGTGGGCAGGAAGACCAGCAGATGGCCGCCCATCTTCCGGGCGTATCGCACCGACTTCAGCTTCAGGGCCTTGCAGAACCGTTCGAGCTTCGCCCGCTTGCCTTCTGGGGTACCGCGGATCTTGTCGCCGTTTTTGTTGAAATAATCGCGGTACATGAAATCGTGATTGCCGGGAACGGCCAGGAGAGGGTCCTCGAAGCCGGCGAGCAGCTTTTCCAGCCGCTGGTATTCCTCTTCGGTTCCGATTTTGTCACAGAGATCGCCGGTGATCGCGACAAACGATACCTGAGGCAGCCGGTTGACGGCTTCCACCAGGCGGCGGTTGGCCTTGAGGTTCGCATCGCGCACATGCAGGTCGCTCGCCACCGCAATCGTGACGTCAGAAGAAAGATCCGCGCCCACCGTTCCCTGGGCCTGGATACTCTTCTGGACACTGAAGGCAGCAACGCCTCCCTCCCCCATCGCCGGCTGGTCGATCAGGTCTATTCCCTCGTCCTGGGCAGACGCCAGCCAGGGAGCCGTGACGAGACCGATGCCCAGGAGGAAGAGGATGAAGATCAATCGGGGGACTCGGAATTTCATGCGGAGGCCTCCAAGGGAGTTTGATTTTCTTCATAATACCCGAATCAGCTGGGAAAGTTTGTCGCGAGGAAGAACTTCATGTCCGCACCGACGTATTGCCTCACGAATATAATCTTCCTGTCCAGCCTTCGCTGTCTCATGAGGAGTTCCGACTCATCCTGCTCAAGCGTCCTTTGTCGCGTGAAGAGCCATGATGTTGAATTCGAAGAATTCCATGTCCCGAAACCCTTATATCTCTCATGCTTGATCATCTTTTCTTCTGGTGGTCATGGGGGACATCTCCTTCTCAAACATTCGTGAAAAAGTGCCTACCAAACCGAGTCCCCTTCACTCAAGATCATGCTCTTCATGAGGCAAAGCACGCTTGAGTCGGATAAACCTTAAAAACGCTCCGGTATAATAGTGTGATGAATATATGAAACTTCGCTGTGAAAATCCATCCCGGGAACGGAGCTGCGGGCCGCGATGCCCGGCGGAATGTCGGGCGGCGACCGAGATTGGACGGTGTTCTTCCGGCTCAGGACGGCTGCCGGCCGCGCCAGAGGTAGACGGCCAGGCCGAACGGGCCGGTAAGCAGGACCCACAGCAGCCAGAAAAGCCGGCTGCGAGGCGGAGCGGGCCCGCGCCGGTCGAGGCCGACAAAGAGCAGACAGGCAGCCTCCAGGACGAACGCAAAGACGATGTAGCCTTCGATGATGGTGAGGAGGTCTCCCATAGCTTACGCCCTGCCAACAGATGACATCGGGATTATTTGCCCAGACCAGGGGATGGGCACATCAGGACCCCGTCTGGGCGTTCTGGAAAGCGCCCATTGCCCGAGGGCGCCATCCTTCGGGGACGGACGGCGCTCATCCAGGGATCTGATGAAGGCTGGCGACTGCCCCCCGATGGGGCAATAGCGGAGTCGGATTGGGGAAGGGAATTCATTTCGGGCTCAGAGGCCAAGCAGGCTGCCGAGTTTCTTGAATCCGTTGCCCATGAGGGTCGCGCCGCTGGCAAGGACATTCCCGACGAACCGGGCCCCGGTACCGATAGCCCTGGTGAGGGTTCCGGCCGCCAGGGCGGTGCCGCCGAGGAGCTTTCCCGAGGCGGAGTCGTTGGACCACCGGTCGCTCCCCCAGATGGAGAGCCGGTCGCCGCCCTGCTGCAAGAAGCTCCCAACAACCGATGATACTGTTCCGGGAATGCCCGCGACGCCCCGTATGAGCCCCCCGACCAGCTGGAGCGGCTTGACGTTCTTCCAGCCGATGACGACGTCGTTGACCGCGCCGGCGGCATTGTCTTCCATGGCCGTCCAGAAGTTGCTGGAGTAGATGGGGGTCTTCACCTTGGCATCCGGTTTCCCGATGTCGATCATGAGGTTCCCGTAATCAGCGAATTGCGCGTATTTGGCATTGCCCAGGGGGGCACCCCACTTTTTCAGGAAGCCCTCGGTGTCGTAGGTGCATTTATAGCCGTTGCTGTAGGCCTCGAGCTGGGAAATCCGGCCGGAGGCATCGGCAGTGTAGCCGGTGATAGTGATCCAGTGGGGAGAGCCGATCAGAACCATGACCGGCATGCCGGCATCGAGTTTGGCCTTTATGTCGTCCAGCGAGGCGCGGTTCCTGATGTGAGCAGGAACCCCCTGGGCGTTCAGATACTCAACCACGGTGGAAGGGGCTGTGAAGATACCGCCCGGATTGGTATCGCGATAGATTTTCTGCGGGTCGGTGTGGGCCCCCATGCCGAGCAGGACGATGCTCATCGCATACTGGCCGCAGTAGTTGTTGCCGATGATTCCAGAGCACGGGCCGTAGCCGGGCAGGGAAAGGGATGAGGTGGCCAGGGGAAGATTGCGGCCCACCTCGCCGACGTCGGCAACCGTGGAAAAGGTGAAACCGACCTTGGTATCAATCTGGTCGGACTTCAGACCGATCTTGTTGGCGGCGGAATCGAAGCGCTTCTTCGCCTGGTCGTAGCAGGCCTTGGCGGTCTGCACCTCGCGGGACAGGGCCTGCATATTGTGCGTATCGGCCATCTGCAGGGCCTGATTGTACCGTTGCAGCTTCTGCTCGTATTCCATTTTCAGCCGGGCGAGCTCCTCGGCGCCGGAGGAAGCCGCGGCTGCCCCGGCCAGGAAGATCAGCATGGGCAGCAGGACGCCCAGGAACCCACACCGCATGACGGCCGATATTTCTCGGTTCGTATCGTATCTCTGATGGAATGTCATGCCATGATTCTATGAATGGAAGAGGAAAGCGTCAACCACCGACGACCAACCTTTGTCCCCCACCCGATGCCCAATGGCCATGGATAACCAGGAAATCCGCCTCCCCGAGAGCGGACACAGGGGCTGAACCGCCCCGATATTTCTGGACACGGAGTTGAGATTCTGGACATGTCCATGGAGGAACAATTGAAGAACCCCAAGAGGAGCAAGCAAGCGATGAACGGCGGCAAGAGCGGCATACTTTATATGGGGGGTCGCAGAACGGGTCTGCTGGGAGAAAGAGTTCAAATACCGATCCTCACTTGATGGAAGCACCTCGCGCCTTGCCCTGACAAACATCATTGCCTCAGGTATCTCCGGAGATTCTTTTGTGAGGCAACGAATCCGAGTTTCTTACGTGAGGAAATGCACCTACTAGACGTACCCCCGGATCATTCTTATAATTCATGTATATCTGCGACAGCGGGGAGAATCTATGCACCATCGGCCCACCCTTCGAAGGCCGTTTCTGCCGTATCTTCTGACACTGGCGATTCTGTGCTGGCTTACCGGACCGGCCCTCGCCGGCGTGACGTTTCAATACGAGCGCGCCGTCACCGACGCCTGGGGGAACGAGGTCGGCTACCAGTCGGTGCTCGTCACCAGCCCCGACCAGCTCCCGGCAGGAAGCCCCTGGCGGACGTATTTCACCAACAAGGTCGGCACATATACCCTGTGGGAATATACGCAGCTGATCGGGAAGAGCCTGGCCCAGCCCCTCACCCTGAAGTTTAGCGACCGCAACGCGGTCTCGTCGTCGTATCGTTCGACCACCGGATATAATATCAGTCTCTATAAACATGTCACCCAGTATAGTTCCGACGACAGCAAGAAGTTCGTTTTCCTACATGAGTTGGGCCATGTCGCGATGCTGAACGCGTATCCCGGCGGCTACTCGTTTTCGGGGCTGAACTACGGCTCGGACAACGTCCACACGCTGGACGAGATTCTTCCGAACACGAACACGGCCTGGATCGAAGGATGGGCCAATGCTTTCGCGGCGCTGAAGAACAACGGCAAGGTGTTCTCCCTGGCCTTCGGCAGCGACTCCCTGACCGCGTTTCTCGTCGACAATACGTTCGAGGAGATGAACCGGAACGAGCTGTTCATCGGCAAGACCCTGTATGACATCATGCTGACCTTCACGGGCGGCAAGGACAAGGTGTTCAACGTGATCTCCGCCACCGGGCCACACACCTCGATGCGGGATTTCTGCCGCGCCTACATCCGGCTGTATCCGGCTGACCAGGTGGCGTTCGCCAGACTGCTCGACAAGAACGGCTACAGCAAGGCGTCGTTGTCGCAGATGCTCGACTACCTGAACAACGGCTCGAACACCGTGAGTCGCGAGTTCTACACCTACCTGCAGCAGCGCGGCTCGATCCCGGGCGCCACCTCGACGACCTCGACCGCCTCGACCCAGACCACCACGAAGAAGTCGTTCTGGTCTCGGATCTCCGACTTTTTCTCGAATCTGTTCGGGAACCGCACCCCCGCTGTGGCCGCCTCACCCGTCGCCCCAACCATCCAGGCCTCGGTGTCGGTCAGCCCGGAAGTCGTGCCCAACAGCGAGGTTCCGACATCTCAGACCTCGCTTTCGCCGATCGCCCCCACAGAGGCAACCGCCCCTGCGGCAACGGGATCCACGATGGATCTGGCTGCCGCGCAGGAAGAATACTTCGCCGCCTTTGCCGCCTATAACGCGGCGCTCAGCCGGCGCCCGGCCGATCCAACTGCCGTGAAGGAGGCTCTCGCCCGGTTCAAGGCTTCCAAAGCCCGTCTGAACACGCTGAAGGATGCTCTCGGCCGCTGAGGCTTCCGGTCCGTTTCCGATCCAAAATCAAACCGGCCCCGTCGAGATGACGGGGCCGGTTTGATTTTCCTCGTATCCGCCTTCTCATTCGCGCAGCAGCTCGGCATCCTCCGACCGTCCGGAATTCGACAGGCCGCCGAAGCGGACCAGCAGACCCGCAATCAGGCCGACGATCGCGAGGCCGCCGAGCCATTCGAGCCATCGGAGGCCGAGGGTGCGACGGAACAGCGCCATGATCGCGGAGAGGGCGACTCCGACCGTGCTGAAGGCAAAAAACCACATCATTTTTTCGTCTCCAGGCCATCCCGCCAGCCGCGGACAAGCGGCCACGCAGGGATCAGTTCGAGAGCCTTCGCGAACGAATCTCTGGCCCGCGCCACGAGGCCGGCCTCGGCCTGGAGCACGGCGAGGTTCGCCCAGCCGAAGGGAGTCGCAAACCCGGGCGGCGACTGACGGACGAGCCGGTCGAGCCGGGCCAGGGCAATTGCGCTTCCCCGCTCGTTCGCGGCAGCCAGAACGGCCCGGTTCAGACTCATCGCCTCGCGGAACACATTCAGGGGGACAAGGAACGGGGGATTACCGCTGCCACAGGCCACTTCGACCGCGTCACCGGCGGCCGTCATCGCCTCATCGACGGCCTTCACCGCATCGCCGAGGACCAGCGGCCCGCCGGCCGTCCCGAGGCTCGCACGGAGTTTTCCGATCGCCCCGGCAAGAGCGGCCGGAGAGGCGATCTCGGGAACCCAGAGATGCAGCGCCCGTTCGCCCAGGCATGCCATGGGTGTGAACAACAGCGATTTAGGCATAAATACAGCTATATTTTTATCCGCATAGAATGGCAAACTGCGTCCGACCGGAATTGGGGCGGCAATCGCGTCGACCTCGGCGTTCATCACCCGCCGCATCGCCGGTGTATAGGTGGCGATGGCTTCCAGCTTTTTCCGGAGGGCTCGGGCGTCGGGCCGGGCCGCCACCTCGAGCTCCAGCCAGCCGTCGAAGGGCACAGCCACACCGGCCGCCACGTGCCGGACGGCCCAGGTTTTGCCGGCATCGAGCGAAGGAGCGCTCTGCCGTGCGCTGCCCAGCGGTCGAACGGGTTCCGGCCAGTGGAGTTCGGCCGACAGTTCCGTGAGTGGCATTCCACAGCCCCGCAGCTCCGACTCGACGGCAACCTCCCCCTTCGCGGGGTTCCATTCGGTAACACGCACGGCCAGCGCATGCCACTCGGGCAGCCGCACATCGGGAGTAATGGCGAAGGCGGAGGAAACGAGTCCTCCCGCGATTCCCAGGAGCAGGGCGGTGGTCGTTCCGAGGCGTTTCAGGGCGGTGGTCAGCATGGCGGCCCTCCCTTGTTCAGGCGATTCAGGCGTTCTCCGGATTACCGGCTTCCGGTGTCTTGGACTTATTGTCGGTGCGGCGCAGGGTCGGAAAGAGAATGACGTCGCGGATCGAGGCGGAGTCGGTCAGCACCATCACGAGCCGGTCGATGCCGATTCCCAGCCCGCCGGCGGGGGGCATGCCATACCGAAGGGCGTTCACGTAATCCTCGTCCATCTGGTGGGCCTCATCATCGCCGCCAGCCCGCTGCCGGAGCTGGTCCTCGAAGCGCATGCGCTGCTCCTCGGGATCGTTCAGTTCGGAGAAAGCATTGGCGTTCTCGCGGCCGGCGATGAACATCTCGAACCGATCGACCTTTGTCGGATCCTGGGCATTCGCCTTGGCCAGAGGCGAGGTTTCCTTCGGATACTCGATCACGAAGGTCGGATTCATCAGGGTCGACTCGATCTTCTCCTCGAAAATCTTGACGATGAGCTTTGCGCTGGTGTCGGTCTGCTCGATGTAAATGCCCTGCTCTTTCGCCTTCGCGGCGGCCAGTTCGCGGGGGCAGTTGAAATCGAGGTCGGGGCAGTTCGTGACCTCGCGCACCGCATCGACCATCTTCAGCCGCTTCCAGGGCCGGCTGAAATCGAGTGTCTTGCCCTGGTAGGGCACTTTCAGGTCGGGGAAGAACTGCTTCGTGACCTCGACCACGAGCGATTCGGTCAACTCGATCATGGTTTCCATGTCGCCGAACGCATGGTAGGTCTCCATCATCGTGAACTCGGGGTTGTGCTTGATCGAGATACCTTCGTTGCGGAAGCTGCGGTTGATCTCGTACACCCTCTCGAAGCCGCCGACCAGGAGGCGCTTCAGATACAGCTCGGGGGCAATGCGGAGGAAGAGATCCATGTCGAGGGCGTTGTGATGGGTGACGAACGGCCGGGCCGCGGCGCCGCCCGCGATGGGGTGCATCATCGGGGTCTCGACTTCGAGGTAGCCGCGGCCGTTCATGAACTCACGGATGCTCTGCACGATGCGGCTGCGGCGGATGAAGGTGTCGCGCACCTCGGGATTGGCGATCAGATCGACGTACCGCTGACGATACCGCTGCTCGACGTCGGTGAGGCCGTGGAACTTCTCGGGCGGGGGATTCACCGACTTCGACAGTACCGTGATCGCCGTCGCGCGCAGCGTGACTTCTCCGGTGCGGGTGCGGAACATCATGCCTTCGACACCGACGATGTCACCGGCGTAAAGGCGCTTGAGGAGCGCGAACTCCTTCTCACTCAGGACGTCCTTGCGGAAGTAGATCTGGAGGCGGCCCTTCATGTCGGCGAGGTGGCCGAACGCAGTCTTGCCCTGCTCGCGCTTGGCGACCAGACGGCCAGCAACCTTGACCGGGCCCCACTCGAAATGCTCCGATGGGCCGTTGGCCTTCTCGGCGGCGTCGAATGCCATCCTGGCGGCCTCGGTGTCGTGGGTGCGGTCGTACCGGTGGCCGAACGGCTCGATGCCCTCGCTCCGGAGATTGTTGATCACGTCGAGCCGCTGCTGCTGCACGGAGTTCAGGTCAAGGCTGGTGCTGGTGGGTGCGTCCATGTCGTTCCTTCCTCATGATGATGCCGCGTTCCCGGGGAACGAGACGGTTTTGAATGAAACGGGGGCGAAGCGGCAGATGCCGTCGCCCCCGCAGCTTGCTGAGTTCTTTCTCAGATCTTGCGGACGTTCACGGCCTGGGGACCCTTGGGGCCTTCCTCGACCTCGAATTCGACCGTCTGGCCTTCCTCGAGAGAGCGATAGCCGTCGCCAGTGATCTGCTTGTAGTGCACGAAGATGTCCTTCCCGCCGCTGTTGTTCTCGATGAAACCGAAACCTTTGGCATTGTTGAACCACTTGACCCGACTCTGCATGACTTTGCTCCTTCGCGATACTTGACTGATACTGTGAATGCCGCACTACGGGCGGGGTCGGATCGTCCTGCCGTTCACCGGGTTTCCGAAGAGGCGGGACATCCCCACCCCGGCGCGCGAAGGATATCACACCCATGGGGTGAATGCAAGTCAGGGATGGTTCGCGAGGTCGATCTCGCCGCTTTCCTGGCAGGCGAAACACTCGGTCTTCGCCCCAGCCTCGGCGATCATGGCCCGGCAGCCCTCGACCAGACGGTCGAGCTCGTCATCGGGCCGGTCGGGATCGTGATGGAACAGACCCAGACGCCTGACCCCGGCATCGATCGCAAGCTGCGTGGCCGCGGCAAATGTTGAATGGCCCCAGCCTCGGGTCAGCCTGTATTCCTCGTCGGTATACTGGGCATCATGCACCAGCAGATCGGCTCCACGGCAGAATTCGACATACCTCTCGCGGGGAAGGCCGCCCTCGTGTGGATAGGCCGGCTCATTGTCGGTCAGGAACACGAAGCTCGCGCCGTCTGCCGAAAGCTTGAACCCATAGCCCCCGTTCGGGTGGCTCAGCTCGATCGCCTCGAAATCCACTCCGGCGATGCAGCCCGTGTGGGAGCCATTCTGACCGAGGCGGAAGTTCGCCTTCATCACCGTGAACTCGACAGGGAAAAAAGGCGGCGTCATCTGGTGCATCAGATAGTTCCTAAGCGATTTTTTCGCATTCGGACCACCATGCACATTGATATTATATTTTTCAAAATATGCAGGAGTGAAGAACGGAAAACCCATCAGGTGATCCCAATGCGAATGTGTGAGCAGCAGGTGAACCTCAGTGACGTCCTTTTCCTTGAGGATCTGCTTTCCCAGCGGGCGGATGCCGGAGCCGGCATCGATGATCATGATGCCACCGCCCGGTGGCCGGAGTTCGACACAGGTGGTATTGCCACCATACCTGAGCGTATGCAGACCTGGAGCGGGGATCGAGCCCCGGCAGCCCCAGAATTTGATCTTCACCTCTCATCCTCCGATCAGTATCAGCCGATCGCGTTTCTCTCCCTCGAGATTACCAGAGTTCTCCGCATGAGGCAAGCGCCACCGGAAGATCCCTTCCCGGACAGCGCGGGAACCGGATAGCGGAGGTTATAGAGCTGGCCGGAAGTGGGCGGGACGCGTTGCAATTTTTGGGCATGTTGGGTATCGTGCTCGGGTCTGCATTCAAAACGGAAACGGCGCCCTTGAACACACCAGCAGCATCCGACACACGCTCCGGGCCGGCATCTCCGGCGATGTCGCCGCGCGGTCTCGCCACCGATCTCTTCTGGCAGTTCAAACGGCCGTTTCTACTGGCGATCCTCGCGCTTGCCGCTGTGGATGCGTTCGACATCGTGCCGCCCCTCCTGATCAAGGCCGCCATCGACGGTCTGGAAAAAGGGGCCGGTATGCCGCTTCTCTGGAATCTGGGGGGGCTGTATCTGCTTGCGGCGGTCGGCCAGGCAATCGGCCGGTATGCGTGGCGCCAGTATTTCATCGGAACGAGCCACGCCGTCGCGTTCGAGCTGCGCGCGAGGTTGTACCGACATCTGCAGAGTCTGCCGTATGGCTACTTCACCCGCACGAAGACCGGCGAGCTGATGTCACGTCTGACGAACGACATCGACGAGGTACGGCAAATGTTCGGGCTCGGCCTGCTGCTGATCATGGATACACTGTTCTATTTCTTCTGGATTCCGGGCATCATGTTCTGGCTGTCGCCGAAGCTGACGCTGTATGTTCTCGCCCCCACCCCGCTGATCCCGCTGTTCGTCGTGCTCGTCGGCCGGAGTATCCATACCCGGTCGGCCCGGGTGCAAAAGCGGCTTGCCGATCTCTCAGCCCACGCCCAGGAGGCAATCGGGGGTATCCGAGTCATCAAGGGGTTTCGCCGTGAAGAAGCCCAGGAGGCGATTTTCACGGATGTCAGCCGGGGGCTGATGACAGACCAGCTCCGGCTCGCCCGGCTGGAAGCCCTGTTCCATCCGGCGCTGGAGCTGGCGATGGGGCTGGGCATCTTTCTGCTGATCTGGGCCGGAGGCTCCCAGGTGGTGGCCGGCGCAATCTCGCTGGGAGCATTCGTGGCATTCCAGTCGTATATCCTCAAACTGGTCTGGCCGATGACGGCGCTCGGCATGGCCATCAACATCGCCCAACGCGGCATGGCCTCGCTCGCCCGGAGCATCGAGATCCTTTCCGAGCCATCTGAGGAGGGCGGGCAAGGACTGTCCCCGTTGCCATCCATTTCGGGTTCGATCGAGATCCGGGGGCTAAATTATACCTATCCGGATGGAGCACAGACGGTCCTCAAGGACATCAATCTCTCGATCGGGGCGGGTCAGACGCTCGGCATCGTCGGTCCTGTCGGGAGCGGTAAAACGACCCTCCTCAACCTCGTCATGCGCCTCCTCGACACGCCCCCCGGCTCGATCTTCATCGACGGGAAGGACGTGTGCGAACTCCCGGTCGCGGTGGTGCGAAGCATCTTCGGCGTCGTTCCGCAGGACGCATTCCTGTTTTCCGAAACAGTCCTGGAAAATATCGCATTCGGTATAAAAGACCGGAATGACCTCGCCCGGGCCCGGGAGTGCGCCCGCATCGCGCGGCTCCTTCCCGAGATCGAGGCTCTGCCACGTGGCTTCGAGACCCAGCTCGGCGAGCGGGGCGTCAATCTTTCGGGCGGACAGAAGCAGCGCATGGCCCTTGCCCGGGCCCTTGCCGCAGACCGGCCGGTGCTGGTGCTCGATGACACGACGAGCGCCGTCGACGCCGATACCGAGGAGCAGATCCGGCGTGAGCTAGCCCGCGTCCGGGCCGGCCGCACCACGCTGCTCGTCTCGCACCGGCTCGCCTCGGTGCAGGACGCGGCACTCATCGTCTATCTCGACGGGGGCCGCATCGTCGAACGCGGCACGCATGCCGAACTGGTGGAAGCAAGCGGCCGATACGCCCGGCTCTGGAAGAAGCAGCAGCTCATGGATGCCTGGAAAACCACCCCATGACGAGCCCCATCAGCCATATCACTTTTATCGTAAAAGATATAGAACGTTCCGCCCGCCTGTTTCAGGCGCTTCTCGGCGCGACCGAGGTGTATGACAGCGGCGGCAGGAACCACTCGCTTTCGGACGAGAGGTTCCTCACCATCGGCCCCCTCTGGATCGCCCTGATGAAGGGCGAACCGCTCCGGGAGCGGACCTATAACCATATCGCCTTCCGTATCGCTCCTGCGCGGAAGGAAGCCAGCCTGCGCATCCTATCCGAGCTCGGTCTCGAGGTTCTTCCCGGACGCAGCCGCATTCCCGGCGAGGGGGAATCGATCTATTTTCACGACTTTGACGGTCACCTGTTCGAGCTGCATACCGGGACCATCGAGGAGCGGCTGGCAAGCTACGCCCGCCGGCCCGAGGAGGGCGTATGAGCGATCGCTTCGTCCAGGACGACGAAATCGTCGGAACAGTGTACGATGCCCGGCTGATGCGCCGACTCGTCCCCTTCGTCCGGCCGCATCTCAGGGCGGCAACCGCTGCCGTGGTCCTCGTTTTCCTCGGGATGGGCATGTTTCTCGTGAATCCCTGGGTGCTCGGGCGCGTTGTCGATCTCGGCATCCGGACCGGCGATGTCGCGGCCGTCACACGGCTGGCGTTTCTGTATGGGGTTCTCGAGCTGCTGATCTTTCTCACGGCCTGCGGCCAGAATTATCTTCTCCAGTATGTCGGCCAGCAGGTGATGCTCGAACTGCGGACACGCCTGTTCCGCCATATGGAGCGCCTCCCGGTGCGGTTCTTCGACCGGAATCCCGTGGGCCGGCTCGTCACCCGGGTCACCAATGACGTCGCATCTCTGGGGGAGTTGTTCTCGGCAGGACTGGTCGTCGTTCTCGGCGATCTCGTCGTTCTCATCGGCATCGCAGCTGCCATGCTCCTGCTCGAGCCCGTGCTGGGGCTGGCGACCCTCGCGACGGTACCTCTGCTGATTGCCGCTGCCGCGTATTTCCAGTCGCGGATACGCACGGCATATCGCCTCGTCCGGCAGCGGCTGGCCCGTCTGAACGCGACGCTCGCCGAGAACCTCTCGGGAATGAAGATCATCCGGATGTACCAGCGCGAGGCCGACCGCGAGGCGGGCTTTGCCGTCCTCAACGCTGAGCATCGCGACGCCCAGCTCCAATCGCTGTTCCATCATGCGGTTTTCTCTCCGGTAGTGACGGTGATCAACGCCCTGACGATCGTGATCGTGCTGTTGTTGGGCGGCTCGATGGTGCAGGCGGGCCAGGTCACAATCGGCGTTCTCGTCAGCTTTCTCGCGTATGCCCAGTTCTTTTTCTTCCCGATCCGGAACATCAGCGAAAAAGTGACGCTGTTCCAGAGCGCCATGGCCGCGGCCGAGCGAGTGTTCGCGCTACTCGACGAAACCGAGGAGGGCGGGCTCGAAACAGGGGCGGCCCCGGCGCGATGGCGCGGCGAGATCGTGTTCGACCATGTCGTGTTCGGCTACGACCCGGCCAGGCCAGTATTGCGGGATGTCAGTTTCCGGGTTGCGGCCGGGGAGTCGGTCGCCATCGTCGGCCACACGGGCGCCGGCAAGACAACGCTCGCCTCACTGCTTCAGCGCTTCTACGAGATCGACGCGGGCCGGATAACGATCGACGGTGCCAGCCTCGACAGCATCTCGAAGGACGCTCTGCGCCGCGGGATCGGTGTCATCCAGCAGGATGTCTTCATCTTCTCTGGCAGCGCAATCGAGAATATACGGCTCTGGAATGAAGATCTCGACGAGTCCGGCGTGCTCGCCCATGCCGAAAAAGCCCGCGCGGCCGCCTTCCTGAAGGCCCTGCCGGGGGGCATCGGAGGCGAGCTGTATGAGCGGGGCGCGAACCTGTCGACGGGCCAGCGCCAGTTGCTCGCCTTTGCCCGCGCGCTGTGCGCCGATCCGCCAATCCTGATCCTCGACGAAGCCACCTCTGCAGTCGACACCGAGACCGAAAAAGCCATTCAGGAGGCTATCGAGACCATGTCCCGCGGCAGAACCTGCCTGATCATCGCGCATCGCCTCTCGACGATCCGTCACTGCAACCGCATTCTCGTCATGCACGACGGGCACCTGGTCGAGCAGGGCTCGCACGACGAGCTTCTCGCCCGGGGCGGGCACTATGCCCGGCTCCACGAGATCCAGTTCAGCCCGTCAGCCTGAGTTCCGTCCCCGCGCCTCCTCAAGCCACCTGGCATTCCCGGAACAGGGCCGCGAGGTCGGCCGGTTCACGAACGGGACGCCCACCCGCCGCGAGGAGCAGCCGATTTCCCTGCCATGCCGGAGTGTCATCGGGCGGCACGAGGGCATAGACAGGACGCGCCAGCTTGTGCGCCCAGGCGGCCGTGATGAGCGAGCCGCTTCCTTCGGCGGCCTGGACGACGAGAACGGCATCGGCGAGAGCCGCCAGCAACCGGTTCCGGGTCGGGAAGAAGCCGCGCCGTGGCGGTGTGCCGGGCAGCAGCTCGGTCAGCAGCCCGCCGCTTTCCGCGATCCGATCGATCAGATCGGCATGACAGGCGGGGTACCTGATGTCGATGCCACAGGCCAGGACGGCGGAGGTCTGGAGTCCAAGCTCAAAAGCCGCCCGATGGGCCGCTCCATCGATGCCCGCCGCCGCACCGCTGAGAAT
>DATCTT010000107.1:0-10185 GCA_036567845.1 Candidatus Ozemibacteraceae bacterium | reverse complement strand
GTACAACCGGCTGATGGGCCGCGAAGTCCGTTTTCTGACTGGTTCCGACGAGCACGGGCAGAAGGTCGAGCAGGCCGCGAAAGCGAAAGGGATCACCCCGCTCCAGCACACCGATTCCCTTGTCGAGAAGTTCAAGGCGCTCTGGACAAAGCTCGACATCACCAACGATGATTTCATCCGCACCACCGAGGCCCGCCACAAGAAGGGCGTTCAGAACGCCCTGGCCCTGCTGAAAGAGCGGGGCGAGATCTACGAGAACGAGTATCAGGGCTGGTATTGCACCCCCTGCGAGCGCTTCTGGACCGAAAAGGAAGTCCCCGAGAAGCTCTGCCCCGACTGCAAGCGTCCGGTCGAGCAGATCACCGAGAAGAACTACTTTTTCCGGATGTCCAAGTATCAACAGCAGCTCATCGAGTACATCCATGCCAACCCCGGCTTCATACGGCCTGAGAACCGCCGCAACGAGGTGCTCGGCTTTCTGGCCCAGCCGCTCGGCGACCTGTGCATCTCCCGGCCGAAGAAACGGCTTTCGTGGGGCATCGAGCTGCCGTTCGACCCCGAATACGTTACTTATGTCTGGTTTGATGCGCTTCTCAACTACATCACCGCGATCGGATACCCCGACCACCCCGAGATGTTCAAAAAGTTCTGGCCGGCCAGTGTACACCTCGTCGGCAAGGACATTCTCACGACGCACGCCGTCTACTGGTCTACGATGCTGATGGCGCTCGATCTTCCGCTGCCGAGGATGCTGTTCGCCCATGGCTGGTGGGTCTCGGCCGGCGGTAAAATGTCGAAATCCGTCGGAAACGTCGTTAGCCCGCTCGACCTCGTCGAGAAGTATGGGCTCGACCCCTTCCGGTTCTACCTGTTCCGCGAAATGGTGTTCGGCGCCGACGCGCAGTTCACCGAGGAGTCGTTCATCACCCGGTATAACGCTGATCTGGCCAACGATTACGGCAACCTGTGCAACCGCATGCTGCCGATGATGATTAAGAACCGCGAAGGCGTATTTCACAAGACGGCCGCGAAGCTTCCCCAGACCCTCGAAGTCGAGGCGCTGGCGAAAAGCGTTCTCTCGGAATATCACGGGGCAATGGAGAACCTGCTGTTCCATCAGGCTCTCGAGCGCGTCTGGGATCTGATCCGCCGCCTCAACAAATATGTCGATGAGACCGCCCCCTGGGCGCTTGCGAAGGCCGGCAAGACGGCCGAGCTCGACGAGGTGTTCTATACCGTCGGCGAAGGGGTGCGGTTCGTGACGCACCTCGTGCAGCCATTCATGCCCCATCTCGCTCCCAAGTTTCTCGAGCAGCTCGGCCTGGGATCGGCGTTCACCCCCCTGCATCTCGTCGAATGGGGCCAGCTCCCCGACCAGACCCGCTGCACCGCTCCGGCACCGCTGTTCCCGCGCATCGAGACGGCCCGCATCGAGTCCCTGAAGAAGGGCGAAAAGCCCGCCCAGCACGCGAAGGCGAAAGAGAAGCCGGCGGAAGCCGCTCCGGCTGCGCAGCCCGTTTCCGACGCCCTCATCGAGTATGACGAATTCATGAAAACGGAATTGGCCGTTGCGACCGTCGTGACCGCCGAGAAGGTCGAAAACGCCGACAAGCTGCTGAAGCTGACCGTGGATCTTGGCACCGAGACCCGCCAGCTCGTCGCCGGCATCGCGCTTCACTACAAGCCCGAGGAACTGATTGGGAAGCAGGTCGTGATGGTGAAAAATCTCAAGCCCGCCAAGATCCGCGGGATCGTCTCGCACGGTATGATTCTCGCCGCACAGACCCCGGAGGGCGGACTGGCGCTCGTCCAGCCGCAGAAGCCTGCCCAGGTCGGCTGCCGGGTCAAGTGACGGCCCCATGGAAGGGCTGATCGACACCCACGCGCATCTCCAGGACGAGGCATTTTCGGCGGATTTCGCAGAAGTTCTCGCGAAAATCCGTGTTTCGCGGCCTGCTGCCATCATCAATGCCGGCACGGATCTTGCCACAAGCCGGCGTGCCGTAGAGATGTGCCGGGAAGAGCCCGGCTTCTGGGCGCTGGCCGGGATCCATCCGCATGAGGCGAAAACCTGGGAAGCCTCTTCGCGCGCAGCTCTCGATGAGCTGCTGGCTGATCCGGGAACGGTCGGCGTCGGCGAGATCGGTCTGGATTATCACTACGACTTCTCGCCGCGCGACATCCAACGCGAAGTGTTTCTCACGCAATGGCGGCTGGCTGCCGAGCGGGACCTGCCGGCCATCATCCACGTGCGCGAGGCGTTCGACGACTTTTTCGCGTTTATCGCGGACGGCCCGCGCCCTTCCCGGGTGCTGCTGCACTGCTTCTCGGGAAATCTCGACACCGCGCGCCGCGCTCTCGATGCAGGCTTTTCCTTCTCGATCGGCGGGCCCCTCACCTATCCCAAAAGCGAAGAAACCCGCACGATATTCCGGTTCCTCCCCGACACCCGCATTCATCTGGAAACCGACTGCCCGTATCTCGCGCCCGTGCCTTTCCGGGGAAAACGGAACGATCCCTCGCTTCTTTTGCACACGTTCCGGAAGCTCTGCGAAATCCGGCAGGCCGATCCTTATGAACTTGCCGCAACGCTCCGCGGGAATGCCGTGCGGTTTTTTGCCCCGCGGTTGAGGCTCCTCACACCCTGACGCGAGGGGATTGTGGGGGCATTCACGCGCGGCATGATCCACCCCGGCTTTTCATCGCCGTTACGCCGCGTGATGTCTTGCGGAGAAGGGCATATATAGTGTATGTAGCTGATACCGACTATGGAAACGCAGAAACTCTCGTACACCCGCAGCAGCACGCATGACATCCTCCTCGGGCATGACATTCTCGCCGAAATCGTTGGCCGGATGTCCCGGCTCGGCCTTCACAAGCGGTGCATCATCGTCACGAACGAGACGGTCGCCCGGTGGTATCTTCAGCCGCTGATTGCCGAGCTGCGCACGCGCGGCTTCGAGACGGCCGAAGCAGTGCTTCCCGACGGCGAAAGCCACAAGACACTCGAAACGGCCCAGAGCCTCTTCCCGAAATTCCTCGAGGCCGGCCTCGACCGCCGCAGCCCGGTCATCGCCCTTGGCGGCGGTGTCATCGGAGATATCACGGGGTTTGCCGCGTCAGTGTTCATGCGTGGCCTCCCCCTCGTGCTCCTGCCCACGACACTCCTGGCCATGATCGACGCATCAATCGGCGGCAAGAACGCCGTGAACCTGCCGGCCGGCAAGAACCTCATCGGCTCGTTTCACCAGCCGACCCTCGTCGGCATCGATGTGTCGACCCTGCGCACTCTGCCCCTGACCCAGGTCGCCTACGGCCTGGTCGAGGCGATCAAGCACGGTGCCATCGCCGATGCCGCCTACTACAAATTTATCCGGAAAAACGTCTCCTCGATCAAGGCCCGCGATCTTCCCCTGCTCCAGCGGCTCGTCCGGCGGTCTCTGCACATCAAGCGATCGTTCATCGAGCATGATGAGCTCGACCTGACGGGAAACCGGGCATTCCTGAACCTGGGCCACACGTTCGGCCATGCCTACGAGCTGCTCGGCGAGTTCCGCCGGTTCCATCACGGCGAAGCCGTGGCCCTCGGCATGCTGACGGCTCTCGCCGCAGCCCGCACCCGGGGTGTCCTGCACGAGGATTACACCGAAAGCCTAACCGAGCTGTTGAAAGAGTTCGGCCTTCCGGTCACCCTTCCCCGAGATTGGACACCGGATATGATAGCAGACGCTATGCTTCACGACAAGAAGCGCCAGAAGGATGCCATCAAACTGATTCTTCCCGTCACGCTCGGAAAGGTCGAAAAGGCCGTCGTTCCCGTTTCCGAGATCAAACCGTTGCTCGAATCGCTTTCGCGCTGACGCCGACCAGGAGTTGCCATGACCGCCACGACCAGTTCTCTCACGAAGATTTCTCCAAACGCCCAGAAGGTTCTCGCCAAGCGCTACCTGACGCGCGGTCCTGACGGCCAGCCTCTTGAAACCGTCGAACAGCTGTTCCACCGCGTGGCCAAAGCCATCGCCTCCGCCGAAGAGCATTTTCCCGGCTCCCCCTACAAGACCGATCAGCTCGAATCCCTGTTCTTCGACCTGATGACCAGCCTCGACTTCCTGCCCAACAGCCCCACCCTGATGAACGCAGGCAAGCCCCTCGGCCAGCTCTCAGCATGTTTTGTCCTTCCCGTCGAGGACTCGATGGATGGTATATTTGACGCTATCAAGCAAGCCGCCCTTATCCACAAGTCGGGCGGCGGCACAGGTTTCAGCTTCTCCCGGCTGCGGCCCTCGAACGACATCGTGGCCAGCACCAGCGGCGTCAGCTCCGGCCCCATTTCTTTCATGAAGGTGTTCAACGTCGCCACTGACACAATCAAGCAGGGCGGTGCACGGCGGGGCGCCAACATGGGAATTCTGCGCATCGACCACCCCGACATCATCGAGTTCATCAAGTCGAAGGAAGACAACAACAGTCTCACCAACTTCAACATTTCGGTCGCTGTGACCGATCTCTTCATGGAGGCGCTTGAGAAGGATACCGAGTATGACCTGATCAACCCGCGCACGAAGACCGCGATCGGTTCGCTCAAGGCCTCAAAGGTGTTCCACATGATCGTCGAGCGTGCCTGGCGCAATGGCGAGCCCGGCATCGTGTTCATCGATCGCATCAACCGCGACCAGCCGACCCCCAACGTCGGCCAGATCGAATCAACGAACCCTTGCGGGGAGCAACCGCTCCTTCCCTACGAGTCCTGCAATCTCGGCTCGATCAACCTCGCCAACTTCGTGACCCGGGATAATGGGGTCGCGCGCCTCGATTACCCGCGGCTTGCAAACGTGATCAAGCTCGCCGTGCGGTTCCTCGACAACGTGATCGAGGTGAACAAGTATCCCATTCCGGCCATCGACACGATGACGAAGGCCAACCGCAAGATTGGCCTCGGCGTCATGGGCTGGGCCGACCTGCTGCTCGAGATGGGCATTCCCTACGATTCCGAAGCAGCACTGACGCTGGCCGAGGAGATGATGCGATTCTTCAAGCGCGAAGCCTGGAATGCCTCGATCGATCTGGCACGCGAACGCGGTCCCTTCTCGAACTACTCCGGCTCCGCCCTCGAAAAACGCGGCATGCCCCCTGTCCGGAATGCGACAACCACAACCATCGCCCCCACCGGGACGATCAGCCTGATCGCCGGCTGTTCAAGCGGGATCGAGCCGCTGTTTGCCGTTGCCTACGAAAAACACGTCCTCGACAAGGAGCGACTGATCGAGGTCAACGAGGCGTTCCTGAAACTTGCCCGGGAACAGGGGTTCCACACACCCGAGCTGCTCGAGAAGATCGCCCGCCAGGGTCATCTCCGCGATATTCCCGAAATTCCCGATCCCGTGCGCCGGTTGTTCGTCACCGCACACGAAATCACCCCCGAGTGGCACGTTCGCATGCAGGCCGCATTCCAGAAAAACACGGACAATGCGGTCAGCAAAACGGTGAACTTTCCGCACGACGCCACGATCAAGGATGTCGAAACTGTGTTCCGAATGGCGCACACCCTGGGTTGCAAAGGCATCACGGTGTACCGGGACGGTTCGCGCGAAGAGCAGGTGCTCCATCTCGGCGCCGGACAAAAGAAAGACGGCACGGCTTCCACCCAGAGTACGGCGTCCCCTGCCACCTCGTCCGTCCCCACGAGCATCTCGCCCCGCAACCGGCCCGAGCGCACGGTGGGCGCGACCGAACGGTACAAGATCGGATGCGGCAACCTGTACGTCACGGTAAATGCCGATGAGCAAGGGCTGTGTGAAGTGTTCACCAGCCTCGGCCGCGGCGGCGGCTGCCCCTCCCAGTCGGAAGCCTCGGCGCGTCTTGCCTCTCTCGCACTCCGCGCCGGGATCGATGTCCAGGAGATCATCGACCAGCTCAAGGGGATCCGCTGCATGTCGACGCTCAAGCGCGGCGGCCCTGCAAACGGCATCAAGGTGCTCTCCTGTCCTGACGCCATCGGCCGCGCGATCGAGGAGTATTATCTTTCCTGCAAATCGAAACAGCTCTGGCCGGTGCCTCTCGCCCCCTCTTCCGGTGCCGCCGTCGGCAAGGGCCAGCCCGCCGAAAGTCTGATCGACGGAGACCGTGCCCCCACCGGCTGTCCCGACTGCGGTGAACGGCTCGAACATGAAAGTGGCTGCGTCATCTGCAAGCGGTGCGGCTACTCCAAGTGTGGATGATCCTTCACTTATCTTCTCTGCGGAGGCATTGACACCCCCCCTTTCGATTTGTACAATCAAATTTGTATTATCATCTTCACGGCTTTTCACGCACGGTCCCATAAGGAGCACAAGAGTATGAAGAATCGATCGCTGCGCCGCCTCATTCCAGCCCTGCTGCTGGCCATTCTGTTCGCCGCGTCCGCGTTTGCGGCAGGCGAGCCACCCCTGCGGGTCACCTTTCTCGACGTTGGTCAGGGCGACGCCATCCTTGTCCGGACCGCCGACAAGACGATTCTCGTCGACGCCGGTGACGACAAGGCTGATGCAGCCAACTCCTCAATCATTCCCTACTTCAAGAAAGAGGGCATCAAGAAGATCGATCTCGCGGTCATCTCTCACCCGCACCGCGACCATTTCGGCGGCTTTCTCCAGCTCGTACAGTCCATTCCCATCGAAGAGTTTCTCTACTCCTCAGATTCAATGGGCGCCGGCGACCCAGAAGAAAGCAGTTCCGATGCTCTGTTATATGCGAAACTGCATGACTCGATCGTCGAGAAAGGGATCAAATACACGAAGGCCCAGATGGGTGAAAAGCTTGACTGGGGCAAGGGTGTCACCGTCGAAGTGCTCCACGCCGAGGACAAATCCGGCCTCAGTCGCTCGGTCCGCCTTCCTTCGCCCTCCGAAATCTATCCCCCGATCGAAGCCCCCACACGCGGTGCGACCGACACCGTCAAGATTTCTGCCAACGAACAGTCCCTCATCATCAAGCTGACGGTTGGAAAAATTAGCTATCTGCTCACCGGTGACGCCGAGCGCGGTGCCGAATCGATCGCGATCAGCGCTTTCCGCGACAAGCTGAACTGCACGGTCCTCAAATCGGGCCACCACGGAAGCAAAACCTCTTCCAGCAACCCCTTCATGGATCTCGTCCGGCCTGAATACGGCGTCATCTCGGTCGGAGCGAAGAACTCGTTCGGCCATCCCAACAAGGAAACCCTCGACAAATACGCGTTCTACAAGATGAAGGTGTTCCGCACCGACCAGGACGGCCATGTCGACAGCTGGACCGACGGCAAGGAAATTCATTTCAACAGTAACCAGAGCCCTCTCGAATTCGCCAAGAAACCGGAAATCATCTCCCTCACCCCAAACTCGGCGACGGTCCAGTGGGTCACCAACAAACCATCGGACACCCGCATCTATTACGGCATCGGCAGCCTGACCAAATCGAAGATCTTGGCTCACGCCGTCACGATCCACACCGTGACCCTGACCGACCTCGAACCGTCTTCCGCCTATACTTTCCGTGTGATGTCCCAGGATGCTCGCCTGACCGACCAGGTCGTCTCCAGTGACGGCTCCCTGACGACCCCCGCCGGCAATGGCATTCCGCTGCCGCGCATCGATACCTTCACATATACACCGAAAGATATTTTCGTCCGCAGACCCTTCAAGACCCGGGTGAAGATCTCGAATCCAGGTGCCGAGGAAACGAAGAATCTCAGCATCGTGCTGTATCACACTGCGATGTCCCCGGACAACATCCTCGGTCAAACGAAGATTTCTCGTCTGAAAGCGACGGATTCGACTTCGATTGAGTTCCCGGTCGAGATTACCTGGATGGGTCAGGTCGAGTTGCTCGCCGTTCTTCTCAAAGGCAAAACGATCGTCGACACGGAGTCGATCTCCCTCGATGTCCAGCCCAAAGTCATCTATGTCGACTGCGGCCACGGCAATATCGAATACTACACCGGCAAGTTCGGCGGCATGAAGATGGATCTGTTCACAGCGCACGGATTCCAGCTCAGAAGCGCTTCGAAACAGCTGACGAGCATCGACCAGATCGCCGACTCGTTCATATACATCGTCCCCGAGCCCCGCGGGGCATTCGATGCCACCGAGCTCGCGATTCTGAAAGAATATGTCGCGAAGGGCGGCTCGGTCATGCTGTATGGCCGCTCCGACTACGGCAACAAGAGCACACCGGAGATTCAGAACGCCATTCTCGAGGCGATTGGAAGCAAGATCCGGTTCAACGACGACCAGTTCTGCGATCCCACCAACAACATCGGGGCACCGTGGCGTGCCTGGGTGCAAAACTTCCCTGCCGCTCTCATTACCGGCGTCAGCAACGTGCTCGTCCGCAACTGCTGCTCGCTCATCGCGAAGGGTAACAAGGGCCTCGTCGCCGGTGCCGGCATCGAGATTCTGGCAACCGGTGACGACGACTCGTTCAACCAGAATGCCGACAATCTCGACGATGGGTATATCTACGCATCGCACACTCCCAAGCTGCCAATTCCGATCGCCGCCGCCGAAGACCTGGGAACCGGCCGTGTCGCCTGCTTCGGCGAGAATCTTTACGATGACTCCCAGTATCAACCAAATGCTCAGATTCACACCCCGCAGCTCAACCGGTGCGTCACCAAGTGGCTTTCTCTTGCCCGCGAAAAATCCCTGCGCCAGCTCCTCCAGTTTGTCGATCAGCTTTCCGCCGAAAGCGATCCCGAGGCACGCGCCATCCGGTTCGAAGCCCTGCGCGACCGTGTGACCGGCATCGTCCGGGATGCCCTCGAAAACGGCGACGCATCGTATGTCCGTGACGCCTTCACGGGATACACCAGTCAGTCCGTGCAGGAGCTACGGCGCAGCGTGAAGGACCAGCTCGAGTTCCGCACCTTGCACGGCGAAGACCGCATTGCCCCCGAGCTCCTCCGATCATTCTGATCCTGTAAACTTCAAGAACCTCTCCACCAACGAGACACAGAGGATACTCTCTGTGTCTCGTCGGTTTCAGGGGGAGAACTTCCCATGATTTCTGAGGGTGGCGTAGATTTCACCGAATGATCGCAACGAGGCCGGAAGACACCCGATCCATGCCCTTCATGCACAGCAGGCAAGGTATGAAAGTGGAGCGCTCCCTTTCTGCGGGGTTTGCGGGGCAAGGGTTACGTGCCTTTTGGTTGCCCAACGATTGCGTCTTGGTTACTGTATCTCTCGTGGGCCTCGTGGCATAAGAATGCCAGTATTCTCGTGAACGCACACCGGGGGGGGAAATCCGCCCCGAAGGAGTGGACGTTCGTGGAATCAGGAGGCCGCAGGGGGATCCGAGGGGCGGGGGTCACCGGCAGGATCCGCGGCCGTCTGTGAATCGCTGGGAGTGGCCGGCGCCGGCTCAGCAGGCTGTGTGGCAGCTGCCTGTGTCTGCTCGTGGATTTCGAGGACGAAATTCGTCAACATACGCCGCAGCTCTTCGGAAACCATGGCGAGATGCTTGGTGATCTTCGCCATCTCGAAGATGGTGTCTTTCTGCTGCTTGATCGAGTCAAGCACCTGGTCGACCTCACTCGTCGTCGTCTTGGTGGTGAGTGAGAGGTTCTCGATCGCCGAGCTGACGGACTCGATGTTCTTGCTCTGCTCAGCACTGGACTTGCTGATATCCTGCACCTGGACGTTGACGGACTCGGATGCCATGCCGATCTCGTCGAGCAGGGCGCCGGCGCGGTTGATGATTGCAACACCTTCCTGAACCTTCAGCTTGCCCTGGTTCATCTCGTCGACGGCCTTGTTCGTCTTGTGCTGGATCTCGCCGATCAGGGCACCGATCTCTTCGGCGGCTTTCGCGCTCTGCTCCGCAAGCTTCTTCACATTCTCGGCCACAACAACGAAGCCCTTGCCCTGCTCACCCGCGCGAGCAGCCTCGATGGCCGCATTCAGAGCCAGGAGGTTTGTCTGGCGTGAGATCGCCGTGATCGTCAGAACGATCTTTCCGATGCGCCGCGACTGCGATTTCAGTTCCTCGAGAACCCGTGACGAGTCCCCGACGGCGCGCTCGATCCCCTTTATCGTCGTTGACGCCTCTCGGACAGACTCCATGCCCTGGGACGCTTTCGACCGGTTCTGCACCGACTCCTCGAACGCACGACTGGAGCGCTTCGCGACGAGTTGCGCATTCGCCGAGATTTCCTGGATAGCGGCCGCC
>DATCTT010000106.1:0-7135 GCA_036567845.1 Candidatus Ozemibacteraceae bacterium | reverse complement strand
TCTACACCGGGAAAGCCCCCGGAACCACGGGCAACACGCGCGTCGCCCGCCGTTGATGGCGCGGCCCGTTTCCCGCCATAAAAACATCCCCCGGCTCTTGCCGGGGGATTGTTGTATCGGAATGACTATTTTTTGGGGGCGGCTTCGGGGACCGGGGGTATGACGGCCGGCTCGGCCGGCTTCTGGACCTCGAAATGGCCCGACACCTTGAAGAGGGCCGAATCGTCGCCGTCGGCATCCTTGCCCGGCACCGCCGAGATGATGTCGCCCGGCTTGAACTGCTCGCCCTTCAGGATCAGCTCGGCAAGAGGGTTCTCGATGTGGCGATGGATGCAGCGGCGCAGGGGGCGGGCGCCGTATTTCAGGTCGGTGCCCTGATCGACGAGGAATTTGCGCAGCTCGTCGGTGAACTCGATCTTCATGTTCAGATTCGAAAGCCGCGTCGCGACCTCTTTGAGCATGATGTCGAGAATCTCGAGATTGTCTTCCTTCGTGAGCGCCCGGAACACAATGATGTCGTCGATGCGGTTCAGGAACTCGGGCGGGAACTTCTTCTCGAGGCTCTTGCGCGTGATCTTGGTCTTCTGCGCGTGCGACAGCTCCTCGAGCTTCTCCTTGGCCCTCTCGGCCTTCGGGGCCTCGGCTGAAACGCGGAAGCCGGGCTTGCTTTCCTCGGAGGTGATGTCGCTGACGCCGACGTTCGTGGTCATGATGATGCAGGCTTCGCGGAAGCTGACGGTTTCGCCCTTGCTGTCCGTGAGGATGCCTTCGTCCAGCAACTGCAGGAGCAGGTTATGCACCTTCTCGTGGGCCTTTTCGATCTCATCGAACACGACGACGCCGTTCGGCTTGTTCTTGACGGCCTCAGTCAGATACCCGCCCTCGTTGTGGCCAATATACCCGGGAGGCGCGCCGATCAGCTTCGAATACTCGTGGCTCATCGCGTATTCCGAACAGTCGATGCGGACGAGGTCCGTCTCGTTGCCCGTCAGAAACTCGCACAGAGCCTTCGCCAGCTCGGTCTTGCCAACGCCGGTCTGGCCGACGAAGATGAAGCTGCCGATCGGCCGCTTCGGGTTCTTGAGGCCGACCTTGGCCTTGCGGATCGCCTGGGCGACGGCCGTGATGGCCTCGTCCTGGCCGATGATGCGCTTCTTCAGGTGCTTCTCGATCTCCATGAACCGCTGATTCTTGGCTTTTGCCTCATCCGCGGCCTCGGTGCCGAGCACCGGAATCGAGCCCTGGGGCTGATTCTCGTCAACCTGGATGGTGACTTCCTTGATGTCGAGGGTCGGATTCACCTTGACGCAGAGGTTATACAACTCCTGCTCGATGATCTCGCCGAGCAGCGGGTACTCGTTGTTCCCGAATACCAGCGGGGCGATCTCGTCGAGGTAGTTCACGACCGATGCGTTGATGATCAGGCGCTTGTAGGACTTCTTGTCCGTGATCTTGATGTTCTTGAACAGCTGCTGCTTCTGCTCGGGCGTGAACGCCCGGATGGCGACGAACCGGTCGAGTGACTCGCAAAACTTCATCTTGATTCCCGAGGTGGAATCCATGGAAGCCCTCCTGGGGGGTTTTCCCGTTGACAAGCTGTATCTGATGGGGTATACGTGATTGTATCACCATCCACTCCTCAAGGCAACCCCACGAATGACGGGATCACGATGAGATCAAGAGAGGCCGAAGAGCATTTCGACCGGGGCATCCATTATTTTCGCGGCGGTTTTTACCCCGCGGCGCTCCATGAATTTCGCACGGTACAGCACCTCGATCCGGAGTATCCGAATATCGGATACGTCCTCGAGGCCGCCCGCAAAAAGAATGACGAGGTGACCGGCCAGCTCGCCTCCTTCATCGAAACCTCGTTCGACGATGATATCCAGGAGCTTTCGCGCCAGCTCGTCATCACGGGCTCCGGTGCCCTTGGTCAGCAGCTTGAAGAGCTCCTCCGCCGCGACCGCCCCCAGGAGGCCCTCGACAAGATTGACGCGGCCGGGGCGATCGTTCCTGACTCGAAGCCGTTCCTGCTGCTCAAAGCGAACCTGCAGCGCCGTCTTGGCCGAACCGACGAGGCCGAGAAGACGCTCCGTCAGGCGCGCACGCTGTTCCCCGGCGATGCCGAGGTGTTGAACAATCTCGGGAACGTGTATCTCGCGCGCGGCCAGTTCCGCGATGCCGAGGAGCTGCTGACCGAAGCCCGCAGTCTCGCTCCTGACGACATGCGTATTCTCAACAATCTGGGCTCGCTCCGGATGCAGATGTACCGCCTCGATGAGGCCCTCGCGTGTTTTGAAGAGGCGCTCCGGCGCCAGCCGAAGTTGGATGTCTGCCGCCGCAATCTCGACAACCTGCATCTGCGCATCACCGAACTCGATCTTGAGGTGGCCCGGCTGCGCAAGGAATTCGCCGCCCATCCGAACTACCCCGACATCGGCCTGTCGCTCGGCAAGGCTCTTCTGTTCCGCGGCGCCTTCGGGGAAGCGGGGGCGCTGTTCGAGGAGCTGCTGCGCCAGAATCCCGCCTTTATTGCTGTCTATTTCTACCTCGGCTCACTCCGGGAAATGCAAGGAAACTACGACGCGGCTGTCGTGGCCTATCGCGAGATGAGCCTGCGCAAGAAGCTCGAGGAGTCGCCCGCCTTCCAGGCCGCTGACAGCCTTCTGAAACAGGGCTATCTCGAGGAAGCATTGGTTGAACTGAAGAAGGTGGCCGTCATCGAGCTGGACATGGCGGCCAGTCGCATCAACCTCGGGATCAAGTATTTTGAGGATGCTCTCTGGGCCGATGCGCTGCGGCATTTCGAGGAAGCTGCGAATCTGAATAACCGGTACCCCGATGCGTTTTACTGGATGGCCATGTGCCGTCTCCAGGCCGGCAAAAAAGCCGCTGCTGAACGTGATCTGCGCAAGGCGATCGAGTTGAATCCGCGGTATGCCGACGCCCAGTTCCAACTGGGAATGCTGCTGCGGAAAAAGGCGCCGGCCCGGGCCCGGCAGCATTTGCAGCAGGCGCTGACCCTCGGCATCCGGCCCGCCTTTGCCCAGATGGCCGAGCGGGCTCTTGCTTCGGATCCCGCCCCGGAAACGGAGGGATGACCGATCATGGATGAAGCTCTGTTTCAGGAAAATTTTCCCGCGTTTCCGACCGATGCGTTTTCGCTGCAGAAGCTCGGCGTCATACTCCGCGAAAAGAAGCTGTATCTGAAAGACGAGTGGGACTCCCTGCGCAAGGACCATCCAGATGCAGCAGATCTGATTGCCACGATCGCCGCCCGGTCGCAGATCACCCCGAAGGAGCTGGCCGAGATCGAGGCGATGCTGCTCAACGTTGCACTTGTCGATCTCGAGGCCACCCAGATTCCCTCCGAGGTTCTCAAGCTGTTTAAGTTCGAGTCGATGGTCGAACACCGGCTGATCCCGATCAAACTCACCGGCCAGGAGCTGCTGGTCGGTATGACGGCCCCCGCAAAGGCGGCCGAGATCTTCCAGGCGATCGGGGCGAACCCAACGCTGGCCCTCAAACCCGCCAAAGTCCTGTGGGATCAGCTAGAACGCCGGTTCAAGCGTATGAGCGAGGAGAAAAAACCGAGCGGTGGTGGCGGCGGGGGAGCCAAGAAAGGGCCACGCAAGCGGCTGGGCGATATTCTGGTTGAGTCGAAATACTGCAACGAAGCCCAGATGAAAGAGGCGCTCGACGGCGCGAAGAAAGAAAAGACCCGGCTGGGCGCCTATCTGGTCAAGAAGGGCATCGTCTCGAACAAGCAGCTTTCGATTGCCCTTTCCAAGCAGTTCGACATTCCGTTCATCGATCTCGACGAGAGCCTGGTCGATCCGGTTCTCGCAACCCTCCTTCCCAAGAAGCTGTGCTATGACCAGATTCTCTGCCCCGTCAAAAAGGAAGACAGCAAGCTGGTCGTCGCCATGACCGATCCCACCGACATCATCACGATCGATCACATCGAGATGATGACGGGCATGCGCATTTCACCGGTGGTCAGCTCGGAGCTGTCAATCATGTCCGCGCTGGGCAAGCTGTACGGCGAGAGTGTCGATGCGCTGGCCGATCAGGTCGGCCCAGGAGAGCAGGGGGCAGCCGGGGACGACGAGGGTTTGGGCGACCTCGGCGAGAACGCCGCCCCGATCATCAAGCTGGTGAACCTGATCATCACCCAGGCTGTCCAGACCGGCACCTCGGATATCCATATCGAGCCATTCGAAGACGAGCTGCGCATCCGGTTCCGCAAGGACGGCGTGATGAAACTGCACATGAAGCCCACCAAGGCGGCGCACGCTGGCATCGTCAGCCGCATCAAGGTCATGTCGAACCTCGACATCGCCGAGACGCGGCTTCCCCAGGACGGCCGCATCAAGCTACAGCTGCAGGACCGCAAGGTCGATCTCCGCGTTTCCCTCGTGCCGTGCGTCTGGGGCGAAAAGGTGTGCATGCGCCTGCTCGACCAGGGCAACCTCAAGGTAAACCTCAGCGACCTTGGCTTCGAACCTCATGTGCTCGACATCTTCATGGAGGGCGTCAAAGCGCCTAACGGGATTGTGCTCGTCACCGGCCCGACCGGGTCAGGAAAGACGACGACTCTATACTCATCACTATTTTTGCTGAACAACCCGTCGATCAACATCATGACGGCCGAAGACCCCGTCGAATACAACCTGATGGGGATCAACCAGGTCCAGTGCCATGCGGATATCGGCCTCGATTTCGGCGCCGCGCTGCGCTCATTCCTGCGCCAGGATCCGAATGTCATCATGATCGGCGAAATCCGCGACTTCGAAACGGCGAGCATTGCGATCAAGGCCGCCATGACGGGCCATCTCGTCATCTCGACGCTGCACACGAACGATGCTCCCTCGACCGTCAGTCGTCTGCTGAACATGGGAATCGAGCCGTTCAGCCTGACCACCTCGATCCGGGTCGTCGAGGCCCAGCGTCTCGTGCGCAAAATCTGCAAATCCTGCTACACCGAATACAAGCCGACCGAGGATGTGCTCAAAACCCTGGGCATCACGCCGCAGCTCCTTCAGAAGCTGCGCCTGCCCGAGATCGATATCGGCAACCTCATGTTTGCCAAGGGTGCGGGCTGCCAGGACTGCGACAACTCCGGCTACAAGGGCCGCCAGGGCATCTACGAGGTGCTCGGCATGACCGGGAAGATCCGCGAGATGATCGAGAGCAAGGCCAGCACCGAGGACCTGCGGCGCCAGGCTCTCACTGACGGGATGCTGTCGCTGCGCGAGTCGGCCCTGTACAAGCTGATCAACAAGCGGACGACGGTCGAGGAGATCTTCCGGACGACGCTCGACACGGCCAGCGACGATCCGAAGGCGGCGGCCGCGCCGAAGAGCATTTCGATACCGGCTGCGGCTTCGGCTTCCGTCGGAACCGCCATCGACGCGGGGCTGCTCGGCTCCTTCGTTGGGGAGATGCACGCGTTCCGCGCCAGCCTCGACAAGCTGGCGGCGCCGGCTGGCGGCCAGGTGAAGATCGAGAGTGAGATGCTGAAGCAGAATCTTGCCGATCCCCTTGCGCAGATCCAGGCGCACGCCCAGGCCGGCGATCCGGCGAAGGCGCTGCCCGCCATCCAGGCCCAGGGCCAGAAGATGGAGTTCAACATCCGCAACATGATGCATCATTTCGGCACGCCAACCGTGAAACCGGCCGCGCTGCCGCTCAACGAGCTGGTCGAGAAGGAGATCATCGGCCGGCTGAAGAACCACGTGATCACGGCCCGTCTGCTGTCCGGCCGGACCGACATTGGCCAGGGGCTCAAGGTGGCCAAGAACCTCGCTGCCGCGCTGCCATCTATATCGTTTGATATTGAGATGTTCCGCCATGTCACCGCGAATCTGATCGTCAACAGCCTGATGGCTCTGAAGCCGAACGGCGAGATCAAGATCCTGAGCCGGCTCAAGCCCGGCACCACGAACCGGGTCGAGCTGATTATCTTCGACAACGGGGCGGGGATTCCCCTGGAGGACCAGGCCCGCCTGTTCGCGCCGTTCTCACCGATCGGCCGTCGGACGCTGGGACTCGGCCTCGCGGTGTCGCGCAAGCTGCTTGGTGCCTGTGGCGGCCAGATCAACGTCAAAAGCACCCCGGGAACAAACACGCTGGTGACTCTCGAGTTCGCTGCCGCCTCCTGACCGGCGCTGCGGGACCGGGACAGGGAGGAACGAGTATCATGCGCTCACTGCGAACCCTTGGATTGATTGCGGCCGTTTCATCGGCCCTGCTTTGTACGACGGCCCCGGCAGGGGCGGTTCCACCCGCTGATGACGGCGGAAAAGCGGCTTCACAGGCGGCTGATGCACAGGGGGTCGTGGGAGAGCTGATCGGCGCTGTCAGCGATACCGGCCTCGAACTGCGCAGGTGCTCGCTGACGGGGACGCCGGTCGGGGGCGAGGCGAGGGCCGAGCTGGCCGTCACTTCGTCGGGAACGGCTGATGTGAGCCGCCTCATCGAGGGGCTGCGCCGCAACCACCGGGTGGTGGTCGAGGCTGTCATTCTCAAGCCGGCCGGCCAGTTCGAACTCACCCTGTGCATCGACCCCCAGGAACAAGTGAAAGACGGCCCCGATGCTCTCGGGCGGCTGGCGCCGTTCGACCGGCTGCCCCTGTTCGATCTTGCCGCCCCGGCCGTTGACGGCGTGCGTCTGTTCAGCTGTACGGTCGGCATCTCGGGGGCGCGTTCCTTCCAGATCGTCGCTCCGGTGCTGTCGGGGCTTGCGGCATTCGTGAAGACCGGCGGGAAGGCGGTTCCGGCGATGTCAAAGACCCTTTCCCGGACGACGATGGGCCAGAATTCGGTGTTCACCCTGGATCTATCCGACGATCCCGGTTTTGTTCCGGCGGTGGAGCTGATGGAAGGGTTTGAGCGGCTGGCACGGATCGCCGACCCGCGGGAGATCTCGATCCAGATGGCTCCCGACGGAAGCCGCCTCCGGAAGCTGCTCGTCCATGCCGCCCCGGCACGCCTGGCGGATCTGGGCGCGGCGGTCGCCGCCGGTGGCGGAACCCTGCTGAAAGCCGATGTGACGCCGCTGGCGTCCCCCGAGTGGGCTCTTTCCCTGCTGATTGGCTCGATGAGTGCGGGGGGGCCCGCGGAGCGGCCGGTG
>DATCTT010000105.1:0-7982 GCA_036567845.1 Candidatus Ozemibacteraceae bacterium | reverse complement strand
GGCTGCGCATCAGAGCAGCGACGAGCCAGACAGCCGGGAGGATCCGGGCGAGATGGCCGGCCCAGATCGCGGTTTCTCCACCGGCGAACGGGGTCCGGATCCAGAACGCCGCATGGGCGATTCCCGTACACCCGGCGGGGATCGCGAGAGCGAGAGCCGTAAGAAGCAGCGGGATCCGGCTCGAAGCGGCACCCAGCACATCGCCGAGAATCAATGCGGGGCCGATGGCAAGCAGGGCGCAGCCCGTCGCAAGCCATACAGACATGCGAAGAGCCGGAATAGCCGCCAGCAGCAGAGCCGGACCACTGCCTGAACGAAACGCTCCCAGGACGAGGCCGATGAGAGGAACCACGAGCCCCGCGAAGGCCGCGATGCCGCCAAGCAGGGTTGCTCCTCGCCATGGGCGCGGCCAGTCGGCGGTTTCGAGCCAGGGCAACCTGCCCGGCCGGTCTGGTGCCCGGCGCGAACGGCCCTCGATCGAGGTGGCCGAGGCCCAGACCGCGATGGTGACGGCAAGCAGCAGGGCCAGGGGCCAGGAGGCGAGCAGGACGTTTCCGGCCGGTTCGCCCCCGGCGAAGGCTGATACGAGCTCGGTCGCGAGTACCGGCACCTGGAGATACAGCGGCACCCCGTATTCAGCAAGGGTCTGGCCGAACACGAACAGCCAGATCGTCGCGGCGGGGCGGCGCCAGAGCGGAAGGATCGCAGTGCGGAGAGCTCCGGCGGGTCCGAGGCTGAGGAGAGCCGATTCGATCGGGGCTGCGGGTGCACGACGCAGGATCGTTCCGAGCACCAGAGCCGCGGGAGGTGCCGCCGCAAGGCCAAGAATCGCGACACCCCAGGGCAGGCCGCTCAGGCCCGGCTGAATACCCCATTTCATCGCGACGGCGTCCGTCGCAGCCACCCAGCCGAGCGTCACGAGGTAGGGAGGCAGGACAAGGGGCAGCAGCAGCGGCACGCGAAGTGCGGACCAGAGATTCGGACGGATCGTCAGCAGCCAGGCGAGGCCGGCTCCCGAGCAGGTCGCCAGGGTTGCCGCGCCGCCCGCCAGCAGGGCCGACCGAAAGGCGAGATGCCAGAGACGCCCTCCATCGGCCGGTGCCACGATCCCGTTCTGGAAAAGCCCGGCAAGGGCCGGCAGAAGAATCACCACCAGAGGCGTGAGCAGAAGAAGGCCGGTCCCGGCAACGGCAAGGCGGATCATCCGTTCCGTATGCCCCTCAGCCGGCCGCCAGGTCAGCATGTGATGCCCCTCAGCGCATGAACCGGTCGCGCAGTAGCACGGTCGCGGACGGAATCGCGGCGGCCACCGAGGCAAGGCTCACGGGCAACGGCCGAAGGCCGTCGAGCGGGGGCAGGCCCATCGGAACCGGACCGGCCGGCCGGGCGGAAATCTGCTTCGACTCCCCTTCCGCAAGCATCTTCTCGACCTCGATCGAGGCGAGGTAATCGGCCAGCAGCGCGGCTTCGCGGGGATGGGGGGCACCGGCGATGACGGCGACGGTGTTTGGAATCAGCAGGGTCCCCGAACCACCGGGCCCCTGGTCGGGAATGATCATTTTCACCGGGTCACCACGGGTCACCGAGACGAGCGCATCATCGGTATCCGTCAGGCCCACGAGGCAGGCCCCGGCCGCCACCCGGTCGCGCACGACCGCGTTCCCGTCGACGAAGGCTGCCCCGCGCGCCTTGAGCGCCTCGAAGAAGCCGAGCATCTCCGTTTCCCCGCCCATCGCATAAAGGGCCGCGGCATGGGTGTTCGTCGTTCCGAACAGGGGAAGCCCGATAGCCACCTCGCCGGGTTTCCATGCCGGGTCGAGGAGATCCACAAGGCGGATCGGCATCGATGCGGCAGCCAGGGCCTTCGTATTCGCAAGCAGCACGCGAGCGCGGAGACCGAAGCCCACCCATCGGCGGCCGGAATCGCACAGTTCGGCCGGCAATCCCGTGGCAGTTGGCCAATTCCGGGCCTCGAAGAGGCCTTCGTCGGCGAGCCGCACGGTATGCGCGAACTCGGAGCTCCAGAACACATCGCACTGGGGATGGGCGCGTTCGGCGCGGAGACGGTTGGCCAGGCCAACGGTTTTGGCTGCCTCGGTGTCAAAGACAGGCTGCACGGTCACGCCGGTTTTGGCTGAAAAGCTTGCCAGAACGGGCTCGGCAAACGGCTGATCAACCGTCACGTAGACGGTCACGACAGGCTCTCCGGTGCGGCAGGCGGTGACGAAAGCCCCAAGCGTGAGGGCGACACAAACCAGGATCAGGAAATGTCGTGTCATCGGTTGTGGTTCTCCTTCATGCGGCTTTCGACAGATCGAAAGCGGATCTGGCGGCCACGACCGTTCCGTGCTCGCCAACCTCGCCAAGCACGAGTCTCGTGGCCACCCCTCGTTCCGCTGGAACAGTCAGGCCCCGCGCGACCCCTCCGGCCGCAGCAGCGTCGGTCTTGCCGATAGTGACATGCGGCCTGAACAGGCTCAGCAGCCAGGGAAATCCATAGTTCATGATATTTTCACGTTCTCCGGGAGTGAACCGTTCGAGGGAGTCGAGGAATTTCCGGCGTATCGCTCCCTGCCGGAGGGGATTCAGCACGGCGACAATCCGGTCGTGGAGGCTGCGGAGCGGCTCGCCGATTTCCACATTCAGGAACAGGTAGCCCTCGGCTCCCGCCTCGATGCCCCGGAGCGAGAGAGGGATCGGGGAGGTGTCGGCAGCAATCGCGGCAAGGCCATTCGCCGCCCGCTCCAGCTCTTCCGCAGGAAACAAACCCATATAGAGTGTGATATGGGGAACCATGCCGCGTGAAAAATCGATCGATCCACCAACCGTCGAGACAATCTGCCTGTTCAGCCGCGTGACGGTCGCGGAGAGCTCCGCCGGGAGCTCCAGAAAAGCATCGAGATAGACGAGCGACGTGTCCATCAGCCGGTTCACACCGTCAGGGATTGCCGAGGAACCGAGACTCAACCCACCCCTGGTAGAGGTCCATGAGCGAGAACAGCGGCTGCAAGCCGAAGTAAAAAACGAAGAGAAAAGCGACGCACAGATACGGCCCGAACGGGATCATGTGGGTGAGAGGCTTGTATTGCTTTCGATATCGTATTTTCTGGTAAAGAATGTTCCCTATCCCGCCAATGGACCCGAGAAAGCTCGCCAGCACCACAATGGCGATGACCGGCTTCCAACCGAGCCAGGCGCCGAATGCCGCAAGCAGCTTCACGTCGCCGCCACCCATTCCCTCTTTCTTGAGGATCTTCCAGGCAAGCCAGCCGAGACCCCAGAGGAAGCCTCCGCCCAGGGCGAACCCAAGCAGGCTGTCAGTCAGAGTCACATAGTGGCCGGGCGGCATCTTCCCGAGCGGGGAGGTCCAGATCCAGCAGGCGAGGGCATACACCAGCCCCGCCACGCTGCCGTTGATCGACAGTTTGTCGGGAATGATGAGGAACCGCACGTCGACGACCGTGATGATCATGCAGGAGACGCCGAACATCCATGAGAAAAAGGCTTTCGTGCCCGGGCCCCACAGAGCCACCGAGAGGCCGGCAAGGACCGCCGAGAACACCAGATACGCGATGTCCTGCCGCCGCCCCGCATTCACGCAGCCGCGCCGCAGCCCGCCCGCGCAGTTGTGACACTTCGTGTAATCCTCGAGCAGGTCCTCGTGACCCGGCCAGGACCGTATCGACCACGATATACGCGGGCCGGCGGCAGCCCCGAGCAGGGCGGCAAGGGCGATGAGCAGGAGATCGACCGGACTCACGGCGAATCAGGCCTCGTCCCGTGCGATCCAGCCGTTGTGTGCGAACACCTTCCCCAGCAGCTTGAAGACAAGTTTGGCGGCCAGAAAATCGCCGGCAATCTGGCCAGGGATCGGGCACAGCTCCATCACATCGAATCCGACCACGTTACGTTTCGTGACAACCGTCTCGAGAAGCCGAAGAACCGGATACCAGAGGAGGCCACCCGGCTCGGGGGTGCCAACGGCAGGCATAATAGACGGATCGAATACATCCAGATCGATCGTTATATAGACATGTTTTTTCAATCGATCCACGACGCGCGGAATCCATTCTTCCGAGGCACCCTGGAGGTCGTGTGCCCAGAAAATGCCGTCGTGACGCGCTTCCCGGACGAACTCCATCTCTCCCGCAGAAATGTTCCGGATCCCCACCTGGGTCAGCTCGGCCAGATCGAAGACCCGGCGCATGACCGAGGCATGGTTATACGGCGTGTTCTCGAACGTGTCGCGGAGATCGGCATGGGCATCGAGCTGAAGGACACTGAACTCCTCGCCGTATTTCTTCCGCAGAGCCCGGATTGGGCCGGTCGAGATACTATGCTCGCCGCCAAGCACCACGGGAAACTTGTGATCCCCGCAGATGGCAGCGACAGCCGCTTCGACATTCTTCACCGTCGCCTGCGGCCCCGACATATCGGGTTCGAGTTCGGGAAGGGTGCAGACACCGCTGTTCAGGGGCTCGCAGTCGAGGTCGATATCGTAGAGCTCGACGTTCCGCGACGCCATCAGGATCGCCGCAGGCCCTTCGCGGGTTCCGGCGCGGTAGGACGTCGTGCTGTCGTATGGGACGGGAAGAATGACGGCGCGGGCGTTCTCATAGCGGGTTTCGTCAGCAGGCAGGCCGAGAAAATTGTAGCCGCCGCGGAAATGCAGTTTATCGAGGGACATGCGACCTCCGTGGGGGAAGATTTCAGGCGCCATCATACCACACATCCCCTCTCAGCTTCCGCCGCCCAAGGGGAAACGCCCTGGCGCCGCAATTCACCGTCCAGCCGCCAACGCACCACAGAGGCGCAGAGTTACAGAGAAAGAACTTTTCGAGAACCCTGTGTCTTGGTGTCCCGGTGGTGATGCAGTCTTTGCCTTCCTGGTGATTCGTTCGGGGGCTGCGGGAAAGGGCAGATTGGGATATACTGCCGCCACCATGAACACCGGCACCAGCAATGCCCTGAACGCCCTGAACACCTGGCTCGCACGCCAGCCCGGCGTGGCTGTCGCCTACTCGGGAGGCATGGACAGCGCCTTCTTGGCCATCGCATCAAAGCGGATTCTCGGTCCCAACACCCGGGCCTTTCTCGTCGTCTCGGAAGTGATGCCGCGCCACGAAGTCGAATCGGCACGGGCGGCAGCGATGAAACATGGCCTCGATCTCGTCGAGGTTCCGCTCGAAGTGCTGCCCCTGGAGGCTTTTTCGAAGCATCCGCCCGACCGTTGCTATCTGTGCAAGAAGCACGTGTTCGGCACCCTCCTCGGCCTCAAGCCGGAGGGCTGGCTTCTTGCCGACGGCTCGAACATCGACGACCGGGGGGACCACCGGCCCGGCCGCCGCGCCCTCACCGAGCTGGGCGTCGTCAGCCCCCTCGAGATCGCCGGCTTCAGCAAACAGGAGATCCGGAAAGCGCTGACGGCCTGGAACGCGACGGATCTCATCCGGCCTCCCGGCCCCTGCCTCGCGACCCGCATTCCGTTCTGCACGCCGGTGACGGAGCCGATGCTCCGCCAGATCGAGGAAGGCGAAGCGATCCTGCGCGAAGCCGGCTTCTCTGACGCACGGGTGCGCCATCATGGCAGCTACGCCCGGCTCGAAGTCCCCGCCCCTGAAATCGCCCGCCTCGAAACGGTGCTTCCCGGTCTTCTCGGCCGCTTCAAAGCCCTCGGCTTCACCCGTGTCGAGATCGCTCCCGAAGGATACCGCCGCGGGGCGATGAACGAGGTTCCGAGCACGGCCGGATGAACTCGCCCGAATTCTATATCAGATCGTTTTTCTTCTCGGGAGCCGTCGAAAAAATTCTTCCGTTCCTTCTCGTCGTCTTCCTGTGGCGCTTCGTTTTTCCGTTCGTATTCGCTTCCGGCGTGCCTCGCCACCGCCGTCTCGAAGGCATTCTGGGTCTGGGCAGCCTTCTCGCCGCACTTTTTGCCTGGCAGTTCATGCATCTCGATCATGACGAGGTCGAGCATCTGAACTGCGCCTGGCAGGTTTCCCGAGGTCTTCTTCCGTTCCGGGATTTCTGGCAGCACCACCTTCCCACGCTTTGGTTCCTGCTCGCGCCCGTCACGCGCCTCTTCGATGCCGGCTCCAGTCTTCTCGAAACGGCACGGCTGGCCAGTCTCACGATCGCCCTCGTCTCCGGGGTTCTCGCCTGGAAGCTGAGCAGCCGGCTCCATGGCGGCCAGGCCCCTTCCCGGGCGGTTTTTCTGTTTTTCTGGGCGGCCATGCTGATCCCGTTCCAGTGGAACAACATCCGCCCCGATCTCGTCGCGGCGCCCTTCGTTCTCACCGGTCTGATCCTGCTGCTTTCATCCAGTTCTGACGCGCTCCGCATGCGGTTTTCGGCGGGGCTATTCCTCGGAATCGCGCTTTCCCTGACCCCGAAAGTCGGCTTCCTGCTCGGATGCGCCGCCCTTGCCGATGCTTTCTGCCGGCCATTTTCAGGCATCGTCTCCGCCATCCGGCGGCTCGCCACATTCTCCGCAGGGGTCGCAGTGGGACTTCTCCCTCTGGTCCTCTGGCTGGTCCGACATGATCTCGTGGAAGCATGTCTCTATGGAACATTTACGTTCAACCGCAAGTTCCAGTCCTACCAGCCGCCGGGCGGTTTTATTCCTTTTAGCATTATAATTTTTACTATAGCAACATGGTGGAGATATCCAGGGACGGAGGCCGATGAGCGGAGGCGGCGCGGCATTCTCGCGGCAGCCATCATCGGAAGTGTCGTTCCCATGCTCCTCAGCCCGCACAAATACCTGTATCATCTGCAGCTGTCCGCCCTTCTTCTTGCAGCGGCGCTTGTCCACCGGGGGGAAGCGGCGGCTCGGGAGCTCGTCCGGCAGGGGAAGTTCGCTCTTCTGGCCGTCATCTGCGTCGTAATCTTGCTGCCGTCCCAGTATTACATCCGATATGCAGCCTGGGCGCCGTTCTACGAGAAGCTGATCCAGATCGACATCCTCCAGTCGCTAGCCGAAAAAGGGCCGGTCAGCCTCATCTATCCGGATCATCCCATCCTGTTCAAGAATGCCACGGGCTTCGATCATGCCTGGTTCTGGAACTTCCTCGAGTTTCCCATCCTCCACGAGGATCTCCAGAAGCCGCTCGGCAATTTCACCGAACAGCTGATTTCGCAAAAGCCACTCATCATCTCCTCGCAGCGCCGCATCGCCAACTTCCCATTTTCGCGCCAGCCGGAGCAGGAACGAACGGTCCTGAGCAGCCATCTTCTGAAAACCGGCTTCATCGATCGCCCAACGCGCGACCGCCTTCAAGCCTTCCTCGAGAAGGAATACCGTCTCGTGAACATCCTCGGCGTCTGGTTCTGGCTCCGCAACGACATCCCCGAATCCTTCTAGCCTCGCTGGAAAAATTGATTCTCCGCCACGACAACCCGACGAGATTCTGAGACCGCTTGACCCACAGAGACTCTAAGACCCAGAGCTTTGTGAATGTTTGTCTCCCGTGTCACGGCGTCCGACCGTATTTCCCTTCAAGAACCCATTCACAGATGTCGCAGATGATTTCTGAGAATCCACCAGATTCTCGGGCTTTCGGGTGCTTATCAATGAGAAGGGATGCCAGAATATATCGTGTTTTATTCTCTGTGTCTCCGTGTCTCTGCGGTGCGTTGCTCTCCTGTCCCCTGAACGCACCTCACGAGGAAAGAAGAACCCCCGCTACGGCCTAGGCCGTGCGGGGGTTCTGAACCAGCGGAGATTACTTGAGGGCGATCTTGGCGCCGGCTTCCTCGAGCTTCTTCTTCATGCTCTCGGCGTCAGCCTTCGGGGCGCCTTCCTTCACGGTCTTCGGAGCGCCATCGACGAGGTCCTTGGCTTCCTTGAGGCCCAGGCCGGTCAATTCGCGGACGACCTTGATGACGTTGATCTTGTTGGCACCGGCGTTCTCGAGAACGACGTCGAACTCGGTCTTCTCAGCGGCGGCAGCGGCGGGGGCGGCGGCGCCAACGGCGGCGAC
>DATCTT010000104.1:0-3041 GCA_036567845.1 Candidatus Ozemibacteraceae bacterium | reverse complement strand
TCTCCCACCCCGCGAAATTCCGCTGTCCGGCCCGGCACCCCGGCTCCGGCCGGTTCTCCGCCTCCCCGTGTCACCCCGGAACCAGCGCGGGACGAGCAGATCGGTAAAACCTGTTCGACCTGCGGCACCGGGATTTCCCGGGGGGAGCTCGTCGTGACTTGCCCGCTCTGCTCGCTGCCCTATCACCACGACTGCTGGAAGGAGATCGGGGGGTGCGGCACCTACGGCTGCAAGGCAGCTCCGGCCGTCACCAAGACCGAGCCGGTCGCGGAGGACACGTTCACACCGGGCTGGACGGCGGAGAAAAAGTGCCCTGCCTGCCAGTCGAGCATTCTCGCGAATGCCGTAATCTGCAAGTACTGCAAGGCCGTCTTTCCGACCGAGCGGCCGATGACGGCTGCGGAATGGGCCACGCGCGAATATGACGGGACGGATCTGGTGCGGATGCGCAACCTGGTGATCGCGCAGTTCGTCGCGAGCGCCCTCGGCTGCCTCTTCATCTTTTCCCTGCCCGCGAACCTGATCGCGATGTTCACGGAAAGCTGGCTGTTCGACGTGAAGCGGCTTCCTCCGCCGCTCCGCATTCTGTTCTACGCGGGAGTGGGCGTTTCGGCTCTCTGGGGAGCTCTCGCCCTGTTCTTCGGCATCTACTCGGTTCTATTTTAATGAATACACAATCAAAAGGCGAATTCATTCTCGTCGACGCTCTCCGCGCCGGCGCGCTCTGTCCCACCTGCGGCAAGGCGGTCCGCGAAGGGGAGGAGGGCATGATCTGCGGCCGCTGCGGCTCCCTGAACCACACATCCTGCTGGAAGGCTGACGGCTGCGGTGGATATCACTGCCGGCCGGACCGGGCGGCCGCGATGGAAAGCGGACCGGCGGACATCGTGATCACGAAGGCCGATCTTTCCGGCGTGAGCCAGCTTCCGCCGGGCGTCCGCCATGGCTCGGCCGCTCTCGCGGAAGAGCTGGCACGGCGAGAAACCCGCTGGTCGGTCATGGCCGTCATCGCCCTGATTTTGGGGGCAGGCGCGCTCGGTTTCAGCCTCTGGAACTTCTCCTTCGACACCAATCCCTCGGGTGGCGGCGGTACGACCGTGTTGTTCCTGTTTTCCCTGGCCGGAAGCCTGCTTTCCGTCGTCGTCGGCGCACTCTCCCTGGCCATGATCCAGCAGAACCGCGAATTGAAGGGGAATCTATTTGCCTTTGCCGGCATGGGCGGCGGGATTGCGGCGCTGGCCCTGACGTTCATCCCCCTGTGGGGCGGAAGCGAGCGGCCCGTGGGCGGCGTGAAGTTCGACATGGGCAAGGTGGCTGATACGATCCGAACCGCAGAGCCCCGGATCCGGGCAGCGTTGATGGCGAACGTCCATATCCGCTCCGGGTCAGGGTTCTCCGAAGGGACCGGATCCGGCATCGCCCTCTGCAACCGCGACACGTTCACCTATATCCTGACGAATGCCCACGTACTGACCCTCGGCGAGGAGGTCGACACCCTCGCGGCGCTCGTGCGCAAGGCGCGGGATGTCGGCGTCACCTTCTTTTCCGGCGAGTCAGCCCGGGCAACCCCGGTGTGGCTCGCCCCGGACGGCATCGACCTGGCCATCCTCCGGGTCGCGACCCCGCCGGGATTCTCGCCTGTCATCAAGTATCAGCCGAACCGGCAGCTCTCGATGGGCCAGCGGGTATTCGCAATCGGCAACCCGATGGGCCTGAACTGGACCTACACGGAAGGGGTCATCTCGGCGCTGCGGACGAACCGGTATGGGTCGCGGGATCTGACCGTCATCCAGATGCAGACCCCGCTCAACCACGGCAACTCTGGGGGGGGGCTGTATGATCCCGAGGGGTATCTGATCGGCGTCAACACCTGGATCTACGCGAAAACCGTGTCGGAAGGGCTGAACTTCTCGCTCGCGATCGACGAGTTTTTCCGGGTGCTCGAACCCGAATGGGCGAAGATTCTCACATTGCCCGGCATCCAGCCGGCGGAAAAGGGCAGCGACGGATGAGCATCAGACTGAAGCGTCTCCAGGCGGACTACGAGAAGATTGTCGGAACGTTCAAGGCGGGCGGCCGCATTCTCATCAAAGCCGTCACCGGCAATCCCCCCGAAAAATACCAAATCGAGTTTCTGGTCAACAGTCTCGTGATGAAGCCCGATGGTCAGGTCGCCGTGAAGAACAGCCACCTTGCCGAAATATATCTTACACGATCTTATCCGCGCCAGCCCCCCCAGTGCCGGATGCTCACGCCGGTGTTCCATCCGAACATCGCGCCTCATGCGATCTGCATCGGGGACCATTGGGCGGCGGGCGAGTCGTTGTCGCATCTGATCGTGCGGATCGGGGAGATGCTGTCGTATCAGAGCTACAATCTGAAAAGCCCGCTGAATGGGGAGGCCGCGAAATGGACCGACAAGAACCGGTCGCGGCTTCCAATCGACAAGATGGATTTCTCGGCGTATTACGAGGCCGGGGAGACGACCCTCTCGGATCAGCAGGCTGGCGCAATCGGCGAGGAGAGCTCTATGGCCTGCGCCAACTGCGGCACCCGCGTGCATGGTTCGGAGATCATTGTCTGTTCTTCGAAACATCCGGTCTGCGCCAGTTGCGCCCTTTCCTGCGCGGCATGCGGACGGCAGCTGTGCCTCAAGTGCCTGACGAGCACCTGCTCGGCCTGCGGCCAGATCGTCTGCGCCCACTGTCATTTCAAGTGTCGCTCCTGTCAGACGGACCTGTGTCCGGCGCACACACTCACCTGTCACGTCTGCGGGGCCCCCGGCTGTGGCGACTGTAGCGTCGAGTGCGCCTCCTGCGGCAAACCCACCTGCCTGGACCACATACGTCAGATCCCGGCCACGGGTGAATACCGATGCAGCAAATGCATCGCTTGATTTTCTCCCTTTCCGGCGGTAGGCTGGGACAGACTCGTACAAGGCGGAGAGGACATGGCAGGCAGCGCGAACTGTAACTACTGCAAGACACAGATCGAGATTCCCGACGGGTACAACCGTCCGTTCATTCCTTGCCCCCAGTGCA
>DATCTT010000103.1:0-4888 GCA_036567845.1 Candidatus Ozemibacteraceae bacterium | reverse complement strand
CCCGGTTGATGCTGCTCGATACGATGGGGGAGCTGGCGGCCCTCTACGGCCTTGCCGCGGTTGCCTTCGTCGGCGGGTCGCTCGACCCCGCCGTGGGGGGGCACAACCCGCTCGAGGTGCTCAACCACGGGGTGCCGCTTCTCATGGGTCCGCATGCGCGCAACTTTGCCGACCTCGTCGACGAGCTTGCCGCGGCCGGCGGGATGGAGCGGCATGCCGATGTCGGTGCGATCCTGAACTGCATCGGAACCATTCTGCATGCCCCGGAGCGGGCTGCCGCGCTTGGAATGGCTGCCGAAACCGTCCTCGCACGCCACCGCGGCGCCCTCGGCCGCACGCTGAAACTGCTCGCGCCGCTGTTCCCGAAAGGCTCTGCCGGGGAAGGCTGAGTTATATTGCTATAGATATTATGTCGTAATCTGCAGCTGGACTCAGAAGAGAATGAGCCATCCGAGACCCATGGCCAGGACCACCGCCATGGGGTGCAGTTTCCCCTCGAGACCGACGAGCAGTGCGAAGCTCCCGGCGGCGGCAGCCAGAGACCGGCCGTCCGTGATGACAGATCTGCCGTAGGACCAGGTGGCGAACAGGATCAGGCTCACCACGCCCAGCTGGATCCCCCATTGTATGGCGCGCATCCGCTCCTCTTCCCGCACTTGGTCGATTACGGGAGCCAGCCAGGCGAGGATCGCCAGCGAGGGGAGCACCACCGACGCCGTCGCCACGACGGAGCCGATGACTCCCGCGATGCCGAATCCGACGTAGGTTGCCGCATTGATGGCGATCGGCCCTGGCGTCATCTGGGCGATTGCCACGAGCCGGGCCATTTCCGCGAAGGTAAGCCAGTGGCGGCCGTCGACCAGTTCGTGCTGGATGAGAGGGATGGTGACCATGCCCCCGCCGTAGGCGCCCAGGCCGATCAGGGCGAAGCTGAGGGCGAGCTGGGCGAGCTTGAAAAGGATGATTCCCATTGGTTACTCCGCCTGTGCGGCTGACACGGAAGCCGCTTCGGGGCGGTATAACATGAACCCGCAGAGCCCCGTCACCACGACAGCCCAGATCGGATGCAGGCCCAGGCCGCCGACGACCACCAGTCCGAGGAGGCAGATGAGCAGGCTTCTGGGGCCTCGCAGGAGTTTCCGGCCAAAGGCATACCCGGCAAAGGCCAGCTGCCCGCCCACACCGACGGCGCAGCCCTGAAAGAACGTCGCGACCTTCGGATTGGCGAAGAAGGGGGCGGCGATCCAGGCCACGAGCAGGATGATGCTGAACGAGGGGAGAACGGTTCCCAGGACCGCGGCCACGGCGCCGGACCTGCCGCGCAGCCGCCGTCCCTGGAGGAACGCGAGGTTGACGGCAATCGCGCCTGGAACGACGGTGGCAGTGGCCATCTCGGCCATGAACTCCCTGTCGTCATACCAGCGCTTCCGCAGGACGAGTTCGTGTCGCATGACCGTTGCCATCGCAAGTCCTCCGCCGAGCGTGAACAATCCGACACGAAAAAAGGTCCAGAAGATGTTCCGGAGGGTGACCTCAGCTCTGTTGCCTGAGGAGGCCATTGTCAGTTCGGCAAGCCGCGGAGTTCCCAGCGGATGCCGTTGAGATCTTCGAAGGCGGCCGAGGCGCCGTGCCGGTCGGTGAGGGCGATTCCGGCCGACTCGAGCCGGGCGATCAGGCCCTGCGGGTCGCGTGGTTTGAGCAGCAGTCGGTGTTCGACTCCGATCACGGCGTTCGTTGTCCGCTCCAGAAGACGGGTTTCGCTCGAAAACACCTCGATCTGGGGGCTTTCCAGGCGGAGAAGAGCCTGCGGCCCGGCGCCGTCCGCCGGCGGAAGTGTGCAGGTTTGGACGCGTTCGATGCCCAGAACCGTCCGGTAAAACTGCCGGCTGGATTCCGGCTGCTCCGTCAGAATGCCGAGGGGAGTCACGTCGATCATGGGGGGCCTCCACGATAGGATTCATCCTCCCCTATCGGCAGATCAGCTTCTTTTCTTGCATGCTCCGGCACGGCGGGAGTATAATCGCGGCATTGGCTGTGTTCCACAACTACAGGCTAAAAAAGCCGGAGGAACAAGGAAAGGGAAGTCGGATGAAAATCACGGTTCATCCCATCAAGGACAGCGAACGCAAACCTCACATTACGGACAACAAGAAGCTCGGCTTCTGCAAGCATTTCACGGACCTGATGTTCGTGATGCAGTATTCCGAAGTCGATGGCTGGCACAACGCTGAGATCAAGCGGCTCCAGCCATTCCAGCTCGAGCCCTCGAGCCTGGTGCTTCATTATGCCCAGGAGATTTTCGAAGGTCTGAAGGCCTATCGCACCTCCGACGATCACATCCAGTTGTTCCGGCCCGACATGAACGCGAAGCGGTTCAACCGGTCGGCGGCGCGCCTGTGTATGCCGTCGGTTCCCGAGAATGTGTTCATCGAGAGCATCGAGGCCCTCATCCGGCAGGAGCACGCATGGGTCCCGCGCGGTCGCGGTGCTGCGTTGTATATCAGGCCGTTTATGTTCGCCGCCGACACCACTCTCGGCGTGCGCGCCTCCTCTGAGTATATCTACTCGGTCATCCTGAGCCCGGTCGGGCCGTATTACCAGGAAGGGTTCAACCCGGTCAGCCTGTTCGTCACCGACGAGCTGGTTCGGGCCGCCAAGGGCGGCCTCGGCGAGGCCAAGACAGGCGCCAACTATGCCGCCAGTCTGCTGGCCGGCCGCGTCGCGCGCGAGAAGGGCTGTGCCCAGGTGCTGTGGCTCGATGCCGCCGAACACCGGTTCATCGAGGAAGTCGGCGCCATGAACATCTTCTTCGTCATCGACGGGAAGGTCGTCACCCCGAAGCTGAACGGCAGCATCCTGCCCGGCGTCACCCGCGACAGCGTCCTGCAGATCGCCCGCCACATGGGCCTCAAGACCGAGGAGCGCACGATCTCGATCGACGAGGTCATCGGCGGCATCACCACCGGCTCGATCAGCGAGATCTTCGGCAGCGGCACCGCCGCCAGCATCTCCCCGGTCGGCAGCCTGAAATACAAGGACCGCGATTATGTCGTCTCGAGCCGCAAGGTCGGCCCGATCAGCCAGAAACTGTATGACACCCTGATGGGCATCCAGTATGGCGACATCGAGGATCCCTTCAAATGGATTCACCCGATCGAGCTGTCCCAGGACAAAGCGGCCGCGGCCGCAGTCTGACGAACACACGCACCACGGGCGCGCCGGCGCATGAACGACCGATCGAACCGAACGACGTCATGACCGGCGCGCTTCCTCTTTCCTGCCCGGATGCGGCGTTCCTGCTGGAAACGGCCGAAGCCGCTGCCCGCGAGATCATGCGCATCTACGCGGGCGAGTTCGGGGTCGATCTGAAGGGCGGCATCGAGCCCGTCACCCAGGCCGACCGCGCGGCGGATGCGCTGATCGTGCGGACCATCGCGGCGCGCTTCCCGGAAGACGCGATCCTGAGCGAGGAAAACGGGCTCCAGGAGGCCGGACGGGCCGGGCGTCGTGTCTGGTTCATCGACCCGATCGACGGCACGAAGGAGTTCATCAAGCGCAACGGCGAGTTTTCGGTCCAGATCGGCCGCTCCGCCGATGGCGTGCCCGATCTCGGCATCGTGCTCCAGCCGGCCACCGGCGACGTCTGGATCGCCGCCCGCGGCGAGGGCTGTTTTCACCGCGCTCCCGGCAAGCCCTGGGAACGGGTGCGCATCCCTGCGAGGGGCGGCGGGGCCGTCGTGCTCGCGATCAGCCGTTCCCATCCGAGCATGCTCGCGGTGCGGGTGAACCGGGCTCTGGAGAGCGACCGCCAGCTCGAGAAGGGCGGGGTGGGGCTGAAACTGATGGCGATCGCGGCAGGCGCGGCGCATTATTATCTGAACGACTCGAACTCCACCAAGGCGTGGGATGTCGCGGCCCCCCAGATCCTGTTCACCGAGGCGGGCGGCATCGTCACCGACCTGCGCGGGGAGCCGTTCCGCTATGACGTTGACGACTACCGGCACCGGCACGGCCTCCTCGCGGCCTGCGACCGGGAGCTGCACCGCCGGCTTCTTGAGATCATCAGCAGCGAACAGCGGGGCGGGTGACTTTTTCCGACGTTTCCTGTAAAGGTTTTTCGCGATTCACGCCGATATACCCTCTGCCGTACGTATCATCCATTTCGCAGGGGGTACCCATGATCGATCTCAAGGAATACCTGGCTCTCCGGAGGCAGATGGCCGACTCGGAAGAGGAAGTCACGACTCCCGGGAGGGTCGTCCCGAGCCGGAACCAGCTGCTCGCCCAGTCGCGCGGCAGCATCCGGCAGCATCTCCAGCAGCAACTCGTTTCGGCGCTGGAAAAGTTCTACAGTGAAGTGACCCCTTCGACGCCCGATCAGATCGTCTGAAACATGAGTCCAGAAAAAAATGTCGCAGGGCACGAAAAAATCGTGCGGTTTGGCCTGGCGACAACGCCGGACAGACGTGCGGGACGGGAATACCCGCATGAGTCCAGAAAAAAATAATCGGGGAGGGATTTGCGGCTCTGAAAATCCGGTCCTATAATAGCCCCACTTTCGCCGCAGACATTCCCCCAGAGAGGTCACGATGAGCCTTCCGTTGCCGGTCGCCGAAGCTGTCACCCCCGTCTCTCCCGTTGCTCCCGTCGAGAAACCCGCCGAGAAGCCCCATCTGACCCTCGTCACACCTCCCGCGCCGGCTGCCGAGGCCGCGTCCGAAGTAGATCCCGCGACGAACATTCCCTCGCTGCTGGCCCTCTACAAGACGCAACATCGGGAATGCTGGATCTGCGAGAAAATCGCCGGAAACATCGAAAAGGGCAAGGAGCCCTCCGAAGACGACAAATGGCATTTTGCCACCTGCGTCCTCAGCTGGGCGGCTCTTCC
>DATCTT010000102.1:0-6358 GCA_036567845.1 Candidatus Ozemibacteraceae bacterium | reverse complement strand
GGCCGCCGTCCCCGTGAGGGTGAACGTGCCGGCGTCGGCCGTAATGACGTAATGGTTCGCGGCGGTCTTCGACGGCAGGAAGGACCGCTGCCGCCGGACGGTATAGTCGAATGGCCGGCGGAATACGTGCGGCATGGGTTACTCTTCCTCGATAATCATGAAGCCGCTCATGGTAATGGAGTCCGCCGGGGTCGTCGCCAGTTCGAGCGTCTTGCGCTCGCCGGGCAGGATGACCGGCCTGGTTTCCGGGGTATAAACCATGAGGTGCGGCGCCCGCACATTCCAGCAGTGCGGCTCCTCGAGGGTAATGGTCCCGCCGCTCATCTTCGTGGTGTTGTTGACCTCGGCGGAAAACCCGGCTGCAGAGTCGTTCGGATTCTGCGGCACCGGGGTCGGGGCCGACCCTCCGCTGCCGGATGTCGTGGAGCTGTTGCCGCGCTTGAGCACGAGGTTCAGCCCCTCCTCCTGCGCATCGCCGACCTCGGACGACTGTGTGACCATCCAGGCATGGATGCGGCAGGGCTTCCCGGCGGCTGCCGTAATCTCGAACAGGTCCTGCTGCGCCGTGACGGCCACGGCATTGAACGGAACTCGGTATATTCTGCCCATAATCTCGATCCTCCTATCGGACCAGCAGATGCTGGATCGATCTTTGCGGGGTCAGGAGCTGCGGGGGGAGGCTGCTGTTTAGATACTCATCAGCCCCGATATCCCACGTTGCTCCCGATCCGCCCCGGTCCTGCCCATCAATGTCATTTTGGAATGCGTAATAGCTGTCGTTATAGAGGTTCGCCCCGTTACCACGGGCCTCCGTGTCCGACGAGCTCAGGTGGAAATCATCACCCGCCTCCGACACGAATGTAACTGTCTTCGTGCGATATGCGCTGTTAGGCGATGTGGCATCCTCTGATATGTTGTTGCCTGATGCAGACCAGCCCATATCTACATAGTTTCCCTCAGATGATGTCCCCTGCACTATATTGTTGTACGCCCGTTTCGTTACGCTGACGGCCGCGTAATTCACTATTCCGCTTACCGAACAATCAATAACTGTATTGCTGTATATGCAATTGACTACAGCCGCTGTATCCCAGTTGATATAAATCCCGTACTCATAATCATATACGATATTATTCACGACGTAGCAGTTCGCTTTCTGTAGTCCGACAATACCATAGTGCGCCCCAGAACCACCACCTCCTGTCATCCTGACGATATTATTAACGATTTCTATGCGAGACGATGTGGTGCTGGTCAAACTGTTCAGTGAGATTCCAACAGCCTGATTAGTCGCAGTGTTATCGATTTGCAGGCCGATGATCCGCACATAGGCTTCTGCTATGCTTATCGTGCCTATTCCCCACGCTGCCGATGACGTCAGCCTGTATTTGTTGCCCGTGGTCCACTTACCGTCGTGCCGGTAACTCTCTGATGGATCGGTCCATATCTTGATGTAGTGATCGGCGTCGGTCGTCCATCCGTCGATTGTTACATTTGTCGAGTCCGCTGTACCACCCGTGCAGCGGCACTTGGCCACGGCGATCTCGTCTCGCGCCCCGGTCAGGTCGCCCTGTTCACCTGCTTCCCACGCGGACAGGCTCGTGTAGTCTGTACCCGATCCATTGTCAGGATCGACGATTTTCACGACTTCAGTTGCCACCTAGAGGTTCTCCGTCTCGTCTGTTTTCGTCTTGAGGTTTCGGATATACGACCTCACCTGTGCCCACGTGTAGTCGTAGCTGCCGTCATAGGTGCCTGCGCGGATGGTCAGCTCTCCATTTTTGAGTAGTTTGGTCTTGGCCGCCGCAGGCAGGTCGTCGATGCGGAATCTCCACATGCGTCTGCGGTAGATTTTCGGCTGCTCTTCGCCGTCCTCAAGCTCAGGCTCAATATACTTTTTGACGGTTTCAACGGGGACGCCGGGGATCTTTAGCACGATAAACTTCGGAGGCCGCTCCTCGGCACCCCAGGTATGCGTGTCCGGCATCACCACGACGGGCATCCCCCGCTTGTAGCATCCAACCCGGTCATTGGTTGCGTCCGGGTGCGTAGCGTCAATCGCCTTGATGAGAATCTGTGCCATGACATCCTCCCCCGATCAGCTCAGCGTCAGCAGGCTGGCCCCGAAGTCCACCGTGAAGGTCTCGCCGTCCAGGACCGTGATGGAGCTGCCGTAGTCGTACCAGCCCACGAGCGGGTCCGCCGGCGAGGTCGGCGTGTCGTTGTAGATGACGGCGTAGCGGAAGGGCCCGAAGGAGCCTCCCGAGGCCGCGAACACAACGTCCTGCGCCGTCACGGTCAGCGTGCCGCCGGACTCGGAGCAGTCGTTCTGGATGTCCGCGCCGCCCGCCGGGTAACCGTTCTGCGCCGTGATCTCTGCGAGATCGGCCTTGACCGTGTGCGATGATGCACTCGGCGAAGTGTTCGACAGGTACACCTTGAGCGTATGACCCGCCGCGTGGAGCTGATGGGTTCCCTTACATAACTGCTCGACGAAGTCCTGGAACTTGTTGAATGTCGCCATGATGACCTCCTGTAGGGTAGATCGTTCAGTCCAGAGTTACGTATTCCCGTTCCGGCGCCCCGGTGTAGAGCCTGAAGTTCGTAACCTTGGCCGGAGATGATCCGCTTTGCGTGTAGGCGTATATCTGGCAAAGATCATTCGGCCCCCATCCGGAGATGTCTTCCGAGTAAGTCTCGGGAATTGTGGATGTGGTATTCCTGGCCGTACCGACGGCAACCCCGTTGCGGTATACACGGCCGTAGGCATTGGCCGGGTACGACGCGGAAAGAGCAAAACTGACCCGCAGTGTTCCGGTGCGGGTTACGACGATCTCCTTGACCTTCGTGTAGGATGTCGCCATTGTCGTTTTTTCTGAATCGCTTCCGATAATGAAGAAATTTCCGGCCGTATAGGCGCCGAGCTTCGCCCGCGTGACAGTGCCGTCGGCGATATCCGCGCCGGCGATCGCGCCAGCCTGGAATTTCCCGGAGGGGATGCTGCCCGCGGTGATCTTGGAGCCCCCGACGCTGGTCACCTTCGCATCCGTCACGGCGCCGGAGGCGAGGGAATCGGTCTTCACTTTCCCCGTTCCGACCCGGTCATTCCCGAAATCGTAGATCTCGAGCCAGGCGTTGTTGGCCGCGTTGCGGAGCTTCAGCAGGTTGTTCGTCGTGTCGTACCAGAGCATCCCCGCGACGGGGTTCGACGGGGCGGAGGTCCCGCTGAAGCTGCTCTTCAGGCAGGCGAAATTGTTCTCGATGTTGCCGAGATCCGTCTGCCCGACATGGCTGGCGTCAAAGCAATCGTCCGTGAAGTTCTGCGCCATCTCATCCTCCCGTCTCGGCCCTGATCTGGGCGATAACCGCCTCGATCTCGCCGCGGGCCGCGTCTTTCTCCTCGATCCGGGCCTTGACCGCTTCGGCCTTCGCCTTCAGGGCGGCCGCAAAGCCGCCTTTCTTGTCCGGGTCATAGGTGCAGCTGAAGGTCTCCAGGATCTTTCCCGACTTGGAGTCGACCAGCTGCACATAGGCGGTGTAGACCTTGCCGGTTTTGGTTACCGTGTCCAGCCTGATATCCATGGCCATTGATCACCTCACTGCCAGTAGGCCGCCTTCATGTTCAGTTTGTACAGATACAGGACGGAATCCAGCGTGGGGTCCGTCAGCGTGATCTCGACCTGTACGTAGCGGCCTGTGATCTCGGGCGCGAGCAGCTCGAAGAAGGACGCCTCGTTCGTGAGCGATCCGGACGAATCCCCCCATTTGAGCTTCGCCCGGAGCTGCCCGGCGATGGTGGCGGCGAAGATCTCGTACCACCGCTTGGTCGAGATCCCGATGTCCGCCCAGGTCGTGCCGCCGGGCAGGATCCCGCCCCACGTCTGGTTCGAGGCGACGAAGGCCGTCAGAAAGTCCCCCCAGACACGCACCGTCTTGATCGAGCCCAGGTCGTATTCCGGGGACGTCCACGTCCCCGTGAGAACTCCGCCCGTGTGGGAGCACCGCAGCGCATCCTGGCTGTTGTACGTCGCATGCTCGGTGTTGGAGTGCGTACCCGTCGTGAAATCCCAGGACCAGGTGTTCTTGTCCTCGTAGCCCGCCGGGTAGCGCACGGTGCACTGGGCCGAGCGCTTCGTGTTCGCGTACTTCCCCCGGTTGTCCATGGGCGCGAGCCACCAGGTGAAGGTGCCCGGCCGCACGCCGGAGAACCGGATCATGGGATACTTGTAGAATCCCATCAGCAGCCCCCCGGTCCAGCCGTCTCCCATCCGTAGCTCGTAGCCCTCGATGTCCGGATCCGCAATGCTCTCCCCCATGATCGAGATCGAGTCGGCCGACGCCACGGCCGTTATGGCCGCCATGTCCGACGGCAGGCTCGTCTTTCCCTGGATCGTGCGGAATACGGTATAGCAGGTTTCCAACGGCTCCTTCGTCTCGAAGATGCTCACCGAGCGCATCCGGCAGTAGTAGGTCTGCCCCTCCTCGACGGGGTCCAGCTGGAAATCCGTGGTGGCCACGGTCATGAACTTCCAGTCGCCCGTCTCGCCGATCCGGAGCCAGATCTCGGCGTGCTTCCAGAACGGGTAGGCCTGGGGATCGGGCGGGTCGAAATCGATCTTCCAGCGTGTCCAGGACCGGCCGCGGTAATTGTAGACCTCCTCGGCATCCGAGACGTTCCGCACAGACGGCACGTCCGACAGGGGCGAGGGCAGGGTCGTGTCGCGCCAGGAGTGGGCCGAGAGGTTGTAGACGTCGTCGTAGAGGCTCGAGTACTCCTCCTGCAGCGACAGGGCGCAGGAGCCGTCCATGGCCACGCGGACGTTCATCACGCGGAAGTACTTGTTCGTCCAGCCCGGCTTGCGGTGCGAAAACAGGACGACGTCGCACGGCTCGAGCGCGGCGCACCGGGACCGGGCCTGGAACGTCGCCTCCTTGCCGAGCCGGCGGCGCTCCAGCAGGTAATTCGCCAACCTCACCACGTTTGCTTGGCCGCCGACGGCGGTCATGTCCACGCTGTCTTCCCGGTAGCCCTCCGAGGCCACCGCCTCCGTGTCGGGAAGGACGTGGTCGTCCATCTGGTACATCTTGTCCGGGTTCAGGAACTTGCAGCGCAGGGCCGTGGGCGTGTCGAACACGTCGGCCTCGGTGATCTGCAGGGTCGTGCGGCCGGCGGGGGCGATCACGTCGTCATCGGTCAATGTCATCACCGGGGACTCGTATCCCAGGTCGCGGTAGCGCAGCTTGAACAGGTTCTCCGAGTAGATCAGCTCGCCCCGGAAGGCCGTGAGCAGCAGGGCGATATTGTCCGTCACGGCCTGGTTGTGGTTGATGCAGGCCGCCCCCTTCCAGCCTTTCGTCTCGCAGTAGGTGGCGGCGCCGCCGAAGGATGCATCGTCGAGGCGCGACGGGTCGATGCCCATGCCGCCCCGCTGGGCGCTGCGGACGACCATGTCGCGCACGTGCAGGGCCGGGTTGTCGGACCAGGCCGTGGAGTCAGTGCGCGGGTCGTAGACCTCGAGCCCCCGGACTTCCACGGTGATCTCGCCCGGCGGCCCCTGGAACTTGTCCTGGTTGTACTTCAGGCGCATGTAGAGATACGCCGTGTTGCGCAGCGGGTTGACCCAGTTGACGTCGGCGTCGTGCAGGGTGGAGCAGACGCCCTGGGAGGCGGACCCGTCGAAGAATTCATAGTGGACGTTATCGGCTCCGTACTCCGTCCAGAGCTTGCCGTCGATCCAGATCTGGTCGACCCCGCCGACCTGGACGATGCCGTCGATGGGCCCCTCGCCGATGATGCCGACGATGTGCAGGTAATCGTTCCGGTCCCCCGTGGTGCCCACGTAGCAATGGTTGAGCCCGACGCGCACCTGTCCGTAAATGAGAGGGATCTCCGCCTGGGTCGACTTCGCGTTGATCAGGTGTCCCCGCGAGCGCTCCTCCATGGCCCGGCGCGCCTGCTCGGCGCGGCTCTTCGCCTGCTGGGCCTGGGCAATGCCCGAAATCACGCTCGAGACCGTGGCAAAGAGAGAAACCAGGATTAACCCTTCAGCGCCCATGGAACCTCCGCGCCGCGACGATGCGCATCCTCCGCGACAGGTTGAACGCCCGAACGCCTGTTTTCGGTGTCGAGGTCACGGCGACGCCGTTTCCGCAGTAGATGGCCAGCGTCTCGCCCATGCCCGCAAAATCGACCAGCAGCAGATCCCCAGGCAGCTCGTAGAGGGGCGCAACGGGATCGCCAACGTTTCCCATCATCTCCCGCACCAGGGCGTCGGCCGCGGCCCGGTCCGCAGCCGCCCACTCCGCATAATCCCCGCGCTCCACGCTCCATCCGGCGTATTCGGCCGGCACGTCACGG
>DATCTT010000101.1:0-7693 GCA_036567845.1 Candidatus Ozemibacteraceae bacterium | reverse complement strand
CGATGCGGCCGGTGCAGCCGACACCTGGACGCGCCGGGCCGTCCGGGACCGCGACGACCACCTGCGCCGGCTTCGCGACGGAAGCGCATTCCAAAACTCCGATACCTACCGCCGGATCGTGGGGGATCTCGACCGCCTGCTGGTGAAGGGCGCCTGGAGCGCATCGGGCCGTCGCCTGGGTCTGGTCGATGCGACGGATGACCGGTTGTCGCCGACGCGGAGCGCCGATCTTCTGCACGCTGCGTCCGAGCCCCTCGATGACCCGTATGTCCGGGTGCTTCAGCCGCGCCTGGAAGAGCTATTGGGCGGGGAAGAACCGCGGGTGATCGGCATCTCGCTGAACTACCTGTCCCAGGCTCTGAGTGCGTTCGCCTTGGCCGGTTTGGTCCGGCGGCTCGCACCCCGGGCGCATCTTGTGGCGGGTGGCGGCCTTGTCACCACCTGGATGTCCCGGCCGGGCTGGGTGAACCCGTTCGGCGGCCTGTTCGACGATCTCGTCGCCGGACCCGGAGAAAAAATATTCAAAGAGATAATAACGAAATGTATTTGTGAGGCCAGCGCGGCCGGCGCCGCTGTGTGTGGCGAGGCGGTCGCGGCGTTCGATCTGCTGCCCACGGCCGACTACCTGTCGCCGGTGCCGGTGCTGCCGGTTTCGGGATCGTCCGGGTGTTACTGGCGGTCCTGCTCGTTCTGCCCCGAGAAGGCCGAAGGCAATCCCTTCCGACCGGCCGACAGGGGAACGCTGCTGAAGAATGTAGAAAATATATCTAAGTATATGAAACCTGGGATGCTCCATTGGCTTGACAACGCCCTGTCGCCAGCATTGCTGGGGGAGCTGGCGAGACGACCGGCCGGCACGCCGTGGTTTGGGTTCTCCCGCTTCGAGCCGCTGCTGGCCGAACCGGTCGTGGCGGCCGGGCTGCGCCGTTCGGGCTGCGTGATGCTCCAGCTTGGCCTCGAGTCCGGCGACCAGGGGGTGCTGGACGCCCTCGGCAAGGGGATAAGGCTCGAGACGGCCGAGGCTGTGCTCCGCGAACTGCACCGGGCTGGCATCGGAACCTACGTCTATCTTCTGTTCGGCACGCCGGTCGAGGAGGAGCGCGCGGCCCGCCGCACCCTCGAATGGGTCGCTTCCCGCGCCGAGACGATCGATTTCCTCAACCTCGCCATCTTCAACCTCCCCCTCGGCGCCCCCGAGGCCGCCGCCCTCGATGTGCGGCCCTTCTCCGAAGGCGATCTGTCCCTCTACCTTGAGTTCACCCATCCCCGCGGCTGGCACCGTGGCCCCGTCCGCCGTTTTCTCGACACCGAGTTCCGCCGCCACCCCGCCATCCGCCCCATCCTCCGCCGCGACCCCCCCTTCTTCACCTCCAGCCACGCCCCCTTCTTCACCCCCTTTGGCAGCTTCGGCAACAGATATTCTGTTCGACGTGCTGGAAAAACTCGGTTGAACGGTTGACAAAATACACATAAAAATATACCGTCATGAGTATATTTGCCTGAAGTCAAAATATTTGACACGGTGTTCAATTGGTGGGTGTGACGAGAGAATCAGGAGTGAAGTCTTACTACGCGCATTCCCTCGACGAAGATACGCCCCGAGGCTCCTGGGAAGAGCTGAAGGTGCATCTTGTGGCCGTTGCAGAAGCCGCAGAAGCCCTCGCTGAGCATGTGAATCCGGAGTTACGACATCTCGCAGGCGCAGTGGGGTTGCTTCACGATCTCGGAAAATATCGCGACCAGTTCCAGGAGTATCTTCGCAAGGAGCGTTCGGGGGGGGGCGATACCCAGCACGCGGTCCATGGAGCTGCGGTGGCATTTGCAAGAGCGCTTGCCGGCCCCGCTTTTGCTATTGCCGCCCATCATGCCGGTCTTCAGGATCTCGACAAAGTCCAGGCAGCCGTTGAGCGCGTGAAGGTGAAAGAAGCGCCCGAGCGTCTTCTGCAATTTCTCGAGGCAGACGGTCTCCAAATGCCGCCAGACATCTCTGACCCGGCATTCGTCAATGACCGGCCCCTGCGACTTGAAATGTATATTCGCATGCTTTTTTCCATTCTCGTTGATGCGGATCACCTGAGCACCGAAGCCTTCTACCGGGGAAAAGTCCGCACCAGCCTTGCGCTCAATCCGAATGCGCTTCTGAATGCCGTTTTTGAGAGAAAGAAACAGTTCGATGAACGAGCTCGCCAGACGCCCGGCACAGACCATGACGCTCTGTTGAAGCGTGCGCGTGACAGGGTTTTTGACCGCTGCGTGAAAATGGGGGAAGAGCAGCGGGGCTTTTATTCGCTGACGGTGCCGACAGGCGGCGGCAAGACGCTTTCCTCGATGGCCTTTGCGCTCTCCCATGCCAGGAAACATGGGCTTCGGCGTGTGATCGTCGTCATTCCCTATTTGACGATCATCGAGCAGAACGCCGCTGTTTATCGCGAAATTCTCGATCCCGAGTCGCGCGGAATCGTCGTCGAACACCATTCTGCGGCACACGAACCGGACGGCGTCGGAGAACCTGATGACAACGATCGATCGAGCTGGATCGCGGAGAATTGGGATGCACCTGTCATCGTAACGACATCCGTCCAGTTCGTCGAGACGTTGTTCGCATACTCTCCGACACGATGCAGAAAGCTGCATAATATATGTAATTCTATCGTCATCTTCGATGAGGTCCAGACCCTGCCGTCACACCTTCTGAACCCAACCCTCGACGTATTCCGGGATCTGGCGGAAAACTACGGCGTCTCGTTTTTGTTCGCGAGCGCGACACAACCCGCCTTCAAAAACTCCGCTTCACTAAAATGCGGGTTCCGGGACAGGGAATTACGTGAGATCGTTTCCGATCCCGATGCATTGTTTCACGATCTGAAGCGCGTCGAACCGGTCTTTCTCGAAACCGCCCAGACCTGGGATCAGATCGCTTCTCTCATGGTGGAGGCCAGACAGGCCCTGTGCGTCGTGAACACGCGCAAACAGGCGATGGCAGCATGGGAGGCCCTGCGACGGGCGACTGACGATACGGATGACGGGAGCGTCCTTCACCTTTCATCCGCCATGTGCCCGCAACACCGTCTCGGCCTCATCGGCGATCCCCAGAATCCCAAACCAGAAAGCATCAGAGCCCGTTTGCGGAGCGGGAAACCTTGCCTTCTCGTATCGACGCAGTTGATCGAGGCCGGTGTCGATCTCGATTTTCCGCTTGTCATGCGTGCTGCCGGCCCCCTCGACTCGATCGTCCAGGCAGCCGGCCGTTGTAACAGGGAGTTCCGCCTGAAAGATGCCGACGGGAAACCCGTACCCGGCAGCGTCATCATCTTCAGGCCCGAAGACCAGGCGCTTCCGGGCGGGGTCTATAAAACGGCGACGGGGTTGGCGACTTCGTTTCTCCAGGAATGGCGCCCCGAGGAGATCTTTGTCCGGCCGGGGCTGTTCGGGGACTACTTTTCACGCCTGTTTTCGATGATCACAACGGATGTTTGCCGCAAGGGGCAGACTGGAATTCAGGAAGATCGTGAAAATCTGAAGTTTCGCCAGGTTGGAAAGAAGGCGAAAGTGATTCCCGAAGAAAGTTATCCCATCGTCGTACCGTACGGCGATGCACGCACCATCATCGAAGAATTGCATGCCAGAGCGCCGGCGCCCGGCGAACCGAGATTTACGAGGCATGACCTGCGCCGGCTCCAGCGGTTCATGGTGAATGTCCGTGCCAGGGAGTTTCTGATTCTGCAAGGTCTTCATCTCGTTCATCCCATCCTTCCGAACATCGAGATATGGGTTTTGGAAGATGGGGTTTACCACCCGGAGCTTGGAATCATGATCGAACGACGTCCGACGGAGGAGTTTCTGATATGACCGCTTCATTCGTCCATCTTCGCGTTTGGGGGGATTTCGCCTGCTTCACGAGGCCCGAAATGAAGGTCGAGCGTGTGAGCTACCCGATCATGACCCCTTCCGCGGCCCGAGGTATACTTGAATCTATATTCTGGGAGCCCCAGATGTATTACCTGATCGATGCGATCAGGGTGGTGAAACGCGGCTCGTGGCTCTCGTTCCGACGCAACGAGGTGACGGCGACCCTGAGCCTTCGCGCGGCGGGAGGCTGGATGTCAGACCCCGGCACGTTTTCGCCGATCCAGGCAGGGGGCGGCGCTGCCGACGGAACGCAGCGAAACATGCTCGCACTTGAAGACGTGGAATACATCATTTCTGCCGAAGCACGGTTGAGCCGCGTCGGGAAAAATATTCCAAATGGTATTCAAAAATATGCGGCCGAGTTCGAACGCCGTGCCCGGAATGGGAAATGCTATCACCGACCTTGTCTCGGGGTCCGGGAGTTCGCCGCCGACTTCGATTGGGAAAGCGACCCGGAAGAAGCCTTGGGGAGACGCTTGCGAGAGCTGGGCAAGGATGGCCGAAATCCCTGGCCCGAAGAGGAGCTGGGAGTGATGCTGTATGACCTGTTCGATGCCGAGGAGCGCGTGGAGGGATTCCGATGGTATTCCGAAAGCGAGATGGCAACATTCGAAACCGCTCGTGAAGAGCGGGTGCGGGCACTGCCAAGGGGACAACAGAGGGCGGCGAGGGCCGAACCGTTGCCCGCGTTCGAAGGCCGTGCCGTGAAGCCTCGGGCGGCATTTTTCCGGGCTCGGGTGCGGGACGCGAAGATGGAATGCCATCCGGAACGTGTTGAACTGCTCCGGATGCCGGTCGGGAGGTGAACGAATGTTCCTGCAGAGCCTGTATGAGTTTGCCGTCTCACGAAAACTGCTCGCCGATGAAGCCTTCCAGGAAAAGGCGATCCGCTGGGTCATTCCGATCGATGCCGACGGCAACCTCATCGGCAATGGCCCGATCGAGACTCAAGGGGAAAGAAACAAGGGAAAATCGTTCCTCGCACCAAGAACGTCCAGACCGAAAAATGCCGGCGGTGTCGCTGAGTTTCTTGCCGACGCCCTGACATCCGTATTTGGCCTTGATCCTGAACCTGAAAAAGCGACCGGAAAAAAACGTGAAGATCGGGATGAGAACAACAAGCGAAAACGGGAAAACTTCTGGCTGCAGGTAAGCGAGGCTGCCGAAGCGACGAAGCACCCTGATCTGATCGCTTTGGTACGATTTGGTGAGCGATTTGCCGATGGCGTTCCCTTTCTGAGATATGGAAAGCAGACGCCGGAGAAAGCTTCGGAAAAATCCTTCTGGTGGCTGAGAACCTCGACAGGCGAGGAAGTGAAGCTCGGTCCTGACCAGTTCACATTTCAAGTCGAGGGTCGACTTCTGATTGAGGACGAAGAAGTCATCAAGCCCTACTGGCGCGAAGCGTTTGCCCGGGAAAAACAGGAAACCGATTCCGCCTCTTCTCCTGGTATTTGCCTCGTTTCGGGACGGGTAAATGTTCCGATCGCTCTGACACACCTCCCGAAAATTCAGGGAGTGCCGAATACGCAGTCGTTCGGAGCTGCCGTCGTTTCTTTCGATAAGCCCGCCTTCACCTCATTCGGTCTCGATCAGAGTCGGAATGCGCCTGTGTCGACCGAGGCCGCAGCCGGATACTGCAATGCGCTTCGCTACCTTCTGTCGAGAGACGATCATTTCATCAAGATCGGCGACTCGGTCGTGTGTTTCTGGGCGAAAGCGGAAGAGGCCGTGACGGGATTCATCGCCCGGATTCTCTCGAAGCCTGAACCGGCGAGTGTCCGGGAGTTTCTGAAAAGCCCCTGGGCGGGCGTGGATCGGGACCTCGCAAAACGGGACCGGTTCTACAGCGTCACGCTGTCCGGAAACGCAGGCCGCATCGTGGTGCGGCACTGGTTGCAGACGACGGTGGAATGTGCCTGTGAAAACCTCCGGAACTGGTTTTCCGATCTCGATATCATCACGATTGCCGAGGCCGACGGAATGCGTGAAAAGAGCAAGCGGAAGACGTCTGACAAGAACGACAAAGAAAAGATGCCGCCGCTGGCGCTGTTCCGACTTGCCTGTGCGACGGTTCGGGATGCCAAGGAGATGAAGGTCGACGTGCCTGCCCAGCTCTACCGGGCCGCGTTGGAAGGAACGGCGCCGTCTCTGATGCTTCTGAAGCCGGTGCTGGCAAGGCTCGAATCTGATCTGGTGAAATTTGGCCCGAAGACGTTATTGAATAGTTCAAGATTTTCTTTGGTTCGGTTGATATTGAATCGCAATAGAAAGGAAGGTGAACCCATGATCGAGAGAAAGGTGTTCGAAACCGACGATCCGGCATACAACTGCGGCCGGCTGCTCGCCGTCTTCGACGATCTGCAGATGGCCGCCCACGATTGGAAACTCGAGGGCGCCGGGGTCGTCGAGAGATACTACGGAACGGCTTCGTCCGCCCCGAACAGCGCGTTTGGCATTCTCTGGCGGCTGCATCAGCACCATCTGAAAAAGATCGCGCGAAACGGGAAGCAGGCTGTGGCTGAAGCGATCAAACGCCAGATTGCTGATATCGTCTGCCGTATACAACCGCGCGGACCGAACCAGGCGCCGTCGTTCCCGAGGGTGTTCAACATGCAGGAGCAGGGCCGGTTCGCCCTGGGCTTCTACCAGCAGAAAGCCGAAATGGATGCGCAGCGGCGCGAAGCCCGGGCGCGGAAAGCTGGAGCGAAAGACATTGCCGCCGGAACCGGCGACGAGACGAATTGAGCGAAGGAGAGAACCATGAGCGAGTATCTGACCAACCGTCACGATTTTTTGCTGCTGTTCGAAGTCACGAACGGGAATCCGAACGGAGACCCTGACGCCGGAAACATGCCAAGGATCGACCCCAACACCAACCGGGGCATCATTTCGGATGTCTGTTTGAAACGAAAAGTCCGGAACTTCGTCGAGATGTTCCCGCCGGAACGCTCGGGGGATACGGCGAACGGCTATGGCATCCTCGTTCGCCAGGGTGCTGTCATTGAAGAGGAGATTGGAAAAGGTATCAAGGCGTCAGAGGCCGGGAGCAACGGCAACAAGGCCGAAGCTGCTGTAAAATGGCTTTGCCGCGAATTTTATGACATCCGCACATTCGGTGCCGTTTTATCGGTGGGGAATGAGATCATGAAGGGCTCTGCGTATGGCCAGGTCCGTGGGCCTGTGCAATTCACGTTCGCGCAGTCCTATCACCCGATCACCCCTCTTGAGATAACGGTGACCCGGTGCGCCGTCACGAAAGAGGAAGACCGGGTGAAGGAACGGACGATGGGCAATAAACATATCGTGCCGTATGCCTTGTATTGTGCCAAAGGGTATATATCGCCCGCATTCGCCGAGAAATACGGCTTCACGCAGGCGGATGCCGACCTTCTGTTCCAGGCATTGCTGCACATGTTCGAGCACGACCGGTCAGCCGCCCGCGGGGAGATGATCGTGCGGGGCCTGTTCGATTTCGAGCACGTCGGCACGCAGCATCCAAACAACGCCGCGCAGAACATGCGCGAGGCCCGGTTGGGCTGCGCCCATGCCCACAAACTGTTTGAGGGCGTGAAGGTGGCGCTGAAGGATGGCCGGAGCTTCCCCGAGTCGTTCGAGGATTACGTCGTCGAGAACACCTGGTCTGGCCAGAATCTCCCGAAGGGTGTTAGACTCCATCTGAGACATACAGGAGAGACCCTGACGGCCTCGAATTGACCGGGCATGCCGAAGATTCTGGTCATCGGCAGGTTCGTGTTTCTTCTCTTCGCCTCGGATGTGGCGG
>DATCTT010000100.1:0-11278 GCA_036567845.1 Candidatus Ozemibacteraceae bacterium | reverse complement strand
GGCGGGCGCCCGTTTTATTATATAGGAACAACTATGGATACTGCCACTCTGGAATCCGCCATCGCCTCGCAGCGGCTCGACAAGCCGTTCCTGCTGTTAGCCGGCCGGGAAGAGTTTCTGAAGGAGCGGGTGGTCGGCAAGCTGATCGAAGCCTATGTCGCGCCGGAAGACCGGAGCGAAAACGTCCGGCGCATCGATTTCGGCTCGGCGACGGCCGACACCCTCCTGGGTGATCTGGGCAGTTTCTCGTTCAATCTGAGCCATCGGGTTTTCGTCATCACCCACCCCGAGAGCCTCGCAGCTTCCTCGCGCCGGAGCATGCTCGAACGGCTCGCGGCGGCGCCGCTTCCCGAACGGACCTTCGTTCTGGTTCTCACGAGCGAGGCTCGGATCATCGGCGAGTATGGACTTGCGCTCGAGGACCGCGCCGAAAAGATCGACTTCTGGCCGCCCTTTGAGAACAAGCTGCCGGAGTGGCTCCAGAAGGAAGCTCGGCAGCTCGGCTCCTCGCTGGCCCCCGACGCGGCCGAGCTGTTGCTGCAGAATATCGGGGCCGATCTGCGGCTTCTCTCCCAGGAGCTGGAAAAGCTGTGCCTGGCCGCGGGACCCGGCAAGAGCGTGACGGCGGCCCAGGTTGCGACATCCGTTGCGTATCTTCGCCAGGACACGATCTTCGACCTGCTGGATGCGGTGGGCATGCGCCGGCTGCCCGATGCGCTGCGGCTGGTCGACAGCCTGCTGATCAAGGGCGAGTCGCCCGTGCCGATCTGGTATCTGCTGAGCCGCATGTTACGCGACTTTCGGCTGGTGCACGACATTGCCGCCGACCGGCCCGACCTGGGTCGGCCGCTTCTCGAGGCGCTCCGGACAATCCGACAGCTGAGCGGCAAAACGGATTTCCGGTCGAACCAGGAGCGGAAGAGCCTGACCGAGACGATTCAACGGGAAGCGGCATCCTGGCCGCCCGTGTTAGTCGAAGCCCTCGGAATCGACCAGGCGATGCGGGTGAAAAGCCTCGCGATGGCGGCCGGGTTCACTCGCGCCGAGCTGGTCGAGCTGGCCCCCCGCCTGGTCGAGATGGATGCGGCGTTGAAAAACTCCCCGCCCAACGAGGCTCTGCTCCTTCAGCGGTTCGTCGCGGAAGTCATCACGGGGAAACGCCACCAGCCACCATCGCAAAGCGAGAGTGGCTGGTGAAGACGGCCGGGGACGGCCGTTCGCGACAGAGACGCCCGAAGGTCAGGCGTTCTTGGCGGTCTGCAGCTTGTTGACGGCGCGCATCAGGCGGCCGATCTTGCGGGCAGCGGTCCGGGGGTGGATGTATCCATTGGAGCCGGCCTTCGCGATGCGGCTGTAGGTGCTGCTCGTGACCTCGGCGAGGTTGCCCTTGCCGGTCTCGGCGACTTCGAGGGTCTTCTTGCGAAGGGTCTTGAGCTCGGATTTCACAGCAACGCGCAGGGTGTGGCGGCGCTGGGCTTTGCGGGCGTTCTTGGCGGCAGAGGAAGTGTTAGCCATGACGGACATCACCTTTCATTGTGATATGGTAGACAGTTATTCTACCACGCATTCACAGACAATGCAAGCACCCGGTACCCCGAATCGCGCCCGCAGGGTTTCATCCCTCGGCAGAATCGCGGCAACACCAGAGATCGTTCCACCACCAAGACACAAAGGACAACGCCAGACCCTTCAAGAAAAACCCTCTTGTGTCCGGCATGCTGATTTCATTCCAATGAACCAATCCGCAGATGGTGCAGATACACTCCGGAAAACCTTCATTTCCATAAAAGTTCCGGAACATGCAGAAAACTGGATGGTCCCAGGCGTTCGTGCCTCTCCGTTTTTCATCTGCGTTCAGCCGCCCGTCATCGGGAAACGGCGTGATTTTCACCATCTTCGAGCCCTGACCACCGGCCTGGCGATGTGATGCGGAACCCCATCCGCCGATGTGTGGGACGAGACAGCAGAAAACCCCGTGGGCTCAGCGCGGGGTGCGGCTCAACAACCGCGCGAACAGAGCCTCCCAGCGGGGAACGACGCACTCCGGAGAAAAGTCACGGATCCGGACCAGACTGTGCCTGACGTACCCCTGACGTATTTCGGAGGAAGCAAGGGTCTCCTGGATCGCATCGGCCAGCGCAGCGGGATCGCCGGGGGTCACGAGCCTCCCGCACCGGCCATCGAGCAGAAGCTCGCGGGGGCCGGACGGGCAATCTGAGGCAACAATGGGAACTCCGGCAGCCATCGCTTCGAGGAGGGTCCGGGGCAGTCCTTCGCGACGGCTGGAGAGAACGAAGAGATCGGCTTTCGCGAGCCACTCCTCGATCCGCGGGTCGAATCCCGGGCACACGATCGTCCCCTCCAGCCCCGCCTGCCGGATCATCCCGAGCAGCCGCGGCCGGTCGGGACCATCCCCGACGATCACGAGGCGATGGGCGATTCCCGCACGAACAAGCCGCTGGTGTGCCTCGACAAGCACATCATACCCCTTGAGATGGAGCCGGATCCGGCCGGCCGTCAGCACGGTCGGCACCCCGGCCTCAGACTTGCGGCTCGCCGTGGCAGCGCCCTCACGCGGCATGGTATTCTTTATATTATATATCACTTCACACAAGCCGTCCTGGAGCCCGGGCACGAACTCGCGCATGCCGTCCACGACGCCCTGTGAGACGCCCACAACGCCATCGGAGAGGCGGAGAAGGAGTCGATGGAGCTGGGTGAAGGCCCATCCCCATTCCTCCCGCGCATGCCCGGCAAGCATCGTGTGGATCCAGGCGATGAAGGGCTTCCCGGCGTTCCTGGCCGCAAACCCACCGACAAGGCAGGGAAGCCCCTCCATGCCCGCCACGACGAGATCATGGGCCGCCGCTTCTTGACAGAGGCGGCGCAGGCAGAACAGAAGGCCTCGGCGCAGGCGGACATGGCCGGGCAGCAGGCTCGTCCAGCGGATTCCCGACGGCATTTCGTCTGAAAAGTCGTTCCGTTCCTGGAGCGAGACGAGGGTGACCCGATGGCCGCGGGCGGCAAGCTCGTCACACAGCGAAAGCAGGGACCGTTCGGCCCCGCCGGCGGCGAGGCTCGTGACGACGAACAGAAGTCGAAACGGGCCGCTCATCATGCTGCCGGCTTGCGGGTCACCAGTTCGATGTTCATGCCGAACCTCGTGGGAATCGGCTGCTGGAGGCGCAGGGCATACACCGCCCGGTGGAGAAAGTAATTCGCCGCATACACCAGAAGCCGGGCTGCGCGCTTGATCATCCGGAAGGGCCAGGCGGGGGCAAACACCTGCCGGGGATGTTCGGGAAGCAGCTCGTGCCCTGTGAAGCCGCATTGGTCGCAGAGTTGGGCCAGGGAGTATTCGGTGAAGCCATTCAGATGGGTGATATCAAGATACCTGGAGTAGGCGGCAAGCAGGGAGGACATGTTCGGCACCCGGAGGTGGAGAAGGCCGCCGGGGCGGAGAGCGCGGAAGATTGCCAGAAGCAGGCGTTCTCCCTGATCGGGCGGAAAATGCTCGAGCACGTCCTGGCAGATGATGAGATCAAACCGGCCGGGATTCGCCTCGAGGCAGGCGAAGGCATCGGCTTCGTGAATGACCGCCCGGTCCCCGAGAGCGGCCATGGCCACCCGGCAGGCATCGGGATCGCGCTCGACTCCCTCAAGGGACCGGAAGCCCAGGCAGGCGAGCACATACAGGAAGTGGCCGAATCCACAGCCGCAATCGAGGATCCGGGCATCTTTCGGCAGCGCCTCCATCCACGGCCGCACGTGATCCGCGCGCAGGGAAAAGGCGTCGATCTGCGACCGCGGATCGGCGTTTCCCAGCCGAAGAAAATGCTTATTATAGCTTGTCATACATATATCAGACCTCATCTATTGGGCGCCGGAAGGCGATGGCCAGTATAGCAATTTTCCGCCCCCCCGGCGAATTCTCTTTGCCGACAGATATGCGTGAGTCTTGCTCATGCAGTGGATTGCCCTTGTCCGGGGGCAATGCGCCGGGCGCTTGTGCGGACCGGAGCCCTCACGTATAATGAGAGTCTTCCTGTCATTTCTCACTCAGGGGTAAGTTCGGTATGCGGACGGCGTTTCTCGACCTGCTCACGCGTGCGGCGCGGCTGCCGATCAACGACCTCTGGAACCCCCTTCTGGCCGAGTGGCTTGCCGAGATTCCCGAGTTCATCGCGATCGGCGTTCGCCTGGAACGGACGGCGCCGGACACGAGGCCCGAGTTTCATCTTCTGAGGCCGGTTTCGACCGAGACAATGCTCGCCATGCTGGACTGGGGCCATGCATTCGACAGTCAGCCACCGGAGGCACCGGCCGACACAAACGCAGCCTACGGGCTGTCTCCGAACGGCACCCAGGTGACGACACTGATCGCGCCGTTCATGTTCCGAAACATGTGCTGCGGCTGTCTGATCATCGTCACCCAGCCCCTCTCCCACGAAGACCATCCTGACTGGATGCGCTTCACCGAGCATCTCGCGGACCTTCTGTTCAGCAGGCATCTGAGCCATCCCCGGTCGCAGACGATCGAGGTCGATGATCCGCGTGCAGCGCTCGAGTTTCTCACCGACATGCAGCGCACCTTTGCCCCGGAACCGGTTGGCTCGCGCACCACCCCGGTGTTTCCCGGCACCCCCGAATCCTGGCACATCGAGAGTGAGACCCGCCTGGGCGGCTTTTTGCGCCGACTCCAGAGCGCCTTCCCTATTGAAAGCGCGTTCGTCATGCAACGGGTTTCGGACGAGCATGTGCATATTCTGGCCATCTCGCCTCTCGTCACGGATTTCATGCCGGCCGCTTCCGCCGAAGAGTTTCTCCGGCAGCTCCCTGCCGACATCGCCGAACTGCTCACGGACCTGAGCGCGGATGACCAGCTCTATCCCATCGAGAATGCGCGCCGGACGTTGTTTCCTGGCGAACAGCACGGGACGGCCACATTGCGGGGCCAGCCACTGGTCCAGTCATTTCCCTGCCAGGTCGCCGGCGACACGTTCGGTCACCTTGGCGTGCTGATGACCCGGCGGCCCGATCCCGGCGCATTTCTAAGGCTGATGACACTGATCTCGAACCATCTCGGCTTCTGGTTTGCCCACCAATACCGGCTCCGACGAGAAGCGGACCGTTCGCGGCTACGCAAGCAGATCAACATGACGTTCAATGTGATCACCGGCAGTCTTGAGGTAGAGGGCATCTACGATCAGCTCTGTGAAAACCTGAAGACCCTGTTCGGCCAGGAACATGGTGCCGTGGCAGCATTCTCGGCCTCGCATGAGCTCGAAATCGTGCGCCGGTTCGGAACCCCGCCCGCCGGCTTCGACCCGGACAAGGCTGTCAGGAGCGCGGGAATCGTGCGCGACTACATCGCGGATGGCTCGGCCTTCGGCCCCGTACCGACGGATTCGGGCGAGCCGGTCCGGTTCGTCTTCCCGCTCAGCCCGACACCCCAGGTGACGGTCGGCAGCGATGATATTTTCCACCAGCGGGCACTCGGCGGCGTGATCCTGTACAACCTTCCGGGCAACCGACCGCTGGGCGAGGACCTGCTGGAAATGCTGAACTCGCTGCTGAATGGGTTCAGCGCAGCCCTGCGCGTCTCGCTCAACTACCGGGAAAAGCTCGAAACGATCGGGGAGCTCGAGGGACTGATCGCCCAGTCCGACGACCAGGACCGGCTGTTGTCGAAAATGATCGACGTGATCCAGAGGCTTCTGAAGGTGAAGCGCATCTCGTATCTGACGCTGAACCCCGATGGCCGAACACTGTCGATCAAGGACGGCCGCGATCTTCCCCCCGGCGTCATCCAGACGATGCAGATTCCGCTCGGCGAGGGCATCTCGGGGTATGTCGCAAGCACGGGCGAGACGCTGCGCCTGGACAACATCGAGGAGACGGCGACCAAGTTCCAGAAGCGGTCCCTCGAACACTATTTCAACCGTTCGCTGCTCTCGGTGCCGCTCGTTTCGAAGGGGCCACGGGGCGAAACGGAAGTGCTCGGGGTCATCAACGTGAACAACAAGGTCAACGGCCTGACGTTCACGAAGCAGGATCAGCAGATGCTCGAGTCGCTTGCCCACCTCGTCGTGGCGGCGCTGACGAACATCAAGCTGCTGAAGACACGGCATGAGAACGACCTGCTCCAGCTGCAGCTCACGATGGCCAAAGAGGTGCAGACCTCGCTGCTGCCGAAGGTGTTCGACAACATTCCAAGCCAGATCGGCATGTATGGCCGCAGCGACCCGGCGCGCCAGATCGGCGGGGATTTCTACGACGGGCTGCCACTGGCCGACGGCCGATGGTTCGCCGCGATCGGGGACGTCTCGGGAAAGGGCATGCCGGCGGCGATCCTGATGGCGACGACGCGGATCATTCTGCGGTCGGTGGTCCAGACCACCTCCGACCCGGCCGAGATCCTGCGGCGGGTGCACCAGCAGCTTGGCCGGGAACTCGACGGCTTCTTCTTCGTCACGATGCAGGCGGTGGCGATCGACCCGATGACCGGCGACGGAGAAATGGTTTCGGCCGGCCACGGCCCCCTGCTGGCCTGCATGGGCGGCAACCTCACACAGCTCGAGTGCCAGGGTGGATTCCCGCTCAATGTGGGGGGGAGCGAGGCCCGTTTCGATGTGGTCCAGTTCCGGCTGAGCGCGGGAGACCGGTTGCTGTTCTTCACGGACGGGCTGACGGAGGACCACGCCCCCACGGGCGAGATGTTCGGGATGGACCGAACGCGGGAGCTGTTCGGGGCTCTGCGCGACAGGTCGGCGAAGACTCTCGTGGAGGAGGTGTTCGCGGCAGCGGATGCCTGGAGGTCGGACGGCGAGGCACACGACGATCTCACGGTGATGGCGCTCGAGTATATCGGAGTCACGGAATGAAATATAGCACAAACATTACAACGAAGCTCATCTCGTTTCACGAGCGAGTGGCGGCGCGCACAGCAGACATGGTCGACCTGGAGAAGCTGCTGAAAGCCGTTCTTGGCGAGGTGACGACACTGGTCGGCGCCTCGTCGGGCTCGATCATGGTGCACGACCCGGCCCTGAACCGACTCCGACTGTTCGTCTCGGCCCGCCACCCGGGCCGAATCGGCGGACGAAGCCTTCCGTCGGGAACCGCCCTGCCCATCGACGAGGGCATCGCGGGCAAGGTGTTCCGTGAAAACGCGCCCGTCATCGCCATGGATCGCACGCAGACCGGGGAGTCCCTCCCTTGGAAGCGCCGGCGGAGCGAGGGCTCGTTCATGTCCCTGCCCCTGTGCATCCAGCGCCGGGTGATCGGGGTTCTCAACCTCAACGGCGGCGCGGAGCGGGCGGGGTTCACGGACGAGGATGTGCGGCTCGTGACATCGCTGACCGGCTCGATTGCGGCTCTGGTCGAAAAGGGGCGGCTTCTGGAGGAAGTGCGCCAGGCGCATGACGAGACCCAGCGGCTGTATGATCTGGCCGTGCTCCTGAGTCGGGATGGGGCCGTCGAAACCCTGCTGGCAGAGGCTCTGCGCAAGATATCCGCAGATCTGGAGGCGGGCCGTGCGGCCGTCGTCCGGTTCACGGTTCCCTCGGGACAAGGCGGGGAGGATCAGCCGCCGGCGATCGTCGCCGCGTGGAAATTTGGAGCGGAGCATCTGAAGCGGCTCTCATCCGCCGTCGGGACGAGCCTGCGAAGCGAGCTTTCGTTGTCGAAACGGACCCCGCGTGCCGACCAGCTCGGCGGGCCGCCCGTTTCGCTGCCCTTCCGGGACGGCAAGCAGGTGCTCGAGCTGTTCTGCCTTCCCCTGGTCACCATCGAGTCCGACTCGTATGTCCTGTGCGCAATCCGCGAGCCGCGGCGGAGCGATCCCGAGGCAGCGCACCGGCACTACCGGTTCCTGTCGCTGGCCGCGCGCCAGCTCGCGACGGCGCTCGAACGGGCCGAGATGATCGAGCAACTCCGGATCGACAAGTCGGTGCTGCTTGAGAACGCGCTGACGAACGAGATCTTCCTCAGCATCAGCACCGAGCTCGCCTCGACGCTGGATCCACACCTGGTGTTGCGCAAGGCGTTCGACCATTTCAACAAGCTGGTTCCCTACACGACGTTCACGATCATGCTGTTCGACGAGATCGAGCAGACCTACCACATCATCGTCCAGCCCTCGCGACGCCTGGCCCCGGCCTACCTGCGGCAGCTGCGTGAGGAAGTCGTGAGCACGTTCCGCGAGTATCCGGCCGAACCCTCGATCGATGCCGGCCGAGCCCCGATGCTGGACGTGTTCCATCCGCAGAATCAGATGCCGGGTGCTCCGGCAAAGTTCCGCCAGTCGATGCAGATGCCGGTCGTGCTGAACGGCAAGATCACGGGAATGGTGCATCTGTCACGGGTCGAGAATATGGCATTCGGCCGGTCCGACTTCAACAAGCTGAGCCAGTTTACGGCGATCTTCGTCACCAGCATCAAAAACGCACTGATTCACAAGCGGACCGAAAAACTGGCGTTCACCGACCCATTGACAGGGTTATATAATCATAGGTATTTCCAGGAAACCCTGTTGACCGAATTTCTCCGGTCGCGGCGTTACGACAAGCCGCTGTCGCTGATGATCATCGACATCGACCATTTCAAGAAGTTCAACGACACCTGGGGGCATCTGACCGGCGACAAGGTGCTGATCCATGTCGGCCAGGTGTTCGAGCGGTCGGTGCGAAGCAAGATCGATACGGTCGCGCGGTACGGCGGCGAGGAGTTCGCGATCCTGCTTCCCGAAACGCCGCTGAAAGGCGCGAAACTGTTCGCCGAACGCGTCCGGGCCGCCGTCGAGGCCTCGCCCGTGAAGGCCGACGGCAAGACGCTCCCGGTCACGATCTCGATTGGCGTGGCCTGCACGCTTGTGACGGACTGTGCCAAGACCTCAGACCTGATCGCCGCAGCCGATGCGGCCCTGTATGCGGCGAAGGATGCGGGCCGCAACCAGGTCAAGACCTTCGAAAGCGAACATCTCGAACATGTCTGAAATCACCGTTTCACGCAAGCACCGGCAGACGCCGGAACCGGCCGCCAACGGCCAGACCTTCGAACGCCTGTCGCGGCTGTCGGATCTCTCGATGGACCTTTCGGCCGGCATCGAGCGGGACGAGCTGCTGCGCCGGATGATCGAGTCGGTCCGGTCGGCGATGAAAGCCGACGAGGCGTTTTTCCTGCTGCTCGACCCCGACAGCTTCGAGTTGGTGCTGACGGCGGCGGCCGGCAAGCGGCGCAAGCGGCCGGTGCGGGTAAAATGTCCCGAGCGGCGCACCAGCCTGGCTGTCGCCGGGGAGTATGGGTTCGCCCCTTCCCCACGGGTGTCGACGAGTCCGGAGCCTGCGCCCGATCCCGAGTCCCTGATGCTGCGCAACGCCTTCACCGGCCGTCAGCGGTTGATGTTCACCCGGGAGCTGAAGGACCCGTTGTTCAAGGGCGTCATCTACCGGTCGGCAATGGTTCTGCCGCTGGTGACGACGACGCAAGCCGTGGGTCTGATGGTCGTGGCGAACATCACGAGCGACCGTCCCTTCTCGGTGACCGACATGGAGGAGGCGACCGTGTTCGCAAACCTTGCCGCGATGGCCGTCGAGCACCAGAAGCTGGTTCACGAGCGCGAGGGCCGCATTCGCGAGATGGAGAAGCTGAACCTGCTGGCGAAGAGGTTCTCGACGGTTCAGACGCTGGAAGGCCTGATCGGGCTCTCGTTCGAGTATCTGAGCCAGATCATTCCGCACGAACTGGGCGTCGTCAGCCTGTTCACCCATGACGAGGAGATGCGGTATTTCGTCTCGCCGCGGCCGCTCTCGCCGGGCAGCCTCCAGAACCTGACCGCACACCTGCAGGACATCTCGACGAGCCTGCGCCAGAAGCAGCCGAAAAGCGTGCGATGCCAGCAGATCTTTCTGCCTGGCCGCGAGACGCTTCCAATGGCTCAGGTGTTCCGCACCCGCATCCAGTCATTCCTGACGGTGCCACTGACGGTCGCGAGCCAGAACATTGGCCTGATCAACCTCTCGGCCACGCGCGTCAATGCCTTCAACCGCGACCATCTGCGCGCCTTCACGACGTTGTCCAACCTGCTCGCCACGGCGATCGAGAACGTCAAGATCCGGCTATATCTGGAACGACGCATCGAGGAGATCTCGGTACTGTTCGAGATCTCCCAGTCGATCACCTCGACCCTGGTGCTTGACGAGGTTCTCGACTCGATCGTCAACTTCTCGATGGAGATGATGCACGCGCTGCGGTGCGAGCTACGGCTGGTCGACCCATCCGGCAAATTTCTCGAGACGCGCGCCTCGCGCGGCCTGTCGAAATCCTTCCTTTCGGCCACGCCGATCCGGGTCGGCGAGGGGCTGCTGGGGAGCGTCGTCGAGACGAAGCTGCCGATCACCGTTGTCGATGTGCGCAAGGATCCGCGCACGAAGTATCTGAGCCTGACGAAGCGAGAACGGCTCGCCGGCCTGCTGGCCGTGCCGATCCTGCAGCGCAATGTCCCGGTCGGGGTCATTACGGTGTACACGAGCAAGCCGCGGGACTTCACGCAGAATGAGATTGACCTGCTCTCGACGTTTGCCTCCCAAGCCAGCGTCGCGATAGAAAACGCCCGGCTTTATGCGAAGATGAAGGACCAGTATCTGTCGATGGTCGCGGCACTGGCGGCGGCGATCGAGACGAAGGATGCCTATACACACGGCCACAGCAAGAACGTGATGGAATACGCCGTCAAGATCGCGCGGGAGTTCGAGCTGAGCGAGGACGAGATCGAGACGATCCGGTATGCCGGGCTGCTGCACGACATCGGCAAGATCGGCATCAAGGATGTGATCCTGACGAAGCAGGAGGCGCTGACCCCCGAGGAGCGCCAAGAGCTGCGCAACCACCCGAAATACGGTGCCTTCATCATGGAGCAGGTGGACTTCCTGAAAGACATCGCGCCCCTGACGCTGTATCACCATGAGCGGTATGACGGAACCGGCTACCCGCTCGGTCTGAAAGGCGACGACATCCCGCTCGGCGCGCGCATTCTGGCGGTGGCAGACACCTATGACTCGATGATCGCCGACCGACCGTACCGCAAGGCATTTCCGTATGACCATGTCGTGCGCGAGATGAAGAAAGTTTCGGGTACGCAGCTCGACCCGAAGGTTGTCGAGGCGTTCCTGGCCATCATCCGCCGCGAACAGCAGCAAAAAGGCTGAGGCAAACCGACGTGAACGCGGCAGCTTCCGGCCACCACCAGGCCGGCACGGGTCCGGAGGAGCAGCGCCAT
>DATCTT010000099.1:0-12166 GCA_036567845.1 Candidatus Ozemibacteraceae bacterium | reverse complement strand
CCGGAAGGCAGTCGGGATGCCGTATTCCGGTTGCAGCTCGAAAACCTCGTCATCGAAAAAATTCCGATCGACGCGGCGATGGTCGCCAACACCGGCCTCGATTTCCTTGAGGCCCCGGAGTTCACCACCAGCCATCTCAATCTCTACGTCAGCAGCGAAGGCGAACTTGCCGAGCGCGGCCGGGTGCGGGTGGCGGATGCTCTGTTCGCTGGGCCCGACATGCGGCTTGAAATCGGCGACAGCGCGTTCGATCCGCAGCGGCTCGAGCTGGCGGGAAAAATTGTCTTCAACCCGCAACCTCTCCGCAGGACGAAGCTTGGCCGGAAAATGGGAACGATGACGCGCGTGCTGCAGGACAAGGCGACGGGGCTGCCCTACCTCGATCTCACCGTGAGCGGCACCTGGGACCGGCCCGAGCTGATCTCGAAGGCCATCCTCGCGAAGGCCAAGAAGCGTGGCAAACGGAATTTCATTAAAAGCATCTTCGGCGGGCGACGAAGTCACAAGGCAAGCGTCGCGGAGCTGATCGAGTGGTTCCCCGGATGGCAGCCTGGCCAGTAGATGCCGGAGCATCCGGTCGACGTGCGAAAACAACGGGAGACGGCGTGTGAATAAGATATGTATATATAATATGAAAGCATACATAATCGTTGTCGCGATGCTTCTCTCTGGCGTGGGGGCATGGGCGCAGACCCTCGTTGCACCGGATAGTGCCGAGCCGGGAAGCATGTTCGTCGTTGACGTCACCGTGCCATCCACAGCAGGCACGGTGACGCGGCTCTCCTTCGAACCCGGGAACGTCCAGTTCATGGGGCTCGTCGTGCCAACCCCAGCCGTTCAGCTCGTCGGGGATTCGGTTCTCGAGTTCTCCACCGGAGCCGGCCCGGCGGGACGGCACCAGGTCAAATTCCTGTCGTTTCCGACCGCCTCCGCGGCGGTGTTCGATTTCGTTCCGCCCGTGCCCGGCCAGCGCCGCTCCGTGGCATTCGTCGCGAAGGTTGAGGAAAAACGGTATCACTGGCATATTCTTGCAGCCGGTCTGATCCTGCTGGTGATTGCCTGGGGATTCTGGCGGTATCAGAAGAAAAATCCCGGTCTCATGTCCACCAGGTCCCTGTTTCTGAACTTTGAGGAGCTGCAGAAGGCCCGGGAACAGTTCTTCGTTGCCCGCCCCCAGGAGGGTGTGCCCTCATCGACCCCGCCCTCCGGACAGCCGCCAGCTTCCCCCGCAACGCCTGTCACGCCGGCTCCTGCGGGAACCCTTCCGATGGAAGTGCTGGCGGTGACGGGCGATGCGAAGGACAAAACCGGTGAAATGCCGGTGGCGGCCAGCCGCGATCTTCGAACCCTCGAAATGCCGGCCCCTGCCGCTCCGAAATCGCCGTGCGATGATGCCGCCGCTCCGACCGAGGAGGGGCTTCTCACCGGGAAAACCCCGACATACGAAATGACGGGCGTGGTTCCTCCCACCGATGTGAACAAGACCCCTGCGGGGGAGATCCAGGCCATTCCGGCGTCGGGGCCCGTGAAACATGGCGCCGGAGAAGCCCCCAAGACTGTCGTTCGCAGCGACCTTTCGGGAAAACGGCCCGCCCCTGTCGAGCCGGAGTTTCTCGTGCGGTTATCGGATGCGTCGGGGCGTGCCTATGAGGGAAAAGGTCGGGAGATTCTGATCGGTAGGTCCCCGGAGTGCACGATCGTGATGACGGCGGCTGAGGTGAGCCGGAAGCATCTGTTGATCAGGCGTGAAGCGGGCCGACTCGTTGCCGTTCCCCAGACGAACTCGAACACCACCGAGATCAACGGAACCCGCATCCAGGGAGCGACCCCGATCGAATCCGGGGCGACGATCGCGCTCGGCGGAACCGCGTTTACCGTCACCATCACCGGCTGACGGAGCAGACCCGGTTCAGCGGCCGTTTCTGATCAGGAACTCGAAGGTCTTGCGCGCTGTGTTGCCGGCAAGATCCGCCACCTCGACATCCAGGGCGTAGGCGCCATCGGGCAGATCACGGGTGCGGAGAGAATACTCGGGCTTGTAGCCGAGAGCGGGATTTCCGTTGGTGAGCGTCATCAGGAAATACCGAGGTCCTCCGCTGCCGTTTGCGAGGGTCTCACCCGAAGCCGTTTTCACGGATTCGCGATAGATCACCGTCGCGAGCTGAGTACGGTCTCCGCGGATCGGAAGAGTGTCGAACCGGTACACGTCTGCCATGGGGATGAGAATCGTCCCGGTATCATTCAGGCGACGGAGCCCCGCCCGCACGAGATAGGGGGAGTGCCGGTACGGCGAGCCCGTGATGGTATCCGTCACCCCAATGACGAAGTCTATGTCGCCGCTCACGACAGGCCGGCTGTCGGGCCCGTCAAAGGCCGTTGTTTCTTCATTCGGGACGGCCCAGATCTCGTGGATGACAGGAGTGTCCCGGTCCGGAACGGATTCGAGAAGGCAGGCCGGATTCCGGTACATTCCATCCGGCCCGACGATTTCGAGATGGACATGATCATACTTGTCGGTCACTGGTAGAACGGCCTCGGACCAGGCGACAACCGTTCCGAGCTGTTCCCCGGCTTCGAGGGGAATGCCGCGTCCGGCTTTGTCGATCACGCCGGCGGGGATCGAGGCCGCATCGAGGTGACGGAAATACCAGACGGTGCCGTCCGTCGTTGTTATAGAAGCTTCGATATATTTGGAGGTGTTTTCCCTGCCTGGCCGGAAGGGGGTGCGAACGTAGGCGAAGCGGAGGGGGGACCGGGAGGCCTCGATCCGGTAACTCGACAGGGTGACGGTTCCAGCAACGGGGGTGAAGACGGGTGTGCCGGCCGGGGCCCGCAGATCCGTGCCGCCATGCAGATAGGGGACCTTCGAGTAGTTCTGGAAATCATGGAACTGGGCTCCGATCACCGGCGGGACGCGCATCGGCCAGGCTTCCCGGCAGAAGCACGGGGTGGTGGCCGTCAGGATGAGGCAGAAAAGAAGCGAAAACAGCTGTGCCAGCGCGGGCCGAGGAGCGCGTCGTGGAACACTCGGTCGGCTCAACGCACGATCCAGCACATCCTTGGAGGGAGAAAATTCGGTTGCGAACATATTGGACACAATGATACCGCACCTCCTCTCAGCCTGCCCGGGAGATTTCACGGGCGGAAAAGGCGGGAGATGAGCCGCGCGGTGGCTGTCGCAACGGAAGGGCTTCTGGAGAGAGTATCCCACTCCTCGAACAAGGTCACGGTTCCTTTGCCGAGAGGGTGGCAGACGGCGGGCAGCCCCAGGTCTGGTTCCGGTGACCAACAGCCCGGAGAAATGATTGTGGGGAATCGCTCCGGATCGCCAGAAACGGGTGATTCCGAAAGGCCGAGGCCCAGCGCGATCGCCCGACATGGTCCTCCGGCCTGATGACGGGCGAACAGGAAGAGCCGGCCGCCCTCCACAACCCAGCTGCGGATGGCTCCAAGAGTCGTGGCATCACACGCCTGGCGTGGCTCGGCGAGGACCAAACCGTCGATATTGGTATCGAGATGACGACCCATTGCCGTGGTGAGGCAGGACAGGCCGAATCCCTCGTTCTGCAGCCGGACGAGAACGGGGCCGAGGGCGTCCGGTGCCGTGATGGTCTGCTGGTGGCCGTAGGTGATGCCGATCCCGGGGTCGAGCGTCGCGTCGAGGGCGATGCGCGGCCCGGACGATGTGATCAGGTCGGCCGGGCGCGTGATCAGGGCCAGCCAGAAGTCGCTCAGGCACCAGAAGCTCATGATGAGGGCGACGATCATGCCCAGGGTGTCACGGCCGATGCGGCTGCACGAGCCAAGGGCGAGAACCGCGAAAACGACGAGCAGGAGCTCGGCGAGCACCAGGCCAATCGCGATCTGGGGATCGATGAGGACTGCGGCTGCCAGTTTTTGGGTCCAGCCGAGTTTTCCCGGTGTGGAAAGCATGTCGGCGTTGAAGTTTGTTGAGTCCCCATGCACGAGAACAAGGCCGTTTCCGTACTGGATGGCCGAGGAGAGAACAAAGGGCCCATACAGGTGGGAAAGGTCGGGCGAGAGGTTGCCGAAAAAGTTGCGGTTGGCCGGTTCCCAGCGGTCAGAAAAAGCATCGGGTGAGGAAACGGCGAGCGGAAGCTGGGTGAGATCGCCTCGCACCGAGGCTCCTGTCGCCCACATCCATGGCCCGGCCCCGGGAGCCCAGGGAAGGGGCGCATGGAACGGCCCGCCCGTGACGAGCCACCGGCCACGGTGGTCGCAGATGCCGTCAGAGGCAAGGCTCAGCCCGCTTGATGCGATGAGTGCGTTCACGAATCCGTTCATGAAGAAAATGTCGGTGTGTTCCCCGATGGCGAGCAGGACGCCGCCCGAAGCCACCCATGTCATGACCTGTGTGGTCTCGGCCGGCGTGAAGGGGCGTGTCGGGCATTTGATGATCAGAAGACGGCAGGGAGGGGAGGCGGTCCCAAGGAACTCCGAGATGGAACGCCTCTCCTCGGTGGTGCCGGCCCAGGTCCTGGAGCCACCAGGAGCAGGCGGATACGTGGCTGATGCCGTTCCGGTGAGGACGACGGTTGGGGCGGCTCTTCCAAGGGCTTCGGACCAGGGGCCGTAATTGTTTTCGGCCGTCATGGCATCCAGGGTTTCATCCGGGCGGGATGTCGGAATCGGTTCCCAGAGAGAATGTGTGGTATCGACAGCAATCACGGCGTCGGATCGGCGCGGATCGGGATGGAAGAACGGGATGGCGGCAATGACGATGATCAGAGTGAGCAGCCAGAGTCGGAACTCAATGCCGGTTCCGGCTGGTGGCCTTGCCGGGGAAGGGGTGGCGTCACTCTGCTCGGAAATCGGGTCGGTGGAGGCGATCAGGGGGGCGGCGAACAGCAGGATCAAGACCATGTTCCCGAGCAGGCCGGCTCCCCAAAACAGCTGCCAGCCGTTCGTGACGAGATCGGGCTGTGTGGTGGCCAGCAGGGCAGCCCACAGCGGCCAGCGGAGGGAGGCGATGGTGAACAGGATGATTCCCGTCACCACCCCATGCCGCAGGCCGGCGACGGGGCCCCCGTCGTGAAGACGATCGAGGGCGAGGAACACCCACAGCAGCAGCAGGGGCAGCGCAAGGGTTTTTGCCGGGTCTGCGGCAACGAGGGTCCCCCCGAATCGCAGGCCCTCCGCAGCTATTCCGGCGTGATCCAGGAACGCGTTTGCCGGAATGCTTCCCGTCCAGCGAATAAGATCCGAGAGTCCCCATGTCCACGGAACGAGAAGGCTCCAGAATCTCCAGGTGGCGACGGCCACAAGAAGGGGGAGAGCGATGCCGGGGCCCCGGGGGCGGCCGATAAGAACCGCAGCCAGAGCCGCTCCGAGGCCGAGCAGGGCCCATTGTCCCGCCGTGAATCCGTGCAGGGGCGGCCAGGTGGCTGCCTGGACGCAGAGAACTGACATCAGGCCCCAGAACCAGATGCGGCTCATCGTGCAGCCTCCTTTCCCGGATTGGCGGCAGGCCGTGGGTGAAGGAACCGCAGAAGACTCGCAATAAATGCGCGTTTGACGGGATCGTCAAGCGTGCCAGGCACGTGAAGGGCGCCGTTGGTGAGAAACAGGGGGTCGGTGACGGCAATGACGAGGCCTTTTCCGAACAGGCGTGAGGCGACGACAGGCTGGCCATCCGGGCGGCAGAACCACGCGTTGCCGTGGTGGAGGGGATACGGCAGATCGCTCCAGAGGGGGGCCGAAGCGATTTCAGCGGGAAGGGTCGAAGAAGCGGTGAGCTGGTGTGGCCCCGGAAGGGCGCGGTCCGGCAAGGCAAGCGTGTTTGTCGCCCAGGGAAGCCGCAGGGTGACGTCGGCCGGGGCATCGAAGCCGAACCTGTTCAGAAGCGAGCGGCCGGTGGAACTCGTTCCGTCGACCCAGAGAAGCAGGCCTGCCCCGGCGGCTGTCTGGGTTTCGATTCGCTTCAGAAGAGCGTGTGAAGGTGGCAAATCGGATGGGGGGAGGATCCAGAGGTGAGCGTCGCCGGAGTGCTGGGCGTTCGAGGGGAGGATCACGGGGAGCCAGGCATTTTCGAGAAGAAGCTCGCACAGGGCGTCGAGGTTCGTCCGGAATGTTGAGGGCTGGCGCGAGGTGAGCTCGTGCAGGCCACTGGAGGGAAGTGCCAGCGCAGCTCGCGGTCGCAGGGGAAGCAGGGGCCGGATAGGGGCAGCCTGGCTTTCGGTCCAGAGAGTGAGGGCCATGCCGAGAATCAATCCTGCGGGAAGAGCCGGCTTGCCGGCAATCCGGTAATGGCGAGCCAGGCCAAGAATCGAGAGGGCGACGGCGAGTGGCGGGAGCCAGGGCCGGAAGGGATCGGGGCCAGCGGCGAGAAGAGCGAGGAGCCGGTGTAGAAACGGAATGTTCTGCGCAAGCTGGTCGTTCTGAAACCAGGAACTGTCTGCGAGCACAGCCCATCTGCCGTTGCCGAAGCAGCCCCAGGCGCCAGTCCAAGCTGGCTGGCCGGGGGTTCGCCCCCCTTCGGCCTCATCCATCTGCCTATTGAGCGGTGCGGAGGAAGAGCCGGAGAAAATTTCGGAGGCCTGGTCGATCCAGACGAGGGGATGCGGCCCGTTGGCTGAAATCGCCGAGGGAAGCCAGAATGCGGGAGGGCGGAGCGTGCCGCCGGTTCCCGGATATCCGTTGATCCGTCCGAGGCACTCGGAGATGCCGCAAGCGGGAGGAGGGCCACCGGGCCAGGGTGCCGTGGAAAAGCTGTCGGCGAGTCCGAGCCGTGCAAGCAACGGGGCGAGCCTGCCGGAGGCCCCGTCCATGTCGGTATGATCCAGAACGATCAGCAGGCCTTCCCCGGCATGCACCCCTCGCAGTAATTCCTCTGCCAGATCCCGGGGAAGAGGGCGGTTGGGCAGGATTACGATACGTACCGTTCCGATGCCGCCGACGGACGGCTGGACGGAATCCGTCGCGATCGAAACGTCGGCCCCCGCTTCGGATAATATATCAAATAGAATGTGATGTCCGTTTCTGCGGGGGGCGCCGGGCAGGGCTGATTCAGATGAGCCGGCCCGCTCATCGATGATCACGCGGGTTGCGCGCGGGTCGAAGGCCTGGGGCTGCGGGGGGCGCACCAGGACGATGGTTGCTCCGCAGGCGAGCCCCACGAGGAGAAAAAAGCCGCTCAGGGCTTTCTCCGGCGGCCGCTGCCAGCGGTCGAACCCCGTGCGCCATGCCATGACGCCGCAGAAGACGGTCAGCAGGAGCTGAAGGGCGGGGGCCAGGGGCTCGCCCAGGAGGCTGGCCGAGTATGCGGGGATGGCAGCCCAGAGCAGACTCCAGGCTGCCGGAACGAGCTCGGGGACCAGGGCTTCGACGGCCATCAGAAGAGCCAGCCAGGAAATTCCGGCGGGGAGGGGTATTGCCTGGGAGACGAGATTCAATGTTCCCGCTGTGAGAAAAAGAATCGCCGTGCCCTTCCAGGGGCAAACCGTGAAACAGCCGATTCCGGCGAGGAATACCAGAACAGCTTGTTCCCAGATGCCTGGAAGGGCGAGCGGCAGCCCACCGAAAATTCCTGAGACTGGGCGCACAAGCAACAGCGCCAGAGCCAATCCCACAAACCAGGTCGGGGCAGGGGAAAGGAGTTGATCGGTATCAGGGCGTGGAGAGGTGCTCATGGGGTGAGAAAGCACCTGTCAGCGGTTCTTTCCTTTCCCCTTCCCCTTGCCCTTGCCCTGGCCCTTGCCCTGGTACTGTCCCTGGAAAGAGGCTCCTTGCCCAGCCGTATTGCCGGTTTTCGGGCACAGATGCGGATTCTTCGTCATGGGGCCCTGACCGGAAAGGTTCCCCGTGTCGGAGGTGCCGGGCTGCTGCTGGCAGAAGCGCGGGTCGGATGTCGGAGTTCGCTGCTGTGTCTGGCCGCAGATCGCAGCATTTCGAGTCTGCTGCTCAGGGTTTTCCTGGGTGCAGATGGTGGGGTCCTGGGTTGGGGCTGCGCTGGCGCAGATTCGCGGATCGCGCGACAACCGCGGCCTGCCCGTGTCGGGGTCGGGGCACAACCGAGGATTCTGCGTCACGGGCCCCTGGTTGCCCTGACAGAGCTGGGCATTTCTGGACATCGGGCCCTGATTCCCCTGGCAGAGCTGGGGGTTCTGCGTCATCGGGCCCTGATTCCCCTGGCAGAGCTGAGGATTCTGGGTCATCGGCCCCTGCCCCTGGTCGGGCGGAAGATTCTGCGTCATGGACCCCGGGAGCCCCTGACAGAGCTGGGGATTCTGCGTCATGGGTCCCTGTTGACCCTGACAGAGCTGAGGATTCTGCGTCATGGGTCCCTGTTGACCTTGACAGAGCTGAGGGTTCTGCGTCATGGGTCCCTGTTGTCCCTGGCAAAGCTGAGGATTTCGCGACACGGGGCCCTGATTGCCCTGGCAGAGACGTGGATTTTTCGTCAGCGGACCCTGATCCGGGGAGGCGCAGGCGCGTGGATCACGAGATTGCGGTGCCTGGGGCTGCTGGGGGCACAGGTTGGGGTTCTGCGTCTGAAGGGATGAGGGTTCGCCGGTCACCGGCTGCTCCTGCCCCTGGGCTTGCTCTGGGGGCTGGTTGGCGTTGCACAGATGCGGGTTTTTCGTGTCCGGCCCCTGACACTGGCTCGGATCGCGCGTTTCAGCCGACTGGCAGGTCTTCGGATCCTTCGTCGGCCAGGCCTGGACACGTTTCTGGTTTTTTGCCCATCCGGGACAAGCCAGCCCTGCGGCAAAAACAATAGTAGAAAGAATACAAACTCGGATCCTCATGGGTGCCTCCTCTGATACTTCCTCTGCGGGAACGAATTCAACTCTGCTTTTTCCTGAACCCGGTGCCGACGAGATAAACTTCGCGGCTCCGGGAAAGGGACGCCTCGGGATTCACGGACTTTGCGAACTCGAACAGCTGCTTCGCATGCGCGTGCAGCTCCTTGTATTCGGCCCCCTCGAAAACTTTCGCGACGAAGCTGCCGCCGGGCTTCAGCCACCGGTCGCACAGATCGATCGCGAGCTGCACCAGCGCCGCGGAGTTCGAGGTGTCGGCATGATGGATGCCCGTCGTATCAGGCGCCATATCGCTCAATATTATATCAAACTGGCCCTTGACCGCATCGGCGATCAGCCGCTGCGACTCCTCCGACCGGATGTCGCCGCGAATGAGCACCGCTCCCTCGATCGGGTCGATCGGCAGCAGATCGATGCCGACGACGAGCCCTTTTCCCTTGAGACAGGAAAGGGCCATCTGCGTCCAGCTTCCCGGCGCGGCTCCGAGATCGAGCACCTTCATGCCCGGCTTCAGTAGCTTGTACTTCCGATTGATCTCCTCGAGCTTGTAGGCTGCACGCGAACGATACTGCTCCTGCCTGGCCTTGCGGAGCCAGGGGTCGTGCAGGCGGTCCTTGAACCAGGATTTGACGGCCATCGATTCTCCCTTATGGGGCCGGTTCCACGGTGAGGGCGGTGTTGATCATCCGAACCGGCGGGAGCTCGGAAATCCCCTGGCGGTTTCGGATATGACTTTCGATTGCGTCCCGTACGAGCACGCCGGTCGTGTGCCGCTTCAGGTCCTTCAGATAGGTATACCCGTCGCCGCCCGTGCTCATGTACGAGTTGAGGGCCATGGTGTAGTGCCGCTTCGGATCGATCGGGGCCCCCGCATCGTCGGTGATCCCCAGGATACGGCTCATGGCGGGACGGTTCGGATCGAACGTGATACGGAGGTTCGACGGGACCAAATACCCATACGGCCCCTGGAACTCGCGCTTCAGGCCACGTGCCTGAAGCCGAAAGTTGCTCCGTGCATAGGCGTTGTCGTCCTCGTTCACCGGGGTGAAATCTACCGATAGAGATTTTTCGAACAAGTCGACGACGCCGGAGCCGGTCATGGTCACCACATCCACGTAGTTCAGGAACGGCTGAAGCATGAACAGATCGTTCTTCGTAACGGGCCCTTTCCAGATCGGATACCGCACACCGCCGATGTTGGTTACGGCGAAATCAGCTTTGGCAACCTCGCGCATTGCGTCGGCGATGAACGATCCCTCGGGAGAATCGCCCCCTATGATGCCGCGAACCATATCAACGGACGAGGTTCCGACCACGGTGCTCATCTTCCGGTCGATATCGGTCTGGTAACTGGCGACCAACTGCTGCATGGCGGGGTCTTCACTATATGAAGCAATATACAGATGAATCGGTTCGTAAGCCACGGAGGGCGGCTGGCCGGGCTCGACGCAAAACTCGACCTTTCCCAGAATCCGGTTGTCAAACGCATTGTGGATGATTGGCACCCCGTTCTTTTCGCTCCGGAACGGCTCGGTCATCGGCGTGTGGCTGTGGCTCCCCAGAATCAGGTCAATGCCGGGGACACGATCGGCGAGTTTCTTGTCGTCTTCCAGGCCGAGGTGGGTGAGCAGGACGATGTAGTCGGTTCCGTGGCCGCGAAGCTCGGGAATCAGCTTCTCGAGGATGGGCACCGGATCCCGGAACTCGACGCCGGCTACGTTCTCGGCAAGCGAAATCCGCGCCGTCTCGGGGGACAGCAGGCCGATGAAGGCGATCTCAACCCCCCGATGCGCGACGCGGATATACGGCCGGAAGAATGGCAACAGCCGCCCCGTTTTCTGGGAAAACACGTTACAGGCGAGAAGGGGGTAGCGCGCCATGGCCCCGGCTGAGGCAAGGCCTGCGACGCCATAATCGAAGTCATGGTTCCCGACCGTGGCAAACGCCGTGCGCAGATGGTTCATCGCGTCGATCATGCACAGGCCATGCGATTCGTCGACGACCGGCGTTCCCTGGAACGTGTCGCCGCCATCGATCAGCAGCGACAGGGCACCGGCCGAGAGGGCTTCGAGCCGCTCCCGCGTCAGGGCCGTCGCCATCGCCGCATACCCGCCAATCAGTGGCCGGGGCTCGCTCGCGGCCGTGGGGTCAGGTTGGGAGGTCATGTGGCCGTGAATGTCCCCGGTGTGGAACAGCACGAACCGCACGGGTTCGGCACCGGCATGCACGGCCGGCACGGCGATCAGGGCCAGGACAGCAACGGCGAGGGTTCCGAGCTGGCGGAAGAGAAGTGAGGAAGAGCGGCGTGTGCTGGACTGTTGAGGCATGGGAGGCTGGATCAGCCCAGGGTGTTTAGCATGTCACGCGCATTCTGCGCGACTTCCGGAGCCGGATCGAGCGTCAGGCATGCTTCAAAGGCGCCGCGGGCAGCCCGGGCATCGCCGGTCTTCGCCAGGCACAATCCCAGGAGATACTGGGCTTCGGCATCCCTCGGAACGGCCTTGACGGCGCGCTGGGCGAACTGGAGCGCCTCGGGATACCGACGGCGGGCGATCATGTCACGGGCTTTCAGCATGGCGATCGCTTCGTCATCCTCGAGAACCATCTCGACCTGGCGGCGGTTGATCGAGAGAAACCCCGCCTCGATCATCGTGCCGGTGCGCAGGTCGGTGAGCTGCGCGTTCGTGATCGGCAGGAAATCCTTCGTCGCGGTGTCGGCGTTCAGAATGTCTGAAAGCCGGCTGTTCTCATAGAGATGCACTTCGCCGCGGATCATGTGATGCGTGGTGTACAGAATGACCTTGAGCTTTTCCTTGTGAGCCTTCATCGGTGCTGCTCCTTGTCAGGATTGCAAATCGTTTCGATTCTTCATTATTACCACAACGCGGGCCGGAGAACGACGGTTTTGTCGGGAAACCGCCCGGCGGGCGGATCAGCTCACAGCGAACCGGCCCTCGGCTTCGGCGAGAACCGTGCCGTCCGGCATCATCACGACGCCCTTGGCCAGGTGCAGGCGGCCGCGGCCACCGGTGCGGTTGCCGACAATCGTGAGCGGAAACCCGACCGGGGCAGGCCTGAGGAACTTGATGTGCATGTCGGCCGTGACAACCTGCACTCCGGTCGCGATGACGGCATGGGCCATCACCTCGTCGAGAAGAGTCGACAGAATGCCGCCATGCACGATGCCCGCATACCCCTGGTGAGCCGGGCCGGCCGTCCAGGTTGTCGAGCAGGTGCCGGGTTCTCGGCGTTGAAAACTCACCTGAAGCCCCTGGGAATTCAGCGAGCCACAGACGAAGCAATGGCGGTCGTCGATCAGCGTGAGGCTGGCCTGATGCCTGGCCTGGAGGCGGGCCTGGGTGGCGGCCACGACACGCGCCGCG
>DATCTT010000098.1:0-3300 GCA_036567845.1 Candidatus Ozemibacteraceae bacterium | reverse complement strand
AATCGAGCCGCCCCTGGTCTTCACGGTCACGGACGCGGACCGGACCATCGGGATCGTCGCGGAAGCGATCATTTCCTAACCCCGGTAATACGCCTGGGTCGGATAATACGCTCGGTCATCGAGCAGGAACACCTCGAGCGTGATCCGGCCGGGATACTCGACCGTGAACGCCTCTTCCCGCGGATGGCTTCGCGAAACCAGAATCCGGTGGCTGGGCACGCCCTGGACCACGGGGAGCTTCTCGGTCCGCCGCTTCCCGCCGTCGTATTCCCGCACGAGGGTCGCCTCGTAGGGGCCGGGGGCGGAATCGTTGAACTGCAGATGCAGCAGGTAATACTCTTCCGTCCAGGTATAGCGATAGCTTTTTGTCGTGACAGCGCTGCTCATACCGGAATAGCCTCCCCCTGCAAGTCTGCCGGGTCGATCGACCGGATCGGCAGCGCGAGGCCGCACTTCCGGCACCCGCCATCCGGCCCGAGCGTGGGCTTTGCATAGGTATTGAGTCCGAACCGTTCGATCAGCAGCTCCCCGCAGCCGGGGCAGTAGGTGTTGAGCCCCTCGCAGTTGAAGGCGTTCCCGACGTAGGCGAACCGGATCCCACGGTCGAGCGCGCGCTTCCGGGCTTCCATGACGTCGCTCACCGGGGTCTTCGCCACGTGCATGTATTTGTAATCGGGATGGAACCGGGTGAAATGGATCGGCGTATCTGGCGACAGGTCGTCGAGAATGAAGTCGATCATCTTGTCATAGTTCTGAATATTGTTCGTGAGACCGGTGACGACGAGATTGCTCAGTTCGTAATGAATCCCACTGCGATGGATGAACCGCGTGTTTTCAAGGACGGGAGCGAGCCAGCCCCTGGTGAAGCGCTTGTAATACTCCTCATCCATCGCCTTGATTGAGATCGCGAAAACGTCGATGACCCGGCTCAGCTCCTCGACGGCTTCGTGCGAAAGGAAGAACGCCGACTTGAACAGGTTGAGAAGCCCATGCTTCTTTGCCTCCCGGGCCGTGTCGATCACGAACTCGAACCAGACGGCGGGGTCGTTGTAGGTCCAGGAGAGGATGTTGACGTTGTTCGCCTTGGCCATCTGGATGACCTGATCGGTGGAATACGAGTGGATCGTCTCGGGTGCCGTGTACTGGAATTGGGAATACATCCAGTTCTGACAATAATCACAGTCGAGGTTGCAACCGAAGTTCCCGAGCGAAAGAATCTTGCCGCCCGGCCGGAAATGATGGATGGCTTCGGTTTCAATCCGCTCGATTGTGATGTGCGTCGCTTTCCCATACGACTGCGCATACAGTGTTCCGTCGATGTTTTTGCGCACCTTGCAGAAGCCGACACCCCCTGGTGGAATCTCACACGAGCGCGGACACAGGCGGCAGCGGACGCGGCCACTATCCAGCTTCGTGTACAAATAGGCTTCCTTGGCCCGGTCGTTCCAGACCTTGTGCAGATCATGCCTGACGGCGGATTCGGTGTACAAATTACTCATGGAATCCTCTCTTCCGAGGTTGCGCGGGACGAAATCGACAAAAACAGGCCGTCGTTATACCCGACGATGGCCGGGGGTTCGCAAGGGAAAAAGAAATTCGGCGAGGTTGCTCGTGCCTCTTGGCATTCCTGGGCGAAATCCGTAGAATGATCTTACGTCGTGCGCGTAGTCGGCGGTTGTGCCGCTCCCCCACCGTGAGATTTTTGTGGAGGAACGCCCATGCTCAAACGCCTTGCCGGCCTGTGTTTCTGTGCTGGTATCCTGATCTGCGCCCCCGCCGTGTCCGCGAAAACCCCGACAGCCGAGCTCAATGACGCCGTGCTGTTTTTCGTGAATGATCCTCAGGAACTGACGTTCTGCAATATCAGCAAGCTGGTGGACCGCAACGAGGCGTATCACCGCGAGCGCAACACCCTAAACGACGAGCAGGTGTCGAGCTTCTACCGCCACATGCAGGAATACGGCGTCATCGGAGCTGGCCAGAGCGACACGCTCGTCGAGGTCGGCTACGTCGTCAGCGACGCAAAGTCGGATGTCGAGGGCGTCATCGTCGTCAAGGGCCAATTCGACCGCACCAAGCTGCTCGAGATGCTGAAGAAACACTACACCGAGCACAGCGACGAGCACGCTGACGCCGTGAAAAAGGGTAACAAGTTCGCCCAGATGCAGAAAGAAGCCGGCGAAAACCCCTTCACCGTCCTCGAAACGACGTTCAACGGCCATCCGGCACACATCTTCCCGATGCCCCTGCGTGACCGGGAAATGGTCGTCGTGTCGACGAATGATGCCGTCCTGATCAGCTCCGCGAAGCGCGGAAGCCGCAACCTGCTGGCCCGCACCCTCGACGTCGTCACCGGAAAGCTTGCCCGCCGCGAGCCCGCCCCGAACACCCAGATCGTGATGCACTTCGCCCCGACCCCCGACGAGCGCGGAGAGCTGACGAAGCGCCTTTGGGCTCGGTATGACCAGCAGAAAAAGGACAGCATTTCGCAGAAGAAACGGCTCAAGAAGTTCGGCGAACGCATCCGCCAGCGGGTCATCCGCAGCAAGGTCGATTTCATTGCCGACTCGATCGAGGAAATGGATGAATCGACGCTCACCATCAGCCGCGGCCGCTCCGGTGAGATGACCAAGACGACGACGCTCGTCTCGACATTCGAAAGCGACGATCGCGCCGCGGATGTGAAGAAAGGCCTGATGAAGCACCTAATCAAGGAGATCAAGCGCAATGACAACGTCCAGGACAAGTTCGCCATGGGCAACATCAGCATCACGAGCCAGGGAAAGCAGGTCGTGGTCCGCTGCCAGCTGCGCGATTCAAAGGAGCAGCTGCACGCGTTCAACCTGATCTCCAGCTACGTCGTCAAGAGCCTGCTCGAACGTCTCTGACACCGGAATCTCGCCATATGAAAACCGATATTCCGCCGGCCGTGACGGCCGGCGGAATATATTTTACTGAATATATCGAGGACTCCGGATGAGATTCCACTTCGTCGACAGGATCACCGAGCTCGAGCCGGGCAGAAAGATTGCCGGGTACAAGCTGGTTTCGATGGTCGAGCCCTACTTCGATACGCATTTCCCCGGATTTCCGGTCTATCCCGGTGTTTTCGTCATCGAGGCGATGGCCCAGCTCGCCGGCCTTCTAATCGAGCTGACTCCCGGCCTGGAGCCCCCCCCAAGGAAGGCCCTCCTCTCGATCGTCGACAAGGTGAAGCTCCGGAGGATGGTTCGCCCGGGAGACACCCTCGAGCTCTCCGCCGTCCTGCTCGCCCTCGACGAGGACGGCGCACGGGCGGAG
>DATCTT010000097.1:0-25973 GCA_036567845.1 Candidatus Ozemibacteraceae bacterium | reverse complement strand
GAGGCCGTCGACCTGGTCCTGGTCCGCCGCGATCTCGCCCTCATTCCGTTCGCGCTTCGCCTTTCCCGGGCGACGACCGCCAAGATCCGCCAGAATCTGGCCTGGGCCGTCGTCTACAACCTCCTGACCCTGCCGCTCGCCGCCGGCGTGCTGGAGCCGCTCTGGGGACCATCCTTCGGTCTCACTCCCGCCGTCGCGGGTCTGACGATGGCCCTCTCCTCGATCTCCGTCGTCCTCAACTCCCTGACACTGCGGCTGAAGACGAACGGCTGAGCCGCTTCCGACCCGGCCCTGATCAGCTCTTTCCCGGTTTCCGCGGGACAGTGGAGGGATGGGCAACCGGCGTCGCCGGGGCGGGGGAGGTTCCCGGCTTGCCCGTGACGCTCTGCACCAGCTGGGTGAAGGATTTCTTGTCCTGCACGTGCGGCATCACGGTGTCGACCGAGCAGATCTCCTGCGCTGCGAGCCGGGCGAGGGCCTGGTCCATCGTCTGCATGTGATCCGCGGCCGCCGTCTGCATGATCGAGACGATCTGTTCGGTCTTGGCTTCCTTGATCAGGTTGCGCACGGCGATGTTGCAGATGAGCATCTCGTGGGCCAGCACCCGGCCTTTCCGGTCGCTCCGCGGCAGCAGCTTCTGGGAGATGATGGCGCGCAGCACCCCGGCCAGCTCGAGCCGCACCTGGTCCTGGTGATCCGCCGGGAAGGCGCCGATGATGCGGTTGATGCTTTCGCTCGCGCTGATCGTGTGTAGGGTCGAGAAGACCAGATGCCCCGTTTCCGAAGCGGTGAGCGCCAGCTTGATCGTCTCGGGGTCGCGCATCTCGCCGACCAGGATGACGTCCGGGTCTTCGCGCAGCGATGAACGCAGCGCATCGGCGAACGAGTGCGTGTGAGTGCCCAGCTCGCGCTGGTTGATGCTGCACCGCTTGTGCTGATGCACGAACTCGATCGGATCCTCGATCGTCAGGATGTGCTCGTGGCGCGACTTGTTGATGTAATCGACCATCACCGCCATCGTCGTCGATTTGCCCGAGCCCGTTGGCCCGGTCACGAGAATCAGTCCGTTACGGTTCTCGCAGAGCGATTCGAAGACCGGACGCTGGAGGCCAAGCTCCTCGAACGTCGGGATCTGCGTCGGGATGAGCCGGAACACCCCGCTGACGCCCTGCCGCTGCCGGAAGATGTTGGCGCGGAACCGGCCGACGTGCTTCACCTCGTGAGAAAAATCGATCTCCCAGTGCGTCTTGAACCGCTCCAGCTGCTCCTCGTTGAAGATCGACAGGATCAGCTGGGAAGCGCGCTCCTCGGTGATCGGAGGAAGATTGGTGCGCGTCAGCTCGCCATGAATGCGGAACATGGGGGGCAGGCCGACGTTCAGATGCAGATCCGATCCGTGCTGTTCCTTGAGCTGGGCCAGCAGATCGTCGAGGGTGCGATACTGGGAAAGCGGCACCAGGACATATTCCTCGTCGGTGAGCCGGTCGGGATCGAAGTCGGCCATCGTCACCTTGTCCCGTTTCAGGATCGCGTGCAACTGCTCGGGTTTGAGATGGTGCAGGAAGGATATGAACTTCTCCTGCTGGACGGGATCGAGCGTTACCAGCAGGCCCAGAAGGCTTGCGAGAGCCGGATACTGGAGCGCCTTGAGGGTCTTTTCACACCAGAACGAGATCGATTTGTCCCGGTCAAAAAGATAGATAACGAGATATTTCACGATCTTCAGCCTGCTCATCTGGACCAGCCCTTCCGAGATCGCGGTCCGCACCGACGGAGGCGCGTCGCGGAAGTTCAGGATCAGCAGCTCCGCAACATACTCGACATCAAGTTTGCACAGCGCTTTCACGGCGCAGACACGCACGTTCGGATCCGGGTGGTGGTCGACGAGCGTCAGAAGAGGACGGGCGGCCGACGCGTCCCTGCCGGCACCGAGGGTTTTCGTTGCCCAGAAGATCGTGTCGAAGGAGGGATCGTTCAGGGCGGCGATCAGCTCCTCGCGTGCCTGGGGGATGAGCCGGGCGAGCAGGTCGGAGGCGAGCCGCCGGATGATCCAGACGGGGTCGCGGAACGCCTGGACGAGGATCCGGATGCTTTCCTGGTCGGGGTTCTGGCCGATGGCGCGCAGGGCGTAGAACCGGTCGTCGGGATCCGGGCTCTCGAGCTGTTCGCGGTAAAAGATGCGGCTTCGTTCGCCGAGGATGCGGCCGGTCAGGATGTTCAGGTCGTCCTTCAGCTCTGGGCCGCGCTCGCCGATGAGACGGACCGCCTCCTTGAGCGCCGGTTCGCCTTTGGCGGCGAAAATGTGCGCGGCCTGGTACCGCATCACCGGCGACTCCTCCATCAGCGTCGAGAAGAGGAAGCCGAGCGCCTGGTCGCCCTGCACGTATTCCAGCGCCGCGATGGCGTACAGCTTGACCGTGAAATCCTTCGAGGTCAGGAATTTGCGGATGTTCTGCATCGCCTTGGGCCCGGAAAGATCGATCAACAGCTTGAGAGCCCAGTATTTCTGGTGCAGGTTGCCCCCCGCGAACACGGTGCGGATGGCCGGCAGCAACTTCTCGCCGTGGGGCATCAGGCGCTTGTTGAGATGGCGCCGCAGCGCCCAGCTCGGATCACCCAGATGCCGGATCAGCAGCTCGAATGTTTCCGGGGATTCGGGTCCGGCGAACAGCAGGTCGGCGGCCAGGATCTTGGTTTCGTCCTTCTCGGTGCGCCCGAGGACGGCGGCGAGCTCGTCACGGGAAAGCCTGCCGCCGTTTCCCAGCAGGGAAAGCGCCCAGTACCGGATATTCTCGTTCGGATGATTCAGGAGTGCCTGAAGCGCCTCGGTCATCCGCGCGAGATGCGGCTGAACCAGGGCGGCGCTCTTCTGCTGGATCTCGGTGTCGGGGTGGGCGAGGCCTTTGTATAGCAGCAGCAATAACGTCTGTTCGTCGTCCGGCCTCCCCGCCCGGTCGAGGAGGGCGTGGATCTGTCGGGTGTCGTCGATCTGGAACGCATGCTGCAGGCCGCTGTACATTTCGGCCGAAGACGCGGAGCTCATACGGTGTTCTCCCCGGCCGGCCTTCCGAGCCGACCTCTTCGGCATTGTATCCGCGCCTTTCCCTTCCTGGCAATATCTCTCCCCACGGGGAGAAGATTGACACCTGGAGCGGGATCGGTATGATTAAAAGATACCCGCCCTGTTTCGGGGCATGACGTTGCACAACTAAGGAGATGCTTCGATGAAAGCCTCACCTCATCATAGGTTCCTGACGGGTGTCCTGGCTGTCGTGCTCGCGTTGACGGCCGCCGTTTCCTGGGCCGGCTCGAATCTGGATGCCGACCTGAAGCTGATCCGCGAGGTCCAGCAGAAAAAGGTCACCCTCCAGTATCTTGCCGATCCTCGAACGAAGGCATTTCTGACCGATCTGCTGAAGGATTTTCCCGAGCAGATCCGGAAAAATTTCAAGGCGAATATCACCGGCGCCTACCGGAAGCAGCTCCTGACGAACTACGACGCGAAGATGGCCGAAGTGTCGGGGGATATCCTGGCCGCCATCGGTGACGATGCCTCCCGCGAACAGGTCATCACCGCCGCCGAAGCCGCGCCGTTCCCCCTCGATCTCGCCTATGCCGGCGTCGTCAAGCGCCTTGCGGATGCTCTCGCCTTCGGACGTGCCCAGCGCATCGGCTCCACGAGCCTGATCAGCTCCGACGCGGCTTCCCGCCAGGCGGAACGGATCGAAACCCTTCTCGGCCGGTTCCAGGAGAACGCGGGTCGCGACACCTGGGAGGCCGTCGGAAAGCTGTACGCGAGTGTTCCGCGTCGCGACTTCCCGATCTGGTGGTACGACGATGCCCAGCACGACGACGTGCCGTACATCACGCATGGCCCGGCGACCGTTTCGGCGCTGATCCCGCAGAAGCGCAAGTCCTGGACCGTTCTGGTCTTCCTGAATGCCGACAATGATCTCGAAAGCAGCGGCATGAAGGATCTCAACGAGATGGAGATGATCGGCTCCGACGAGAATCTCAACATCGTCGTCCAGATCGACCGTCAGAAGGGCGCCAAGGGCGAGACGATCGAGGACGGCAACTGGATCGGCACCCGCCGGTATGAGGTTGCCCGCGAGCGCACGAAGAAGATTGGCTCGAAGCTCGTGGCGAACCTCGGCGAGCGGGACATGGGCAGCCGGCGCGAGCTGGCCGAGTTTCTCACCTGGGGCGTCGAGAACTACCCGGCCGAACGGTTCATGGCTGTCATCTGGAACCATGGCGCCGGCTGGGTCGGTATCTCCTACGACGACGAGTCGGGCAACAATCTCACCATACCCGACATCGTCTGGGCTTGCAGCCAGGCGAAGCCCGCCCTCGCGAAGGCCAACCCGAAACACCCGAAGTTCGACATCATCGATTTCGACGCTTGTCTGATGGGCATGATCGAGATCGCCTACGAACTGCGCGACGTGTGCGACTTCATGATCGCTTCGGAGGAGACCGAGCCCGGCCAGGGCATGCCGTATCAGGACACGCTGCGGCCGCTCAGGGAAACCCCCGGCATCACTCCGCGCATGGCGTCCAAAGCGATGGTTGCCGCGTATGTGAAATCCTTCGCCGCCGGCGGCTCCCAGACGACGAAAACCCTGGGTGGCGCGCCGGTGACCAAGGCGGCCTACGACCTGTCGCGCATCCAGCCGCTGGTCGAGCTGGTCAGCAGGCTCGGCGCAGCGCTCGACGCGAACCACGACGCCTATACACAGGCGCTCATCGATGAATACGGCAGCTTCGCCCGCATCCGGCGGTACAGCGAGGCCAGCTTCGTCGACCTCCACGATCTGGTGGTGCGGCTCGCGACGATCCGGACGATGCCGGCCGAGGTGCAGAATATCTGCATCGATATCGTGAAGAAGCTCGGATACCCCAAGCTGACCGACCGCCTTTCCCAGCCCGTCGTCATCCGGCGCCGCACGCCGGGCGCGGTGATCTGGGGCTACAACGGCTGGAAACTGCCTCCCGCAGAACTCCGGCCGCGCGGCAGCGCCGTCTGGCACTCACGGTTCGTCCGGACGCCCCTGCGCGGGCCGGATGAAAAGGGCGATTACACCTGCGTCATCGGTCCCTTCAGCCTCGTCGTCGATCCGGTCGCGAAGAAGCGCGAATATGTCACCGAGATCAATTATCGTATCGAGTATACGAATGGGAAGACGAGTCCCGACTTCACCGATCGCACCGGCCGTGAATACGTGATCGTCACCGACTTCCCGGCCGAATCGCCCCTCATCGCCGAGGGTCATACCCAGGGCATGGGAAACAGCTACGGCATCTCCGTCTATTATCCCTACTGTCTCGAGTTTCGGACGGCCTACAAAAGCCTTGCGTTTGCCCGTGACACGGCCTGGGACGAGTTCATCGCGCGCGTTCCCGCATATCGCGCCACCTCCCCCGTGCTCGTGACGGGCGGCATGGTCGAGGATCCATCCTCACTGCGACCGCTGATGGCCTCGTTCAAGGATCTCGGCCTCCAGCCCGACATCCTGTGGGATCCCAAGGTGTTCGGATATAAATATGGCGATATTCTTCAGCAGTACCGCAATGGTGTCGTGTTCACCGACAGCGTTTCAGCGAGCTCCTTCGGAGAGATCGCGCCGTCGGCCGATGACCTCGTGCGGTATCTCGACGGCGGCGGCGCCCTCTTCCTCGCCGCCCAGTCGGTCGAGCAGAAGAACACGAACATGCCGCTTCTCGAAGGCTTCTTCGGCTTCCGGTATGTCGGGGACGATCGTGACCTGCCGGCAATGACGCTCACCACGAAATCCGGCGCCGCCGTTCCGGTGAAGCTCAACGGGGAGGACTCGGCTCAGTCTGCGAAGGATGTCACCATCATGGAAGCCGACGCCCCGGCGAAGGCGTTCATCAAGACCGAGGATGGGCGGGTCGCGGCTCTCGCGGTTGCCGGCACGTCCTCCGGTTCGGGAATGCCGTATCGTGGCGTGTATCTCGGCTTCCGGTTTGAGGCGGTGACGGGGGCGGCCGTCCGCACAGCCCTCGTTGAAAACGCTCTCGATCTGCTGGCTCCCCAGCTCAAAAAGCTCCCCAAGCCCCTAGAATCCTCGACTGACGGGGAATGACCCCCCGGCCCAGGAGCTGACTCTCTTGACGCCCGCGGCTTCCGCGGGCGTCTTTGCCACTTCCGGTTTTCCCCACGGCACGGGAGGGAACGTTTGCCTTGGCCTCTTCCCGGATTGTATTCCGGGAGGGAGGCTGCTAGACTGTGGGGGAGAGAGGGTTATGAAGCTGAGAACCGTTTTTGAGAGCCTTGAGAGCATGTTCGTGGGGGAACCCCCGCAGCTGGCTCCCCAGGCACCATCTGTGTCGGGGAATCCGCACCTTCCCGACCTCCTTTCCCTGCTGATCAGCGGTAGCCTCCGGGCCGAACAGGTCGGAGCCCTCCTGGCTGGCGTCGCCGGCCGGTCTCCGGAGGATGCCCAGGCCGCCGTGACTGGCGTTCTCGAACAGGTTGCCCGGCTCCTCGAAACCTCGACCTCCCTCCTGAACAACCTCCTGACGGTCACGATCGGCCTCGCCGTCCAGGGCGTCGGCGCCGAGCGCGGGACCCTGTTCCTCGTCGATCCCGAGACCGGCGAGATTTTCTCGCGCGTGCTCCAGGGCGACGAGATCCAGGAAATCCGCCTGCCGCCCGGCACGGGTATTGCCGGAGATATTCTTTCGTCCGGCCGGGCTGAGATCATCCACGATGCCTACGCCGACAAGAGGTTCAACCAGGAAATCGACCGGCAGAGCGGCTTCGTGACGAAGTCGATCCTCGCCGCTCCGATGCGTATCTCCACCTCGGATGACCCGATCGGGGTGATCGAGCTGCTTAACAAGCGGGAGGGGCGGTTCACCCAGGCCGATCTCGAGGCCGTCGAGAGGATCTCCGGCCAGGCGGCACGGGCGCTGCGGAACGCCCGAGATTTCGAGATGACACGCCGCTCGCGTGAGAACGAGAACCGGCTCCAGGAGGTCGCCGCCGCGATCTCCTCCGAACTGAACCTCAAGCCGCTGCTCGAAAAGATCATGCAGGCCGTCACGATGATTCTCGATGCCGACCGCGCGACGCTGTTCCTGCACGACGAGAAGACCAACGAACTTTGGTCCCAGGTTGCGCTGGGCCTCAACGACCAGGAGATCCGCTTCCCCGCACATCTCGGCATTGCCGGCAAGGTGTTCACGAGCGGGGAGACGATCAACATTCCCGACGCCTACGCCGATGCCCGGTTCAACAAGGAGATTGACAAGAAGACCGGGTATCACACCCGGAACATCCTCTGCATGCCCGTCGTCAACCGTGCTGGCAAAACGATTGGCGTGACCCAGGTGCTCAACCGGAAAACCGGAGTGTTCACACGCGTCGACGAGAAGAAGCTGAAGACATTCTCCTCCCAGGCGGCGATCGCGATCGAGAACGCCAAACTGTTCGACGAAGTCCTGAACATGAAAAACTACAGCGAAAGCATTCTCGAGAGCCTCAGCAACGGCGTCATCACCGTGAATGCCGCGCGCCGCATCGAGAAGTGCAACGCCGTCGCGTTGCGCACCTTTGGCGTGACGACCGATCAGATCACCGGCAAATACGCCGACCTCTTCTTCACCGGTGACAACCACTGGATCGTCGACAGCCTGCGCCGCGTCATCGCGACCCAGGAGGCCGATAACTTCCTCGATGCCGAGATCACCGACCGGCAGGGGCATCATATATCCTTGAATATGGCAATCGCCCCCCTGCATGACGCTCAGAACAAGCCCATGGGAGGACTGCTCGCCTTCGAGGACCTGACGGGCGAAAAGCGGCTCAAGAGCACGCTGTCTCGATACATGAACAAGGAAGTGGCCGACCAGCTCCTCAACTCCGACGGCATGCTCGGCGGCAAGATGCAGGAGCTGACCGTCCTGTTCAGCGACATCCGCAATTTCACGACGATCTCGGAAAAGCTTGGGGCGCAGGAAACCGTCGCGATGCTGAACGAGTATTTCACCACGATGGTCGACATCGTGTTCCATCACGGCGGCATTCTCGACAAGTTCATCGGGGATGCGATGCTGGCCGTCTTCGGCGCTCCCTTCACGACCGGCGAGGACACCGATCGGGCCGTGATCACAGCGATCGAGATGCAGCGCGCGCTGCGCGAGTTCAATGCCCGACGGTCCGAGAAGGGCCTGCAGACGATTGAGATTGGGGTCGGCATCAACACCGATACGGTGCTGGTCGGCAATATCGGTTCGCTCAAACGCATGGATTACACCGTCATCGGCGACGGGGTGAACCTGGCCTCCCGCCTCGAAGGTGCCAACAAGTTTTACGGAACGAGCATCCTCGTCAGTGAGAACAGCTTCAACCGGCTGATTTACCGCTACCGCACCCGGGAGGTCGACCTGCTGCGCGTCAAGGGCAAGAACCTTCCCGCAAAGATCTACGAGGTGCTCGATCACCACGACACCGCCTCGTTCCCGCGCATGGATGAGGTGCTGGGCTGCTATGCCAGCGCGATGGAGTTATACCGCAAGCGCGAATGGGAAACCGCCGCCCGGTTCTTCGGCGAGGCACTCGTCCTGCATCCTGGTGACACTCTTTCGAAGGTGTATGCCGACCGCTGCGCCCATTTCCTGCGTGAGCCCCCCCCCGACGAATGGGACGGCATCTGGGTGATGCACTCCAAGTCGTGACCGTGCTACACTCGTCGATGCGCTGATGTAAATTCACCCTCTTCTGAGGAGGTCGGATATGCCTGCCGTCGGTTCATCGCTTCCCCGCAAGGATGCCTGGGACAAGGTCAAGGGGAAATCAAAATATATCGATGATTATTCATTTCCCGGAATGCTCCACTGCGCGACCGTCCGGTCGCCGGTCGCCTACGGTCGGCTGAAGGGGGTCGACACAACGGCCGCCGCAATGATGCCCGGCGTGTGTCGCATCGTCACGGCTGGCGACATTCCCGGCGTGAATGTGAACCCGCTCGTGCTCGACGACCAGCCGTTCCTCGCCTCCGGGTTCGTCCGGTTCCATGGTGAGCCGGTTGCCCTGGTGGCGGCCGACACCTATGAGCATGCCTGCGCTGCGGCCGCTGCGGTGAAGCTCGATATCGAACCTCTCAAGCCCGTCCTGTCGATTCGGGAGTCTCTCGATCCCGCCTCGCCGAGATTGTATAAAGATGACAACATTTTCAGCCGCTACGTGATCCGGCACGGGGACATCGAGGCCGGGTTCGCCCGGTCGGCGCACATCTTCGAACGCGAATACGAAACCCCCTACCAGGAACACGCGTATCTCGAAACTCAGGGGATGATTGCCGTTCCCGGCATCGAAGGGACGATGACCGTCTATGGCTCGATGCAGTGCCCCTTCTACGTTCATGATGCCGTCTCCGCCATTCTTGGATGCCAGAAGAACAAGGTGCGCATCGTTCAGACCACGACGGGGGGCGGCTTTGGCGGCAAGGAGGATTTTCCCTCGATCCTCGCCGGCCATGCGGCCCTGCTCGCCAGCCTGCTCGAACGGCCGGTCAAGCTCGTCTACAAGCGTGAAGAAGACATCGTTGCCAGTTCGAAGCGGCACCCGGGCCTCATGAAAATGAAGGTCGGCACCGATGCCGATGGTAAAATTATTGCAGCAGATATACAATACTACGTCGACGGTGGCGCGGCGGCCACGCTCAGCCCCATCGTCCTCTGGCGCGGCACCGTCCATGCCCTCGGGCCGTATGTCTGCGAGAACGTGCTGATCCGCTCGTTCGCCATGGCCACGAACAAGGTGCCGTGCGGCGCCTATCGAGGCTTCGGATCGCCCCAGGTCATCTTTGCCGGCGAGTCCCTCATCGACGAGATTGCCGACGAGCTGAAGATCGATCCCGTCGAGATCCGGCGCCGCAACGGCCTGAAACTCGGCACAAAGACCGTTACCGGTCAACTGATCGACCAGTCGTGCGGCCTCACCGAGACGATCGACAAGGCCGTCGCGAAATCCGACTGGACGCGGAAATGGCAGCACCCGTCGGCCCGTTCCGGCCAGGTGCGCCGCGGCCTCGGCATCTCCACCGTCTATTACGGGGTCGGTCTCGGGGCCGGCGGCAAGCACCTCGACCGCGCCGGCGCCAGCATGCTGATCATGAAGGACGGCACCGTCCAGTGCGCCATCGGCAACACCGAGATGGGGCAGGGGGCCCGCACCATCCTCGCCCAGATCGCGGCCGATGCGCTTGGCGTGACCTTCGACAAGGTGTTCGTCGTCGAGACCGACACCGCGTTCGTGCCCGACTCCGGCCCCACCGTCGCCAGCCGCACCACCTTCATGTCGGGAAATGCCCTCTCCGCTGCGGCAAAAGAGCTGAAACCCCGCCTGATCGATGCCGCGGCCAGCCTGCTCGGCGCGAAGCCCGAAGAGGTGGATCTGGCCGAGGGCATCGCCTTCGTGAAATCCGCCCGCGAGACGCGGCGGGCCGCCTATGCCGATGTCGTGAAGGAGTTCTACCTGCGGCGGCTCCAGCCCAGCGCCTTCGGATGGTATATCGCCCCGGATTCTACGTTCGACAAGGAAACCGGCCAGGGAAACGCCTACTTCACCTACAGCTATGCGACCAACATTGCCGAGGTCGAGGTCGACATGCAGACCGGCGAGGTGCGGGTAATCAGAATCGTCGCGGCGCACGACATGGGACGGGCGATCAACCCCCAGCAGGTCGAGGGCCAGATCGAGGGCGGCACGCTCCAGGGCGTCGGTTATGCGACGATGGAGGAGATCCGCCACGACGGGCAGGGCCGCATGCTCAACAACGCCTTTGCCACCTACATCCTGCCCACCACGGAAGATGCGCCCGAAATCGAGCCGGTCATTGTCGAACACGCATACAGCGAGGGGCCGTATGGCGCCAAGGGCTTTGGCGAGGTCCCGCTGATGGGCATCGCGCCCGCGGTGGCGAATGCCGTGTTCAACGCGACCGGCCGCCGCATCCGGATCATGCCGATCAAGCCGGAAAAGCTCATCGACTGCTGAAACGAACCAGGAGGGGAACCCTGTGACGGAACAGAACGCCGAACCGATGCCGCAGCCGGAGCCGAACCGGATCCCTGCCGGCCTTCAGGCCGATGCCACCGTCGAGATGCCGGATGAGGCCCCCTGGGACTGGGACCGCATCGCCGCGCTCCTGGCCACTCTCGCCGTTCTCTTCTTTTACACCCGTTCCTGCCCCTTCGCCTCCGGCACCTACTGGGATCTCCTGTTCGCCCGTGAATTCGATCTGAACATCGGCTGGGCGGTCCTGCCCGAGAGCATCGCCTTCTCCTTCGCCCAGTCGGCCGCTTCGCTGGCCGGACTGAAAACGCTCTGCCATGGCCTGTTTTTCCTGCTCTCCTGCCTTCTCCTTGTCTGGATCTATCGGGGACGGGAAATCCTCCCTGGATTAATCGTTCTTGGCATATTTGCGTTCGCCATGCAGCCGCTGCTTGGACTGCGGGCTCTGCTGCAGCTGATTTTCACGGTCGGGCTCCTGGCCATTCTTGACGGAGACTGGCTTCGGGATAAATTCGGCGCGGCGCTGATCCCGATCTCGGCCGCGGCGAGCGCACTCGGTCTCAACAGCTGGGTCCTCGTCGTACTCGTGACCTGTTACGCCCTCGTCCGGCCGGGGTTCCGGCTCACGCTGATCCTCAGCGCCCTCATCGGCATCCTCTGCTTCCCGGAAGGCGCGGCCAGTGCCGTTTCGAACCAGATTCCCCTCTCGATGCGATTTCCCCACCCCGATGACCAGCTCCTGCTGAGCCTTCTGGCGGGCATCTTCCTCGTACCCAATTTGATCGCCCTCTCCCGCATCGACGAGGAAAACTTTCCGATGGTGATCTTCTACGCGTTCACGGGTTTCCTCGCCCTGGTGAACCCCGGTGGCATGCCGCTGTTCATCGTCACCGGCGTCGTGCTGCTGCTGAAAGCACTCAGTGAGATCGAGCCGCTGGGTCTCAACACGAGGCTCGCCGGTACCGTCCTTCTCGTCATCCTCGTCCACCTGTTCCTCTTCCTCAACCCCTCCGGTTTCGGCATCAACCCGGCCGTGCGCGGCGAGCTGGGTGCCGACGTCGACGCGCTGCTGCAGGGCCGCATCCGGAGCCGCGTCGTCACGACCCACGATCTGGGCGAGCTGATGTGGAAAGGCCTGCTTCACATGACCCCCGACGACATCACGGCTCTCCCCCAGGTGCCCCGCCTCCGCATCGAGGAGCATGACGGTACGCTCCAGCTCGTCCATGACGAGGAGCCTTCCTCAGCCGGACCGGGCGATTCCGCCGAGCCGGAGCCGACGGACCATCCCTCTCTGCGGGCCGAAGATGCCTCGCCCGCTTCAGCCGCGGCAGCCCCGGGACCCGATACCGAACCTGCGTCGGAGCCTACAGCGCCTTGATATACCGTCGGCCGCGGGTGGCGTCTTCCCCAGCGGGGGTGAATCCCAGGTTTTCGAGATAGCCCTGATGGGCCGGAACGGCCGTACAGGCTTCGAGTCTGCGGATGTTCCGGTCGCGGAAATACTCCCGCCGGTGGTTGAAAATAAACCGCCCGAACTGGAAATCCCGGTAGGCGGGAATGACATAGTCCATCAGGATCTCGGCCGTCTGATCGCCGCGCGGGACGATCGCGAACACTCCCACCGGCATCATATTGCGAAACAGCAGCCACGTGTTTTCCGGCTCGAATGTGTCCTGGAAGGCCCGGGGAAAATAGCTGACAATATCTTTTTCGTGAAACCGCATGAACCGGAGGAAAAACAGATCTCCGATCTCCGAGAGCGGCTCTAGGGTAAAAAAGTCGGACTGCCGGTAGATCTGCCACAGATAATACGCGTCCATGACGGCGATATACCCGTTCACGACCAGGATTGGCATGGCCCCGATCAGCCAGCCATATAGGGCGAAGATGGCGGCCCCGACAAGATTGATCCAACGGAGTCGCAGGACCGACTGCATGCTGAGAGAGACGGCAACGAGCAGAGAGCCAGCATAACCGATGATTTCATTCGTGTTCATGTGCGCTCCGGATCATAGTCGATCGGGGGGAGGGCGTGCAAGCGTGCAGCTCTCCCGGAGGCTTCCGGAGGGTATTTCCCCGAAGACAGGGTTCTTCGCAACTGCTGTCGCACCTCACCCGGGTTCGTGTTACCATGGGCTCTCTTTCGAGGCGAAGCTTCGCCCAACACGGATCATGCCTTATGCTCACACTCGATCTCCGAACAGCTCTCCTGAGCCATGTTTCCACCGATGCGACCTGTGCGCTGGTCATGTCGGTTCTCTGGTGGCAGAACCGCAACCGGTACTCCGGCCTCGGCCTCTGGCTTGCCGACAGTGGACTGAAGATCCTGGGCCTAGGCCTCGTTCTCCAGCGAGGGCACATTCCCGATCTGCTGTCCATCGCCGTGAGCAATACCCTGATCATTGCCAGCGCGGTTGCGCTCCTCGAGGGACTGCGGCGGTTTTTCGGCAACCCCGGCCGTCAGTGGCACAATGCCGGGCTGCTCGCGGTATTTTTCCTCGTGCATGCCTGGTTTTCTGTCGTTCACGACGATCTGACCCTGCGGACAATAAATATATCATTTGCTATAATAATGATGGCGTTGCAGGTCGGCTTTGCCTTCCTGAAATGTGAGAAGCCAAAGGATCTGACACCGGTTGCCCTGGGAGGTGCCGGGGTCATGACCGGTTTCTGCCTGGTGTCTCTCCTCCGGATCCTCCTGATTCTCGGAGGGTATCGCCTGGAAGGGGATTATTTCCATGCCCATCCCCTGGAATCCTGGTTTTCCCTGTCGTATCAGATCCTCACCATCCTTCAGACCTTCACGCTGTTTCTGCTGGTGAACCGGAGATTGCTGCTGGAAGTGTCGGTCCAGGAGGAGAAGTTTTCCAAGGCATTCCGGGCCTCTCCATTTCCGATTCTTCTGACGAAGCTGAGTGACGGAACCATTCTGGAGGCGAACGAGGCGTTCGCACGCTTCTCCGGCGTTCCGGCGGGAGACGCGATCGGCTGCACCACCACCGGCCTGGGCCTGTGGGCAAATGAGGCGGATCGCCGGGCACTGGTGGAACGACTGATCTCGAACAAGGCGGTTCAGGGCTTCGAGGCAGAATTCCGGGCGCGGTCGGGGAAACACCTGACCGGCCTGATGTCGGCGGAGCTGCTCCTCATCGATCAGATTCCCTGTCTCCTGGCCTGCATTGCGGATATCACGCCCAGAAAGGTGTTGGAGCAGGAGAGAGAGGTCCTGATCGCGGATCTGCAGGCTGCGGCGGCAAAAGTGAAAACCCTGTCGGGAATTCTTCCGATCTGCTCTTCCTGCAAACGCATCCGGGACGAGGCCGGTCACTGGGAACGGGTTGAGGAATACGTCAAAAACCGCTCCCATGCGGATTTTTCCCACTCGATCTGCCCGGAATGCACGCGGCGTCTCTACGGGAATCTGGCCGACTGATCCGACCCCCCTGCTCATTTATCAGGCGCCTGGAGAGCCTCACGGATGGTTTCGGTCAGCATCTTGGGCGAGAACGGTTTCTGAAGGAAAAATGCCCCCTCGTCCAGAATTCCCTGGCGGGCAATGACATCCGCCGTGTAGCCGGACATGAACACCCGGCGGATATTGGGAAATACAGACTGAATCTGATTCGCCAGAACACGGCCGTTCATTTCCGGCATGATGACGTCGGTGAGCAGCAGATCGACGGTTCCCGTATGGGAATGGGCGATTCTGAGCGCCTCGGTCGGCGTCTGTGCCTCGAGCACCTGGTAACCTGCTCCCGCGAGCATTTTCCGGATTAGCTTCAGGAGCGGGAGCTCGTCTTCCACGAGAAGGATGGTTTCCCCGCCCCGCAGCGGAGGAAGCGTCGGCGCAGCATGGCTGGCGGCTTCAGACGCCTCCCTGTGTCGGGGAAGGAGAATTCGAAAGAGAGTTCCCTCGTTTGGCTTGCTTTCAACGAAGATGCATCCCTCGTTCTGGCGGACGATTCCGTAAACGGTCGCCAGGCCAAGCCCTGTGCCTTTGCCGACTTCTTTGGTGGTGAAGAAAGGCTCGAATAGGTGGGCGAGGGTCGAACGGTCCATCCCCATCCCCGTATCCGACACCCGGATTTCGACGAACTCTCCGGGGGAGACCTCCGGATGATTGGCCGTTTCCGTGCTTCTCAGGACGGTCTGCGTGGTCTGGATCGTGATCCTTCCATGGCCCGTGATGGCATCGCGGGCATTGACGCACAGATTGGCAAGAATCTGATCGACTTGGCCCGGATCAATGCATACCTTCCAGGATGTTTCCCCCGGGCTCCATTGGAGTTCGATATCCTCTCCGATGAGCCGGCGGATCATTTTCAACATGCTGCCGATGGTTACGTTCAGGTCGAGAATCTGAGGAAAGGTCGTTTGCTTGCGAGCGAAGGCGAGCAACTGCCGGGTCAGGTCTGCCGAATGGCTGGCCGTCTGTCGGATTTCATGAAGGTCTTCCCAGAGCGGAGAGGCCGGGGTGAGAGTTTCCAGGGCCATATCCGCCCTGCCCAGGATCACGCCGAGCATGTTGTTGAAATCGTGCGCCACTCCTCCGGCCAGCCGCCCGATGGACTCCATCTTCGTGGCCTGGCTCAGCTGGGTGAGAATCTTCTCGCGATCCTCCTCCGCCTTTTTTCGCTCCGTGATGTCTCTTAGAAACACCAGCGAGCCGTCATCGTCTTCGTAATGAAACGGGACGGCCGATACTTCGACCGGCACCGAAGTGCCATCGAGACGGAGAATGATCTCTTCGGCGAGAGGAACCGGCTGATGGGCTTCATTCAGTGTCTTGATGCGTGCGAGAACCTGCTCGCGGAAAATGGGATGGAACCGCTCGACAACCGGCGTGCCAAGAATGCTCTCGGGATCGGCGGCTCCGAACAGACGAAGTGCCTCGGGGTTGAGGAAGGTGAAAACCCCGCGGGTTTGCACCATGATCGCATCCGGGGCCCCCTCGATCAGCGCCCGAAGGCGTTCTTCGCTTCGTCTGAGAGCCTCGATCACATTTCGGCGGTCGGTGATCTCGGTGGCCATGCCGCACACGCCGGTCACTTCTCCCGCGTTGTTCCGGAGGGGGAATTTGATGGAAAGGAAATAGCGTTGCCCGCGAGGGGTGTCCAATCGCTCCTCGGATTCCCTGGCCTGGCCTGAATCCATCACTTCGAGATCATTGTGGCGGAACTGCGCCGCGTCTGCGACCTGGAACAACTGCTCATCGGTGTGGCCGATCGTCTGTTCCCGGGAAAGACGTGTGACGTCCTCCCAGCGGCGGTTGACCAGGATATATCGCCCGGCTCGGTCCTTGGCGAAGATGAGGGCGCCGCTGTGCTCGACGAGATCCGCAAAAAACCGTCGGTTTTCACGCAGCTCGGCTTCGATGGCTCGGCGCTGCAGCGTCACGGCAAGCAGGTGCGCAACGCCCTGGAGGAAATGAACCTCTTCAAGAGTGAATCGACGCCGCTGCCGGGTGTGGGCGCCGAGCACGCCGTAGGGCTGGTCGGGGCTTCCGATGATCACGCTGAGGCCACTGATCACGCCATGATCGAACAGCAGGGGCGGGCCGGAGAATCTGGTTTCTGTGCCCAGGTCTTCCACGATCACAGGATCTTTTTCCAGGAGAGTGAATCCGGCTTGGGAATCCTTGCCCGCATGGATGATGGCTGTTCCCACCAGGCCTTCCTTCCAGCCCACGCCGGCGCGCAGGAGAAATCCGGAGCGGTCGGGAAGAAGCTCGAGAACCTTGGCCAGTTCAACATTCAGGAATAGAGCAATATTCCGAACCACATGCTCCATCAGTTCGGAAATGCCCACGCCGCCCAGGGCAATTCTTCCCAGCTCCGCAATGGCCGCCTGCTGCCGGGAGCGGGTGGACAGGGCCTTGGTCTGCTCAAGGCGTTCGTATACCCCGCCGATGAGGCGGGCGATGGTCTGCAGCATGATGGCGTCCGAATCGGGCCAATCCAGGAGTTGCCCCGTGGTCTCGAGGCCGATGAAGCCGTGCACCTCCCCGCCTTGGGGGACTGTCGCGAGGAGAACGGAACAAGCCTCGGGCTGTAGCAAAATCTCCTTCATCGCGGCTTCCGGAAGCGTGCCGGTGTCGGGAATGCGGATGACTCCCGAGTCCGCCGTGAGGCGGTCCATCCACCAGGCAAATCGCTCGACTGGCACGATGGATGGAGGCTCTTGGGAGAAAGGGGCCTCCGGCTGTCGCCAGCCGGCGACCTGTGCGAATGCCTTCCCCTCAGGCGTGAGGCGGTACAGGAAAACCCGACAGACGCCTCGGGCCTGGCCCAGGGCCGAAACGCAGGCTGACTGGAAGGAGGGCGGATCATCCGTCTTCAAGGCCAAGGTGGCGAGATGGGAAACCATCTGCTCGGTTGTCAGCCGGCGAGTCAGTTCTACTTCCCGACGCTGAAATTCGGCCGTTCGGCTTGCCACCATTCGGCGAAGGGATATCTGCCAGGCGCAAATGACAAGAAGGCAACCTGCCAAAAACACCAGGACGGCAACGCCGAATCCGGTCATGGTGACAAAAAACCTTGATGAGGAGCGGGCCATGGACCGGGGCAAGCTCGCAAGGTAGAGGAGCCGGCCCGGATGATCCTGATGATCGTCTGCCGACGCATGCCGCATGCTCTCATATATATCTCTTACGCCATTATAGCGGGCTTCCGGGACAGAGGCAATCTGACTTCTCCGCAACCGAGGAACAGACGTGACCAGGCGAAGAAAAAGGGGGCCGGAAGGGATTCGGTGTGGGCGGTGAAGCGCAAGAAAAAAAAGCCCCGGGGTGGTTCCCCGGGGCTTCTTGGGAAGAACGGAGCGGGATCAGATGACCGGGCGCAGCCAAGTGAGCTTGCGCAGGAAGTTCATCCGGTCGATGATCTTCTTCGAGCAGTGGTCTTCGGGACCGTAGACCTTGGTGACGTTGCCGTCCTTGTCGACCGAAATCTTGTACTCAACGGTCGACTTCATGTCATCGATCAGACGCAGCGCGGTCATCGTGGCGAACTGCCGGTCGCAGATCGCGGCGACGACTTCCGAGTTCACCTGCTCACTGAGGGCATCCATGTTGTAGGAGCCCACGACAGCGATCTGCCGGTCGAACACGAACACCTTCGAGTGGAGCCGTTCGTTGATCGTCGGGGCGACGAGCAGACGGCAGGTCGGCATCTCCTTCAGCATCTTCTTCCAGTCGGTCATCAGGAACGCCTGCGGGAACAGCGAATCCGTCGAGCCGCCGCTGTTGGTGTGCATGAGGATCTTCACGCCACGCGCCGAGGCGCGTTTGAGGGCCGCATTGGCCTCGTCCGTCAGCACGAGATAGGGATTCTGGATGATGATCTCCTCGCGGCTGCAGTCGATGAACTTGACCAGCGACGGCGTGATACCGTTCAGCGCACCCAGGCGGGAGTGCTTGTCGAGGATCTTGACCGGCTTCGGCCGCTCGCCCCGGAACAGCTGGAAGGAAGCATAGCTCGAAAGATTCTTGAACTTCGACAGCTCCTCATTGAACTCCTTGAGCGCCTCAGGCAGCTTGCCGGAAAGTTTGAGCTTGGAAGCGTCGAACAGGCCTTCGCCCATGATGAACCGGCGCATCGCCTGGTAGGCGAGATCGAGCCGCGCCGACTGGTCTTTCCAGTTGATCAGGTCGGGCTTGACGGTCGAGTTTTTCAGGCAGCCCCACTCGTCGTCGAATGCCTGCTTCAGCTGGGTCGCCACGTGCGCCCCGCTCATCAGAACGTCGGTGTCGCGGTAGACGATGTCGTATTCGCCCTTGCCGACGAAATAATCCGGGCCGATGTTGCGGCCGCCAATGATCGTGGTCTGGCCATCGATGATGATGATCTTGTCATGGTTGCTGGCGAAGACCATCCGAAAATCCTCGAACAGGCTTGTCAGCGACTTTGCGACGGCATTGAACTGCTTGATCTCGACGTTCGGCAGAGCTGCCAGCTCCTGGAACCGGTCGGGCATGCCCTTCATATAGCCGGAACGATAGATCCGTCCGTCGATCATCAGGCGGATCTTCACGCCTTCCCGGGCTTTCTTTGCCAGCAGGCCGAGGAACGCTTGGCCGAAAATATCCTTGTCGACGATGTAATAGGTGCAGTCGATGGTCTGTTTTGCCGACTCGAGCATCTTCCAGCGGGCATACCAGGCATCGTCGTTGCGCCAGATCAGCCGGACACGCGTGCTGGTGTCCCCCTTGGGAACGGCGATCGCATCGAATGCTGCCTGCAGATCGTCGTTGGCCGGCAGGGTGGGGGCGCCGGCCCAGGACGTGGCGGCGGCCAGAATGACGAACACAGCCAGGACGACGAGACGGGAAATCCAGGTATCCAGTCGCTTCATGAAAAGACCCTCCTTGAGGGAAATGCCCGGTGAAATACGGAGATTATTTTCTAATTCTGCGCAAAAACGTCTGGTACGTCAAGGATCCATTCTTCCGGACTCGGCATAGGGGGCGGGGTGGGACTGTCATTTTTCGCCGGGATGTGGTACGTTTACTGACCGGCCTTTGCCGGCCCTTCCCCTGTGGGATGAGCTTTCCGGAAGGACAGACGCACAACCATGTATCTCAAGTCCCTCGAAATCATGGGGTTCAAATCGTTCGGCCGCAAGACGGTCTTCGATTTCCAGCCTGGCATCACGGCCATCATCGGCCCTAACGGCTCGGGAAAGAGCAACGTCTGCGATGCCATCCGTTGGGTGCTCGGTGAGCAGAGCGCGAAGGCCCTGCGCGGGAACAAGATGGCCGAGGTCATCTTCGCCGGCTCCCCGACGCTCCGTTCAGCCGCGTTTGCCCAGGTCAAGCTCATTCTCGACAACGAAGACCGGATGATGCCGCTCGACTTTTCAGAAGTGACGATCGGCCGCCAGCTGTTCAAGTCGGGAGAGAGCAACTACCTGGTGAACGGTGCCCGCACCCTCCTGACCGATATCAAGGAAATGCTGATGGATACCGGCATCGGCAAGGATGGCTACTCGGTCATCGGCCAGGGGGATATCGAGGACATCATTTTCCAGCGCACTCAGACCCGGCGCGCCCTCATCGAGGAGGCGGCGGGCATCACGAAGTTCAAGCACCGCAAAGCCAACACCCTGACCAAGCTCGACCATACCAGGGCAAATATAACCCGCCTCCAGGATATCATCGGGGAGATCCAGAACCAGCTTGGACCTCTCGCCGAGCAGGCCGAGAAGACTCGCCGGTATCAGGCGCTTGCCGCCGAAATCCGGGCGCTCGAGATCGACCTCGTCCTGTTCGATCTGTCCCAGCTCTATGGCGATGCGGAAAACGTCGATTCGATGCGGCGCGGTCTGCTTGCCAAGGTGGCCGAGATCGAGAAGTTCCTCGAGGAGATCGACAGCCGCAAGAGCGGGGTTCGCGAAAAGGTGCAGGAGTTCGAAAAGCAGCTTCAGGAGCGGCAGAACGACTCCCGCCAGGTGGTGGCCACGATCGATGAGACGCGGGGCCGCATGAGCCTTCTTCGCGAAGAGGCGCGCGGTCACGAGTCCCGCCGCCAGGCAATCAGCGATGAGATGACAGGCATCGACAAGATGCTTGCCGACGGTGGCCAGGAGATCACCGACGCCGAGAACCGCCTGCGCGATGCCGAGGCTGAGGAAAGCGATGTTGCAGGCCGGATGGCCGAGATCGAAGCGAATGTCGGCAAAGTGCAGGCCGAGCTCGACGCCCATTTGAAGAGCGTCGGTCAGGACCGCGAGTCCTCCTACAAGATCGCGGCCCAGATGAGCGAGAAGAAGACCACGATCAACACCTCGAACCAGCAGATCCAGATTCTGGATCGCCAGCTCGAGAAGGGCAGTGGCGATGTCGCCACGCTCGAAGCCGTCATCGAAAAGCTGGCCTCGGAAAAGACCGGTATCGAGAACGAGTTGAAGGCGATGGAGACGACGATCGCCGAAGAGGGAACCCGCCTCGCCGACGACCAGGCCCGCGCCAACAAGCTCGACAAGGATCTCCGCCGCGCCGAGGAAGAGCTCGCCGGCACCGTTGACCAGTTCAAGGTGCTCACTGCCCGCCGAAATATCCTCGAGGAGCTGAAGAACCGCTCCGACAGCGGCATTCATCGCGGTGTGCGCGAGGCCCTCGCCCTGAAGGACCGCGAGCTGCCCGGCATCTGCGGTATGGTGGGGGATCTGATTACCGTGCCGAAGGGCTACGAGATGGCCTTTGAGACCGCCCTCGGCGGCAGTATCCAGGATATCGTCACGCGTGATGCCGAAACGGCCCAGCGGGCGATCGCCGTCCTGAAAGAACGCAAGGCCGGCCGTGCGACGTTCCTGCCAATCGACATGATCCAGCCGCCCGCCCGGGTCGAAGCCAGCCGCGCGAAAGGCTGCCTCGGCGTTGCGCTCGATCTCATTCAATATGATGCGCAATATTATACGATCATGAACTTCCTGCTCGGGCGCATCCTCGTCTTCGAGAACCTCGACGATGCCGTTGCCTACTCGCGCTCGACGCGCAATTTCAACCGCATCGTCACCCTCGAGGGGGACATCGTCCGCTCCTCCGGCGCGATGACGGGCGGCGCCGAGGGCCAGAAGTCGGCAGGCCTGCTCGCCCGCAAGCGCGAGCTCGAAGAGGCCGAGGCCAGAATCCAGACCCTCGCAGCGGCCGAGAAGAAGCTGAGCGGCCAGGTCGTTCGGCTTCGCAACGAGCGGGTCGCCCTCGGCCAGGTCATCCGGCAGCGCGAAGAAAGCCTCTCCCGCACCCGCCAGTCGATGGAGTTCTTCCAGAAACGCCTTGTGATCACCGATGGCGACCTCGCGACGCGCCGGAACGAGTTTCTGAACCTGGATGTCAACCGCCGCGAAATCCAGAAGGAGCTCGAGCGGATCCGTCAGGTCCAGACGGCCGCGCAGCAGGAGCTGACCCTGCTCGAAAGCCAGAATATCGAGCTCACCGCCCGGCTCCAGGAAATGAGCGGCCGGGAATCGGCGATCCAGACCCGCCTTGCCTCCCTGCGCGGCCTGCATGCCGATGAAAAAGTGGCCCAGGGCCAGATTGCCGAGCGCAAAAAGGCTCTGAAAAAGGAAATCGACGCCGCCATGCGCCGCCGTCGCGATGCCCAGGAACGCCGCGATCGCGCCGGTGAAGAGGTGGCGCGACTCGAGCAGCTTCGCAAAGAGGCGGAAGCCGGGATTGCCGCCTTCCAGAGCGAGATTCAGACCCTTGAGGCCCGGAAAGCCGAGCTGGAAAAAGCGTATGAGTCGCTGCAGAGTGAGTATCGGTCCTGCTCCAAGGAGCTTGAGACCCTCGATCACACCTGGCAGAGCCGCTCGAAGATTGCCGAATCGACCCGCACCAAGCTCGGAGAGCTCGATGTGAAGCTCGCCGAGGTCAAGACCCACATCGCCAACAAAGAGAGCATCCTCCGCTCTGAATACGAATTCGACCCGGCCCAGATTGGTACCCAGCTCCGCAAATACGAGAGCCGGGATGTCCTGAGCGGCCAGATCGCGGAACGGCGCGGTGAACAGCAGCGGCTTGAGCCGGTCAACCCGCTTGCCATCGAGGAATACGAGAAGACGAAGGAGCGGTTCGAGTTCCTGAACGGCCAGGTGCGCGACATGACTGAAGCCGCCTCTTCGCTCGAACAGGTGATCGCCGAGATCGAGAAGATCTCCAGCGAACGGTTCCTGGAAACCTTCGGCCAGATCGATTTGGCATTCGGCCAGATCTTCCAGGTCGTCTTCCCCGGCGGCAATGCCAAGCTCAAGCTGACGACCCCCGAGCTGCCCCTCGAAAGCAATGTCGAGATTGTCTGCCAGCTTCCCGGAAAGAAACTGTCGACGATCGAACTCTTCTCGGGCGGGGAAAAAGCGTTGATCTCGATTGCCCTGCTGTTCTCGATTCTCCAGGTCAAGCCGCCCGCGTTCTGTATCCTCGACGAGATCGAGGCCGCCCTCGACGAGGCGAACGTCAAGCGGTTCACCCGCCTGCTGCGCAATTTCGCCGACAAGACCCAGTTCTTCGTCATCACCCATAACAAGGAAACGATGCAGGCCGTCGATGTGATCTACGGCATCACCCTCGAAAAGACTGGAACGTCGCGCCAGATCTCGATCCGTCTCGAGGATCAGGAGAAGATTCGCGAGTTCACAAGCCGCAAGGGCGTCAGCGTCACCGAGCGCCTCAAGGCCGTCGCGGCGGCGGATCGGGTGCAGACGGTCGACGCCGGCCAATACCAGGAGCCCCGGGAGACTGCTTCATGAGCGAACCCAATGACGTGAAGAACACGCCCCAGCTGGCACCGAAGCAGGAGTGGAACGAGCCGCGGCTCGTTGTGCTGCTGATCGGGCTTTGCCTGCTTATCGAGGGCGGCCTTATCTACTACCAGAGCGGCCCCAATCAGATCATCATCGCCTCGGTCACGGCCCTTTCGGGCATCACCCTGCTGCTGTTCGCCTGGCTCGTTCCGATCGAGGACGAGCAAGAAGGGCCGGCGGAGACCGGCATCGCCGCCGAAGAGGTGACCCCGCCAACGGCGGAGTTGCGGGCGGAACAGCCTGCGGAAGAGATTCCGGCCGTTCCCCCTACCACGGCGCCACCAGCGGCCGCCATCGAACAACCGGCGGTTGCTCCCGCCGGGGAGGCGGCTGTCCCTCCTGTTGCCGGCGTCCCGGAACAGCTGGTGGAAGTGGCTCCCAAACCCGCTCTCGAAGAGGAACCGACGCTATCCTGGTATGAGCGGCTCACGTCGGGGCTACGCAAAACCCGTGAAAGTTTCGTGGGAAAGGTCAGGAATCTCGTTCTGGGCCGCACGAAGATCGACGATGACCTGCTGGAGGATCTTGAGGCAACCCTCTTCGAGGCCGACCTAGGCGTGAAAACAACCCAGGAGCTTCTTCAGTATCTCCACCAGAAGGTCGCTTCCGAGCGCATCACGGACCCGAACCGCATCTATGAACTGCTCCGGGAACAGCTCCGCCAGCGGCTGACCAAGTTTGCCGCGGCGCCGAAGTTCAACCCCGACGGCCTCACCCTCTTCCTCATCATCGGCGTGAACGGCGTCGGCAAAACCACGACGATCGCCAAGCTCGCCCGCAAGTTCGTGAAAGAGGGCAAGAAGGTCATGCTCGCGGCTGGCGATACGTTCCGAGCGGCGGCCATCGACCAGCTCTGCATCTGGGGGGAGCGGGTCGGGGTCGAGGTCGTGCGCGGCCAGGAGGGGGGAGACCCCGGCGCGCTCGTGTTCGACGCGATTGCCGCGGCCAAGAAACGCAATGCGAACCTTCTGATCGTCGATACGGCCGGCCGCATGCACGTCAAGGCCGACCTGATGGCCGAACTGGCGAAGGTGCAGAAGATTGCTGCCCGCGAGAGCGACGGCGGCCCGCATGAGATTCTGCTCATCCTCGATGCAACGACTGGCCAGAATGCCGTCCAGCAGGCGAAGCTGTTCAACGAAGTGCTGCCGATCAGCGGCCTCGTGATGACGAAGCTCGACGGAACGGCCAAGGGGGGCGTCCTTTTCGCTGTCGAGGAGCAGCTCTCGGTCCCCGTGAAGTTCATCGGCGTCGGCGAGAAGATGGATGATCTGATGACGTTCGATCCCGAACAGTTCCTCGAGGCGCTGTTCGCCGACGATCAGCCCAAGTCCAAGGAGAGCGATTACGCCGTCCTCTGAGACGATGCGCCGCTATCTCTGAAGTGTCTGGGTCGCGACGGCCGGGCTCCAGAACCCGAGCGGGCCGAGTATTTGCAGTTCCTCCCGGACCAGATCGAGTTGTAGTTCGGCCAGAGGCTCCAGGTCGGCCTGGGATGGCAGGGAACCCGGCCCCGCGGCTGTCCCGTCTGCGGCGACGATGCTCGTCATGCTGAAATGAAGAGTTTCGAGCCGCTTCCGTAGGAAGGGGGACTCCTCGAAACAGCGGGTCAGGGCCAGCATCGCATCGGCGACCACCGGATCCTCGGCCGCCAGCGGAGCAGGTGTGGAGCCCACCCCGGCCTTGGGAAGCTGCTCCGCCAGCTCATCGATCCGCCGGGACAGGGAAGCCAGGGCCTGCCGGTAGGTGAGCAGCGTCTGTGGGGCTCCGAGCAGATCGAGCGGCAGCGTTGCCATCTCCAGGCTTTCAGCGGAAACGGCTTCGCCGCGTCCGATGCTCCCGATCAGCCTTCCGAGACTGCGCATTCCCTCTTCCCAGCCGTGGCCGGAGAGCGGCTGATAGACGGGGGGCGGGGCAACGCCGTGATCGAGGAAGAAGGAGAGCCAGCCATCCAGCAGCCGGGCCGAACGACTCGCCGAGTCGGGAAATCCCATCCGGTGGGCGAGTTCCGTGTCGCGGATCTGTTCGCCAAGATTCTTGCAGCGCAGAGCGAACTCATCCAGGATGAAATCCGACGGGCTGCAGGCCGTGAGAATGGACGGGCAAATGATAATAGTAAAAAATATAATAACTGAAGAGATAGAACAAAGTCGCGGGATGCCGCCGGCGAAACGTGTGCTGCTGCAAATCATGGGAACAGTATAGCCGAGAACGCGGCAGAGAAAAAGCGGGGACGTCTTGCGACGCCCCCGCCCAGTGGGTTCTCGAAAGATTGTCAGCGGCGGTTTTCCTTGCTTTCCAGAACGCGGGCGTCGAATGAACTGTCGACGACTTCGATCGGAATGCGCAGGGAGCGCTTGTTCCCCTGGGCGTCCGTGGCCGAGATCGTCATCGAAACCTGGGGCTGGCTCGGCAGGACCTTCATCGGCATGTCGACCGTGAACCGCGCGCGCGGCGACTGAATCTGAGGATTCGGGGAGTTGTTGGGCAGGAAGGCTGCCTCGAGAGGCAGGTTCCCCATGCCGGCCGGGAGGAGGCTTCGGCTGCCGCCCGCCTCGAGATTCTCGGTGATCGCGAATGTGGCGGCCGTCAGGTTCCGGTAGTCGACGTTTTCAAGGATGTC
>DATCTT010000096.1:0-7082 GCA_036567845.1 Candidatus Ozemibacteraceae bacterium | reverse complement strand
GCCCGCCCCGGGCAGCTTCACCCCGCGCGTCGACGACGTCACCCTCAAGACCTACAGCATCGACCAGATCCTCGACGAGGCAAACCGCCTCTCGCGTGACAACCGTACCCGCGATGCGATCGCCGTGCTGCGCAGCGGCCTCGAAAAAGAGCCCGACAACGTTCGGCTGCTGATGGCGGCCGGAAATGCCTACGTCGACCTGCTGCTCCAGAAGAACGAGCGCGATGCCGGCCTCATGGCCCGGGATCTGTTCGAAAAGGTGTCCCGCGTCGCCCCGGCCGACTCGAAAGAGGCGGGGATAGCCGCCAGCATGATCCGGGAACTCGACTCCCGGCTGAAGTAAGCCGCCGGCCCTACCAGCGCACGGTCGCCCCGATCTGGAGCCGGTCGTCCCAGCCAAACTCGCGGTAGGTCCGCAGGTTCTTCGTGTAGGCCAGCTCGAGAACCCCTTTGGGCGAAGGCGCCAGCCGGATTCCCATCACCATGTCGAGCGTGTCCTTGTCGTCGCCGCCGAGCACTTCGCCGGCGAACTCCCCGATCAGTGCCGCATGGGCCGTGGGTTCGTAACTGAGGCCGATCCGGTAGATGAACCGGTTGTCGATCGCCTGGGAGTCGATGATCGCGCCGAGCTCCAGATTCGCCGTGGCCGAGTCGGTCTCCTTCGTTGTCACGCAACCGAACAGCTTGATCTCGTCTGAATGATCCGAGCCTGCCGGTCGCATCGCGTCGGTGTTGCCGGTCGAGGCCTCCACGACCGCTCCATAAGCGAACCGGTAGTAACTCTTGTCGGGAAGATACGTTGCCTTCCAGCCGAACCGCATGTCGCCGATTCCTTCACCCGCTTCGGCCGGCTTGTTCAGTGTGCGCGGCGCCGACAGGTCATACTTCTGGATCGGCAGCACGACGGACCATTCGGCCCAGTCCCCGAGCCAGTTTGCCGCGAGCTGCAGCGTGCCGATCGAACCCGTGTCGGGGCTCAGAAAGGTTTTGCCATACCGCGAGGTGAGCTCCCGGTAATCATACCGCAACCCGGTGAACATCCGCTTCGAGGTGAGCCGGTCGGCCGTTTCCGAAACGAAGAAGCCGACCAGGCCGTCCTCGTTCAGGGCGTGGCGCGGCGACTCTTTCAGGAGGCCGCTTTCCACTGGCGTCGGTGCCGGAGACAGCCGGCCCGTCGAGTAGACCTCGTAATCCCCGTATCCCGGCAGGTTCAACACCTGGACCTCGGCTCCGGCCGGAACCGCCCAGGCCGTCAAACAGAACAGCAGAACGGCTCCGGCAAACGCGCGGAGCGGGGGCGTCATCAAACGGCGGATGATGGTCATAGGGTCTCCAGATACTGCCGGAGGCTGCGCGAGTGCGGGAACGGCGGCGCCTGTGACTCGAGCTCGACGAGGGCGCCCTTGGCTTCCTTCTTCGTCGCGGTTTTATTGTTGCCGCAATACAGAATCGTCCAGGCCATCGCCTTGTAGAATACATGCTCCTGGCGGGCGGGTGCGACGGCCAGCACGCCCTGGAACTCGGCGATCGCCTCCGTCATCCGTTGCGAGAACAGGTAGACGATGCCGAGATTCGAGTGAGCGTCGGGATCGGTGGGATTTGTGTCGAGAACGCGCTTCCAGGCCTTTTCCGACCGGCTGATGAAGCTGAATTTCGGGTCGAAGGCGACCTTGCCGATCATCCCCTTCCACTGGGCAACCGCTTCCGGCCCCTTGCCGCCGAGCCAGTAAAGGTTGCCGAGCGCGAGCTTCGGGGCGGGGTGCTTGGGATGGTGCAGCGCCGCCTGGGAAAACGCTTCGAACGCGTTCTTGAAGTTGCCGAGCAGCGTGTGCAGGAAGCCGAGGTTCATCAGCACGTCGAGATTCTTGGGAGAGAGTCCACGCGCCTTCTCGAACCGGTCGAGCGCTTCGCTCATGAAGCCCTTTTCCGCCGCCTCGAGGCCGGCCAGCGTGTCGGTATCCGACGGATCTTCAGGCCGCTGCGGCTTGGGCGCCTCATGCAGCGTGTATTTCGAGGTGATGCTCGGGGGGGGCGGCGCATACTGCTCCTTGACCGACTTGAGGCCCTCGAGCCGCTTGAGCACCCACAGCTTCTCGTCGTTGCTGAGCGTCGAACCCGTCGTGCCGGGGCCATACGAGTAGGGCGCCTGGCGCGCGATGACGGGAAACTGCTCGAGCCGCTTGAGCACCCACAGCTTTTCGTCCGTCGTCATGGTGTGGCCGTATTCCGGAACCGGTTTGCCAGCCGCCTTCGGTGACACGCTCTGGGAACTGGTGCCGCCTTCGACCCGACGCTGGATCTGCTCCTGCACCTGTTTCACGTTGGCATACGAGGGTCCCTTCTCGGGGGCGAGCAGCCGCGACAGCTCCCACAGCTTCTTGCGGGCGTGCCGCCGGATCGCCGAGTCGGCCGGGGCCTTCGCATACAGCATCTCGTAGGCATCCCGGGCCGGCAGATACCGGCCGAGATGGATCCGGGCCATGCCGAGCAGGGCCATCGCTTTGTAAAATCGAGGCTTGAGCCGCAGCGCCGCGAGGGCCGAGCTTTCGGCCGACTCGAACCGCTTCTCCTCGAATGCCATCAGGCCAAGGTAATAGTGCGGCTCCGGATCTTCCGGCCGCAGCGACTGCGCGTTCACGAAGGCCTGACGGGCCTTGTCGCGCTGTTGGAGCCGATACTGCATGCGGCCCATCTTGAACTGCAGCTCATACGAGTTCGGATTCAGCTCGAGAGCCTTTTCCCATGCGTTCAGAGCGGGCCGCGACAGTCCGGCATTGGCATACATGTCGCCCATCTCATACCAGGAGGCGAAATCGCGCGGGGCGAGACGCTGGCACTCGAGATACAGCTCTTTCGCGTGATTCACCAGCCCCTTCGAGCGGTAGGTTCGGGCCTGTGCCAGCAGCTTCGCGATGGGAGCGTGACTCTTCATCTCGGGAACCGGCAGCTCGGTGTTGCGCTCGTCGGCCAGCTTCAGCCGGTCATGCAGCGTTGCGACGACCTTTCCCAGCGTCTCTTTCTCGGGCAGGCTTTTCTGCAGCTTCTCGAGAAGCGCCAGCGACTCGGCCGTCTTTTTCAGCTTTGCGAGCGTCAGGGCCTTGAACAGGGCAGCTTTCACGTGGCCGGGGTTCTTCAGCAGCACCCCGTCGAACGAGACGAGCGCCATCTCGAACGTGCCGGCGAGATACTGCGCCAGACCGAGATTATACCGGGCCAGGGTGTAGTTCGGGTCCAGCTCGACGGCGCGGTTCAGCTCGGCGATCGCCTTGTCGACTTCCCCCTGCTTGAACAGCACCCAGCCCAGCGTGTGATGGAACGCGGCCCGGCCGTCATCGAGGGCGACCGCTTTCTTCGCCAGCTCGAGCGCCTTGTCGAGCTGCGTGCCGCGCAGGGCGTTGATGTAGGCGAGATTCGAAAGGCTCTGTGCCTCGTTTGGATTTATAGCGATAGCTTTTTTAAAGCAGTCCTCCGCGTCCGCCCAGCGGTTCTGCTCCATATAGCAGAAGCCCAGCACGGCATGCACTTCGGCGATGTCCGGATGCTCGAACCGCAGATGGATCAGCCGCCGGACCGCTTCAGGCACGTTGCGCTTGTCGATCAGGCTCTGGATTTCCGCCATCACCGGGAACAGGCTTTCCCACTCTTTCTCCGCTGCACGGCCGCCGATGCCAGGCTGGTGCTTGACCTGCGCATCCACCTCGACGGACCGGACGGCCTCCCTGCGGGCGGCGACCAGTTGCGGCTGCATCGTGGCCATCGACTGGTCCATCAGCAGCTTGAGGGTCTGGACGGCGCGCTTCGCTTCGGGGCTGTTGGGTGCGGCTTTCTGCAGCACCTGGCGCATTTCGTAGAGGGCCGACTGGTATTCGCGCTTCGCCGCGAGGAAGATGGCGCGGGCAAACCGGGCCTGAAGAAAGTCGGGCTTGAGTTCGAGTGCCTTGTCGATGGCTTCCATCGCGGTCGTGGGGTCGGACCGGCGGTGGTTCGCGACGGCGAGGCCATACTGGCAGAGAGCCAACCGGCCGGCCATCATCTTCGTGCGCAGCTCTGCCTCGACCGCGGCATCGGGCTTGCCGTCGTCGAGCAGCTTCTTTGCCCGGGCGCGATCTTCCTTCAGCGTGTTCTCACCGATCAGGATCGCCTGCTCGAACGCCACGGTCGACTGGTGAAAGATCTCGAGCCGCAGATAGACCTTGCCGAGATGATAATACCCGTCCATCGAGGTCGGGTCGAGCTTGACCGTGCGCTCGAGGGCCGTCTTGGCGTCTTGCAGCGCCCCGCGGGTCTCGGTCAGCAGACCGAGCATGTACGAAGCCTGGGCGAGGTTGCGCTTTGCGGCGCCGATTTTGCGTGCCGTGGCGATCGCCTTGTCGTTGAGGTTCGCGGCTCGCTGCTCGTAGAACAGGCTGTTGAGCTGGTCGAGCTGATTCTCGATCTCGGTGATGAGCCGCCGCGAAAACTCCTCGGCCTCGCTGTTCTTTTTCGATTTGAACGCGAGCTCCGCGAGATGGAACAGGGCCCGCGGATGTTTGTCGTTCAGCTTGATGCACTGTTTGTAGGCGCCGTAGGCGTCGTAAGGCTTGTCGGTGCGCTGGAACGCGTAGCCGAGCAGATACCACGTCTCGGCATCGCCCCCGAACGACCGGACGGCACTCTTGAACTTGTCGAGCGCCTCGGCGAACTTCTTCTCGCTCATCAGCTTCGAGCCTTCAGCGACGAGCTGTTCGGACGTCTGGCGGTTTTTCTGCTCCGTCACCCGCTGCTGCTCGCCGAGCCTCTCCTGGGCCTGCTTCTCGGTTGCCAGTAACACCAGGTCGTAGGCCCGTTGCTTTGCCGGATGGTCGGCGGGCGCGTCCTTCATGATCTGCCGGGCGAGCGTCAGGACCTTGTCCCACTGGCCGGCCTGGTACAGCCCCTCGGCGTTCGAGATCGAGGCCGAAAGTTTGGTTTCCAGCCCGTAGTCCATCGCGGCGTGCGCCGGAAGCACCGAAGCCGCCAGCCATGTCGCAAACAGCAGGGAGAGTCGCGTTCTGCTCATACGTCAGGTCTCTTATCGGCAGAATCGCAGGGAACCATGAATCGATGGCTTGTCAGGAGACTCCGGAAGAGGGGGGGCGCACGGCGCGGATGGCGCTCTGAAGCAGCCAGAGGGTTGGCAGCAGGAGTGTGCGGGCGTAGGTGGCGGCCATTGAGGCGAGAATCTCGAGCCGGACGAATCCCTGGAAAAACCGGATCACCCAGAGAAGCAGCATGGCGGCAACCAGAATGAAAGCGAGAGTGCGCGACCGATCACCCGTGCCGGCCGATTCCCTGCGCGTGAAACAGTCCCGGAGCATTTCCGGGAGGGCTGGCCAGAGAACGGCGATGGCCGCGAGAGCGAGCACCGGCGAGGGAACATACGGCAGCGCGAGCGGGTCGGCCCGGCGGGCGAGAGACGTCGAAAACAACGCCAGTTTCACCAGCCACGCGGGGAGATACCAGGCCGCCATCACCGGAAACCAGAGAAGCCCCGCGGTGAGATGATCCCGGAACCAGGCGGAGGCAACAGCCACGTTGGCCGCCATGAGGCCCCAGAACGTGACGATGGGCCGCACGGTGCGAAGAACGGGAAGGGGGCCTGCGACCATGCCGAGGAGGCCGGCAAGGGCGGGACCTTTGGTCCACTCGACCGAGGCTCCGACAGCCCAAAGAACGAGGAAGCCGCCTGCGAGAAGGGGCCGGAAGGCTCGTGACTCGGTGGCGGCCGCGGTTCCGCCGATGAACGCCAGCACGAGAATGCAGACGTAGAGAAGCAGGGACAGCGCGGGCAGCCAGGGGGAAACCGGGGCGTGGATGATGGCCGAGAGAGCCGCTGAAATCAATATGGGATCATATTGTTCGACGAAGTGATCCGAAAGCCAGGAGACGGTGAGCGGAGCTTCTGACTGGTGCAGTTCATCGAGGGACGCCCGGATCTCGGCCACCGGAAACACCTGGTCGAAAGCCCCCGCAAAAGCGGCATAGGTCGCGACAGCCCTTTCCGTGGTGAACGAAAAGTCTCGGTGTCTCTGTGCCTCTGTGGTTCGTTCCCCCTCCTCGACGTATGTCACGAAGGACCCGAGAATGAGTGCGCGAAACGGCTTCCCCTCACCCGCGCCCGCGAACTCCAGGGCCGGGGGCACCCCGTCGGAGTGGCCGAGCACGGAGGTGATCGAGGCGGTTGGATACCGCCTTGTGAGGGCGCGGGCAGCGGCTGCCAGTTCATCCCGCCGGATCGCGACCCCCTCGTCCGTCGTGACCGTCGGGGAGTCGAAGGCGAAGAGAGAAACGCTTCGACGGGAGCATTCCCAGGCCAGCGGCAGGAAGATCTCACGGTGCGAGTTCGTTCCGTGCGCAGCCAGGAGCACGGTTCCTGGCAGGCGTCCGTATCCGGAGGGCGAAAAGAGCAGCCCCTCGAGACGGCCGGACGGGGCATCGAAGGGGATGGTGACAGCCCGCCAGGCGTGCAGCCCGCCTTCCGTGAACCTGGCTGTGAGGGCGGCGAGAAAGAGCACGAGCCAGACGAGCCACTGCCGGTCGTTCCAATGGCGGATCCTGGACGGTGCCATCTGGGCGTCGGCGGCCCACTTCCCGCATCGTTCGGGTCGGGACTGAGGGGTGGTGCTCATCGGAGATCCGTTGCCGAGGCCGTGAGCGGTTCCGGGGAAAGGGTGCGGAGAAGCTCGGCGCGCAGCTCCTCGACCTTGAGATAGGTGCGGTACACGTCGTGAAAGCCGGGGGAGGTGTGGAGGGCTGCGTCGAGCTCGGCGAGGGCTTCACGTGGCTTCCCGAGCGAGATGAGCAGTCGGGCGGCCTCGAGCCGGTACTGCTCCGAGGCGGGATCGAGTTCGATTGCACGTCGCAGGGCTTCGAGGGCGGCTGTGGAGCTGGCTGCTGCGCCGAGCAGCCGGGCTTTCTCAGCATGAAACAGGGCTTCCATCGGGTTGGCGGCGATCCCCCGGTCGAGATGCGCAAGGGCCTGAGGGATCTCACCGGCCGCTTCGGCCGCCCGTGCGGCGAGCGAATGAACGACTGGATCGGCCGGGTGTGCCGCTTCGAGGGCG
>DATCTT010000095.1:0-8207 GCA_036567845.1 Candidatus Ozemibacteraceae bacterium | reverse complement strand
GGCCCCGTGTGCTGGTGCGTCCGGAACTCTTCCGAATGCGCGTGTCAGCGTTTCGCGCCGTTTTCGGTTCCCCGGAGGTTGATGAAGATATCGAGCAGGGTGCGGCCGAAGGCGATCATGTCGGGCCGATACCCGTTCTTCAGCAGGAGCTCCTCGGCCTCTTTCGCCTGCTTGAGCCGATCCGAGAGCTGTTCCGGGGTCTCCCCCGACCAGCGGTCGAGCTGGAGAGCGTTCACGACCATCTCGCCGAGCACGGCGAGCTTCTGCTGGGTCATGAACAGGCGCCCGTCCTTCCAGATGCCTTTGGCCCAGTTCATATGGAGGCTGATCTCCTCGGGCAGACGGACGGTCGGCGTGTCCTCATACGGCTCCACGAGCAGCTCGTGCTCGCAGTGCGGGCAGGGAAACCGCTCACCCGGCCGGAACGTTTCGGAAAACATCTGGTTGTGACACAGCGGACACTGTACGGACTGCATCTGGCTTCTCCTCCCGTGGTCGGTCTTTTCCCCTATTTTATCACATTTACCCGGTTCGGGACGCGAAGCAGAGAATGATTCTCCGGCCGGGCATGGAGGCACAGAGGAAATACTTCCCTGAAAAACTCTGTGTCTCTGTGCCTCTGTGGTGACCCGTACTCAGGCGTTCGGGGAAGGAGGGGTGGACGATTTCGGGAATTGCGCCGATACAAGATCCGGGATCATATGCCTTTCGCCGAACGACAACCGATGTCACCCTATCTGCCGCCTGCGAAGCCGACGGTGGCAGCCGCCGTTTCCACGGGGGGCGGGCGGGGTCCGACGGTCTGGCACTGTCTCCATTGCGGCAAGAAAAATCTCTCCATCTCCCGGTTCTGCGGCGGATGCGGCGTGCCGACGGCGATTCCGCCCGAAGCCGTCGAACAGATGCAGAAGCGGCAGCAGCCCGTATCGCATACCCTGCGGGGCGGACAGGCGGTCGCTTCCCCTGCGGGGAACCCTGGAACGAGCCAGGCGAGCGTCGTTCCGACCGTGGCGACCTTCGTGACGGTCACCGAGCCGGTCATGGCGACTCGGCCGGTGGTGCCGGAACGCGAAGAGGCCGTTCCCGTGAAGGCTGCGGCACCGGCAGCGCCGGCGGCGACAGCGGCGGAGAAGAGACCGGAAAGCCAGGCCCCCGTTGCTCCGGTAGAAGCCCCGACTCCGGTGGCCGGAGCCATTGCCGGCATGACCTGGCTGGCCAGAATCCGCATCATCCTGAAAGCCGCTTCCTCGAAGATCGCTGTTCCCGTGGCGGGAGCGGCCGATGTCGGTGCCTGGCTGATGAGCCGGCTGCGGCAGGACCAGAATGCGCGACGCAGCGTCGCCATCGGAGCGACGCTCGCGGTGATGGTCATGTTCGGGCTGTGGCCGCTTCTCGCCGTCTCGAGCGGTAAATGGAACGGCGGTCGTGAGGAACCGGCAAAGCCCGTCTTCTGGTCTGATCTTCAGAGCTTTCTGTCCCGCCAGCTGGGCGTCAGCCTTGCTGACACCGAGGTGCTTGCCCGGGCCGCCTGGGGGGAGGTGCCCTCCAGCCGCACCCCGATGACCTGCGAACGGGCACAGGGCCTCGAGGCGGTCGTCAACAAAACCGGGGACCGGCCGCTGGTGCTGTTTCCGAACATTCCCTTCCGCGGGCCGCTGCTGGAGCGCCATCTCGCTTCGGACGCCGCTGAGCCGGGGCCGTTTGCCGACGTGCCCCTCGACCATCCGCTGTATGAGGCCTGGCGGGCGCTGCTTGCCCTGCGGCCTCTGCCGCCCATAACCCTGAGTGGAAATCGGGCCGCCCCCTACGAATCTCTCCGCTGGGAGGAATGGCAGCCGCTGGTGGCATCCGTCTGGCGCGTCTGCCGACCCGGGAAAGAGCCGCCGGCCGAACTCCTGCTCGATCGGTCCGGCGTCATCGCCGGTGTCGAGCTTGATCGCTCTCTCTCCGTGCTTGGCGGTGGCCTGGGAATCGAAATCGGTCAGACCCCCTTCCGGGCGATTCCGCCCATCACCCCGAGCCGGATGGAGGCTTTCGCGGCGCTTTCCGGTATCCTCGCTGCGAGCCTGAGCCAGGGAGGCGGATGATGGGGGCCGGAAGGCGGTTGCGCACGCTTCTGCTGGCCTCCCTCTGCTTCGGGATGCCGCTGGTCGCGGCTGCCGAAGCCGCTCCGGCGCGGATCGCGGGCATCACGGTCGAGACGACGGAATCCGAAGGGCGCATCGATATCCGGCTCGACACCCCCGTCGAACCCGTCATGCGCTGGATCGCCGCCGACTCCTGCTGGCGGCTCGATCTCCCCGGCACCGAAGCCGGCTCCGCGATGCCTGCCATCCCGGCCTTCCGGGGACCGTTGCGCCAGGTGTGGCAGGGCCAGGTGCATGCCGATCCCCCCGTGCAGCGGCTGAACCTGTATGTCGTCCCCGGAACCGGTATGAAACTTATTCGCACGGGTGATGGCGTGTCGATCCGTCTCCGGGCCGACGGGGGCGGCGCGGGAAGCAGCCGGCGGGCGGGAGCGGGGCCCCTTCCCGAGTCGCTGTTGCTGCCTGGTCACGGGGGAGGTGCCGTCGTCATCGATGTGAAGCGGTCACCCGTTCTGCCCCTGCTTGGCGAACTTGCCGGCCGCGCCGGGATTTCCCTGCGGCTGCGAGACGATCCGCCCGCGGTCGTCACATTCCGAAGCCGGAGCGAATCGGCCATGGCTGCGCTGGAGCGGCTGGCGAAGCGCATCGACATGGTGTTGTCACATGAAGGCGCTGACTGGTGGCTGAGTTCGAAGAAAAATCCCTTGTTGAAGCTGCCTTCGGATGGCCAGGTGGTTCCGGACACGCTCAGGGGAGTTACCGTGGCTGAAGCGTTGAGACGGCTCGGTGGCCCCCGTCTGTCCCGGCATCTCGAAAAAGGCGTGCCGGAAGAGCGCCTCCGCATGGTGACGACCGCCCTGCCCGACGGCTTGTCGCCCCGCGCCGCCGCGCAGCATCTGAGGGGGGATAACTGATGCCCTCCTTCTTCCGCCGGATTGCTGGCTTCTGCTTTGTGGGAATTGCCGCGCTCGTTGCCGGCGGCTGGTGCATTCCGGTAGACGGTCCCCCGGTTGACGTTCTGACACGCCGCGATGTTGCCTGCCACCTGGGGCGGGTTCTGCCGAAGGGCAGCGCGCCTGCCTCCCTTCCCGCTGATGTCGGCGTCGAGTCGGAGGCGGGGGTGGCGCCCGTTCTGGCGGCCGGGGCCATGGGACTGTATCCGGACGGAAGTTTCCGGCCGGCCGAGCCGATGCGGATCGGGGAGGTCCTTTCGGTCTGGGCGCGCATCTGGAAGCATGCCGGCTGCGGAAGAGAATCCTCCGGATGTGCCGGCGTGAATCGCCCGGGCGTTGCCGCGACATGGCGCTGGGCTGGCAATGAGCTTTCGCTGCTGGCTCGGGTCGACGCAACGGCGGCAGCCGGCGTGGCGGCCCTTTCGCCGGATGAATATGCAACTCCGGGATTCTGGCGGTTTTTACCGCTGCCGGGTTCCGGCTGTTCCGCCGTATCCCGTGGCACAGACGCTGGTGGCCGGGAAGAGCAGGTCATGCCCGGCCGGGTTGTCGATGCCGTATCGGGAACGCCGATCCGGGGCGCCGTCGGAACAATCGATGGGATTGCCTTCACGACGGACGAAAACGGGGAGTTTCCGATCGCCGGGCCGGAAAAACCCGGCGTGCGTGATGTGTTCGTCGCGGTCGATGGGTACCGCAGTCTGTCGCTTCGCTGGAATCCGGCGGTTCGTTCCGAGCTGAAACTGGCGCTGCGTCCGTTCCGGGCGCCGCTGGAAGTCCGGGTGGTGACGGCCGGAGGGGCTCCGGTAACCGGAGCGCATGTCACCCTCGACCGGGCCGGCGGTGCCGTGACGGACAAGGACGGGGTGGCACGGATGCGTGGACTGAAGCCTGGATACTATCGGCTCCACGCGGCCCTGGGGGATGCCCGGCCTGTTTCGCAGCTGATCAGCGTTTCAGAAGAAGGCAGTCGCCACACGATCAGGCTTCCAGCTTCCTGAGAAGTTTTCAGAGGGGAGCCAGCGTGCCGTCCTGGCGTCGTTCGACGGTTTTCGTCTCGATCAGGTCCCGGGCGAGTCGCTGCAGAAACTCCAGCTCTCCACCGAAGACGCGCTGAAGCTGCTCGATCGTGCAGGGATGGCGCTTGAGCAGTTCGAGCAGCTCGCGGGTCGTGGGCGGTCGTTTCGACGTCGTCGCGCGTGGGAGCGGAGTGTGATCGAAAGCCGTCGTGACCGGGACGCGCAGACCCAGCGCATGACGGATGCCGTCAAGATGCGCGGCGTCGGCCTGCGGGACCGAGGTATCGACCGGGCTGCGCACTGCAGCGTTCAGATACACGGCATCTAGCCCCGGAAGATCGCGCAGCCATGCCCCGAGAGCCGCGATCTCCTCCGGCGTGTCGTTGAGACCGGGGCAGACGAAAATCTCGAGTTCGAGCATTCCCGGATACATCGCGCCGAACGCCCGGAGGCCATTCAATAGATCATGAAATATAATGCCCGTCGCCGGCCGGTGAATCGCCTTCCACGTCGCTTCATGGACGCTGCACAGCGTGGGCAAGACGCGTTCCGCGAAACACAGATCGGCCCGCACGTCTGGCCGGTTGAGCAGGGAGCCATTCGTGATGACGCAGATCGGCACCTGGCTCAGCTCCCGGATCCCCCGCAGAATCGTGCCCAGGCCGGCATACAGCGTGGGCTCGCCGGTTCCCGAACAGGTGATCCAGTCGGGGGTCTCGATGCGGGACAAGGTCTCGCGCAGCTCCGCCAGAAGCTCTTCGGGGGGGAAGAACATGCACCGCTCGGTGGCCGGATGGTCCGTTGCCGAGAGCTGGCAATACCGGCAGTCGTAGGTGCAGGTCTTCGCGGGCGTGAGATCGAGGCCCAGCGACCGTCCGAGCCGCCGCGAGGGAACGGGGCCGAAAACGCGGGCCGTCATCTCCGGCCGCTCATTCAACGCTGAAGGCGAAGCCACCGGTGATCTCGGTCAGCTCGATCTTGTCCCCGGCGCGCCCCATCTCGCCGCCGAACTTGTAATCGGGTGAGAAGACGGCGTCGATGCGCAGGGTCAGGGGAAACTTGTATTTGCCGAAGGTGAAATCGCGCAGCTTGTAACCGGCGAAAACACGGCCGAGGCCATTGACGCCATCCTTCACATCGAGGTTATACCGGGCTTTCGCGAGATCCTTCAGCCCCTCGGTGAACAGGATGATGTTGCCCCCGACGCCGGCCCCGTAAAAGATCCGCGGGCCGCTGTAGTAATACCGGCTGAACGAGAACTGGACCCGGTCGATCCGCTCGTCATTCTTCAGGCCAAACGGCACCATCGGCCGCCAGGAATACTCGATGACCTCCGAGTAGCCGGTCTTGCGCTTGACGAAGGAAACGCGCGGCTCGAAGAAGTCCTTGTATCCCTCCTTGCGGAACCAGCGTGCCCCGAATTCGGGCGACACCTTTTCGAGAACCGGGGTGCCCGATGCGTGTTTTGCGGCCTCTTCCCCTGCGGATGCCTGTGGAACCGCGAACAGCAGGGTTAGGAGTAGTAGGGAAATAGCTATCATGGTATTATATTTATTTGTATATATCGATAAATTCATGGCTGTCGGGGATCCTTTCTCACTTGCAGGGTGGGCGCATTTTCCAGATCAGGATGAAGGCGAGGGCGAGCACGAAGCCGAACACGACATACCGCAGCGGCGAGCGCGTTTCACGGATATCCGCCTCGTCGTCGAGATGGTCCCGGACATGCTGCATGCGGTTGAGCCGCTGCGACAGCTGGCGCTTGAGCGGCCCGTCGGGAAGCGCGTCGATGGCCTTGTTCAGATCCGTCATGGCTCCATCGAGTCCTTTGATGGTGTTGGGGTCGAACATGCGTCACTCCTTCGTTTCGGTAGGTCGGGGCCGTCTGCTCACTCGGCCGGAGCGGGGGCGCGGGTGCCGGTGCGTTCATGCAGTTTGGCGAGCTGCGCCTCGGACAGATTCATTCCCTTGAGACGGCTCAGAACCTCGGTGGCTTCCGTGCGCCGGCCGAGCCGGGTGAACTGGTCGGCGATGGTGAACATGGCATCGGGGTCGATCAGAGGGCTTTTGAGGGCTGCCTGATACTGGGCGATGGCGGCATCCGTCTGGCGCCGGCCGGCATACAGATTGCCGAGCCGGATCATCGGTGTCGGATTCTGCGCGTCGAGCGCCAAGGCACGCTGGTAAACCGTCTCCGCCTGGGCATCCTGCCGCAGGGCGGTCAGCACATCCCCTTGCAGGACGATCAGTTCGGGAGAGTCGGGATTCTCGGTGACCCCCGCATTGATGATCGAAAGCGCCTCTTCGGGCAGCCCGTTCGCCAGCAGGGCCGTCGTCACCGGCTCGAACGCGCGCGGATTGCTGCGCGTCGTCGTGGCGCCCCCGGCGTTCTCTTTCCCGTCCGCCCGTGCCACCAGACCGGCCGCGTGACCGCGGAGGCCGAGCTCGTCGTAGGCGCGGGAAAGGGCGCGCAGGGCGTTTGGATTGTTCTTCTCCAGCCGGATGGCATGAAGATACTGGGCTGCCGCCTCCCCGGGCCGGTTCGTGGCCATGAACACGTTGCCGAGATTCATGCGGGCGTTGAATCCGGCCGGATACCGCTCCAGAACCTCCTGGAATCCCTTGATAGCCTCGGCATACCGACCCGCGCGGGCTGCCTCGAGGGCCGTCTGATATCCCGGATCCGCCATGTCAGCGGCGGCAGGGGCCACCGGTTGCACGACGACACCCCCAACCGAGGTGGGCTGGGCCGCGGTGACCGGTGTCACGGGCGCGGGCGATTCGACGGCGGGAGGCTGCGTAAGCGGGACTGCGGCCGCTGGCTGCGGAAGGGGTTTGCCCAGCGCTGCGGCGATCCGGGCCGCGTAGGGATCGGACGGCGTCAGATACGCTTTGCCGCTCTCCCAGACCGCCCGGGCTTCGGGCTCCATGCCGGCCTGCTTGAGGTTGAGGCCGGCGAAATACCGGTACTTGGGATTCGAGGGGTCCTGGCGCAGGGCCTGGTCGAACCAGTCGCGCGCCTCATCGGCCATTCCCTGCTCCATGGCGAGCTGGGCGAGGTTGAACAGGGAGGGAGCGAACGTGGGATTCGCCGCGATGATCCGTTTCCAAGCCGCCCGGGCTTCGTTGAACTTGCCGAGCTTTGCATACGCAAGCCCGATTTCGTCCTGGACCTGATGGTTCGCGCGGTTGTCGGTCTCGAGCGCCTTCAGCGCCGAAAGAGCCTCGGCGGTGCGGCCCGTCGACAGGAGGCAGCGAGCATGAAGAAAGCGGGCGCGGAAATCCTCCGGGGAACCGGCCAGATACGTCTCGAGCAGGGCCAGGGCATCTTCGGACTTGCCCATCCGCTCATACAGCATCGCCTGGCGAAGCTTCGCCCAGGCCGCCTCGGGGTGCATGGCCAGATACCTTTCGAGAAATGCCTGCTGGGCAGCAGGATCGCCCGTCGACTCGAGCCGGGTGAGCTCCTGGAGCGTGTCGGGATCGGGCTCGTCGAAGGCGGCGGCGGGCTCGGCAGCCTGGCGGATCGGAACCGTGTTCGCGAGATCTTTTTGGAGCGCCAGTGCCTCGGGGTTTCCCGGGGCGTATTCGAGAACGCGCTCCACCTGCTTTGTGGCGCCGCGCACGTCGCCCATCCGGCGCAACAGATGCGCGTAGGCGACGAGCCCCGCCTCGAAGTTCGGATGCGCGTCGGTCAGCTCCTTCAGTTCGCGCTGGGCCTCGACGAGCCGGTCGCCATCCATCAGAAGACGCGCGAGGTCGAGACGCGGTACGGGATTGTCGGGAAGCAGCGCAACCGCTTCCCGGAAGGATTTCTCGGCTTCGGCAGGTTTGCCGGCCGCGGCCCGTTGTTCCCCCTGCCGGCGATAGGCCTCGGCAAGCTGCTTTTCCGTCTGGCGGGGCTTGAATTTCAGGGCCAGACAGCGTTTCCAGAGGGGAATGGCTTTGTCCGGGTTATCGGCGGAAATTGCTTCCTGCGCCTGCCGGTCGAGCATCCCGGCCAGGTCGCGCCGCCCGTCCGCATCGCCCGGCTGGAGTGCTTCGGCTTTTTCCAGGGCCTGCCGGATCTCGGTGGAAGGTTTTTTCTGTTCCGAGAGGGCGCGGGCCAGCAGCCGGTGGGCCTCCCCGTCGGCCGGATGCGCGGCGAT
>DATCTT010000094.1:0-7538 GCA_036567845.1 Candidatus Ozemibacteraceae bacterium | reverse complement strand
CGTCGTCATGGGTGTCGTCCGGGCCGCCGTTGCCGTTGCCGTGACCGCTGCCCCCGCCGCAGCCGCCGTCATCATCGGGGTTGTCGGGATCGCAGGTGTCAGGCGTCGTGGAGGAGGTGTGCTTTTTCAGGAGCAGCTGATACGAGCCATCGTCCTGCATGGCATAGGATGCGGGGGCGGAGACGAGCAGGCCGAGGACGAGAGCGCCGAGAACCAGTCTGGTCGAAAAATTCACCGTTCATTCCTCCTGGCAGTTGGTTGTTGATTTCGATGCGGTGGGAAGAGCAAGTCGTGTACCAATTTCAGAAATCCGATGCAAAGCGGATCTTCAAGAAACCTGTCTGGGCGGCTGCCGGGTTTTGGGCAGGGGATGTGTCAAAAAAACGCCGCCTGGGAGGGATTGCCCGGCCGGCGACCGAATGTTGGTGCAAAATTCTCTGGGAGTCGTATAATGCCTCCATCATCCGGGACTCCCCGGCCGTACCCCCGGAAAAAGGGAAAAATACGTTTGAATCAGGGAATGGAGGTTGCAGAGAATGAAGAAGGTGGCTATTGCCAGTCCGGTCCGGACCCCGATCGGCTCTTTTGGTGGCGCGCTGGCGCCCCTGTCCGCTTCCGAGATCGGTGCCAGGACCATCGCGGCCGTGCTCGAACGCAGCGGCGTGGCAGCCGACGCGATCGAGGAAGTGTATCTGGGCAACGTCCTGCAGGCGACCAACGGCCAGAATCCGGCCCGTCAGGCCGCGATGAAGGGCGGCATTCCGCAGCAGATTCCCGCCACGACCATCAACACCGTCTGCGGCTCGGGCCTGCATGCGATCGGCCTCGCGTTCAACGCGATCCGCGCCGGCCAGATCGAGCTCGCCCTCGCGGGCGGCATGGAAAGCATGTCAAATGCTCCTTACGCGATGAAGGGCGCCCGCAACGGCCTGCGCCTCGGTCACGGGGAAATCCTCGACACGATGGTGTTCGACGGCCTGACCTGCCCGTTCAACAATTACCACATGGGCATTACCGCCGAGAACGTCGCCGAAGAGTTCAAGGTCTCGCGCCAGGAACAGGACGAGTTCGCTCTTCAGAGCCAGCAGCGCGCCGCTGCTGCCCGTCAGGCCGGCCGATTCGCCGATGAAATAGTTCCCGTTATCATTAAGAACAAGAAGGGCGACGTCACGTTCAAGGACGACGAGTTCATCCGCCCCGACACCACTCTCGAAAAGCTCGCGGGTCTCAGGCCTGCGTTCAAGAAAGACGGAACCGTTACGGCGGGCAACGCCTCCGGCATCAACGACGGCGGCGCCGCGATGCTCGTCGTGTCCGAAGAGAAGGCCAAGGCCCTGAAACTGGCCCCGATGGCCTATATCCGCGGCTACAGCCTGATCGGTCTGCGGCCCGAGATCATGGGTATGGGCCCCGTTCATGCCGTCCGCAAGCTGCTCGAAGCCGAAAAGCTGACCGTCGCCGACATCGACCTGTTCGAGCTGAACGAGGCGTTCGCCTCTCAGTCGATCGCGGTCCGCAAAGAACTCGGCATCAGCCCCGACAAGGTGAACGTGAACGGCGGCGCGATTGCGCTCGGCCACCCGATCGGCGCCAGCGGCGCGCGCATCCTCATCTCGCTTTTGTTCGAGATGAAACGCAGCAACAAAAAGCTGGGCATCGCCTCGCTCTGCATCGGCACTGGCATGGGTATTGCCATGCTCGTCGAAAACGCGAACGTCTGACGCGTCGAACGGAGAGCCACATCATGAAAGAAGCACCCCATCTGAAACTCGACCGGAGCCTCTCGGAGTTCGAGCTGGCCAAGACCCTGGTCCCCGGCGGCGTCGCCGGGATCCGCCGCCCCTACAACTTCGTCGAGGGCGAGTATCCGATCTACTTCACCGACGGCCAGGGCTGCCGCGTGCGTGACGTCGACGGGAACGAGTATATCGACTATCTGTGCGCCTACGGCCCGATCATCCTCGGCTACCGCGAGAAGGAAGTCGATGAGGCCGTCATCCGGCAGATCCAGGAGCACGGCTTCTGTTTCTCGCTCACCCAGCCGATCCAGAACAGGCTGGTTGAGAAGCTGCGCGAGCTGATCCCGAGCTGCGAGATGGCCGCGTTCGTGAAGACCGGCTCCGACGCCACGACCCTCGCCACCCGCGTTGCCCGCTGCTACACCGGCCGCAAGAAGATCCTGCGGTGCGGGTATCACGGCTGGCACGACTGGTGCGTCGAGGTGAAGGGCGGCATCCCCGAGAAACTGTACGAGGATATCCACGAGTTTCATTACAATCGTCTTGACGAGCTCGAGGCACTGCTGAAGCAGCACGGAAGCGACACGGCCGGCATCATCGTGACCCCGTTCGGCCACCCGCTGGCGCTTCCCCTGCAGGAGCCGAAGCCCGGCTTCCTCGAGGGCGTCCGCAAACTGGCTGATACATATGGCTGCGTATTGATCTTCGACGAGATCCGGTCCGGCTTCCGTGTATCGATCGGTGGCGCGCAAAAGCATTATGGCGTCACGCCCGACCTTTCCTGCTTCGGAAAGGCGCTCGCGAACGGCTACGAGATCAGCGCGCTTGTCGGCAAAACCCCGTTCATGAAGAAGCTCGAGAAGGAGGCGTTCGTCTCCTCGACGTTCTTCCCGAACAGTCTGGCCATGGTCGCGGCCCTCAAGACGATCGAGATCATGCAGCGCGACAAGGTGCTCGACACGATGTGGAAAAAGGGCGAAAAGTTCATCGCCGACATGCGCAGAGTCGTCGCCGATGCGGACTGCGGAGCCGAAGTTTCCGGTATCCCGATGATGCAGTTCATCACCTTTGCCAAGGACGAGGCCGGCGTCTACAAGAAGAAGCGGCATGACTTCTACGCCCAGCTGATCCGGCGCGGCGTGTTCATGCAGCCGTATCACCACGGCTACATCTGCCACCGCCACACCGAGGCCGATCTGAAGCATACGCTTGACATGATCGCCGAGTCGCTGGCATACGTTCGCGCGAAATACTGAGCGGGGGAAAAGAGCGAGAAGTATGGAAAAACTGATCATCACCGCCGCGATCTGCGGCGCCGAAGTGACCAAGGAACACAATTCCGCCGTTCCCTACACCATCGCCGAGATTGCCCGCGAAGCAAAATCGGCGCGTGATGCCGGGGCCTCGATCATCCACCTGCACGTGCGCGAGGACGACGGCAAGCCGACCCAGTCGGCGAAACGGTTCGAGGCCGCCATCAAGGCGATCCGCGAGGCCTGTCCCGATGTCATCATCCAGCCCTCGACAGGCGGCGCCGTCGGCATGTCGAACGAGGAGCGGATGCAGCCTCTCCAGCTGAAGCCCGAGATGGCGACCCTCGACTGCGGCACCGTGAATTTCGGCGGCGACGAGATCTTCGTCAACACCGAGAACACGATCATCGAGTTCGCAGCCCGGATGAAGGCGAGCGGCATCAAGCCCGAGATCGAGGTGTTCGACAAGGGCATGATAGACCTTGCTATACGCCTGAACCGCAAGGGCCACATTCCCGGCCCGATGCACTTTAACTTCGTCCTCGGCACCTCGTGCGCCATCGCCGCCGAGCCGCGTGACCTGCTGTACATGGCCCAGAGCATCCCGGCCGGCAGCACCTTCACGGCGAGCGGCATCGGCCGCAACGCCTTCACGACCGCCGCCGTCGCGATCGTCCTCGGTGGCCACGTGCGCGTAGGCTTTGAGGACAACGTGAATCTGGCGAAGGGCGTGCCGGCGAAATCCAACGGCGAGCTCGTCGCGAAAGTCGTGCGCATTGCCCGGGAACTGGGCCGCGAGGTCGCGACCCCAGCCGAGGCACGCGCGATTCTCGGCCTGACCGGAGGAAAAGCATGAACAAATTCACGCGAAAAGAAGAACTGAAGCATCTGTTCAAGGACGGCCAGACCATCATGGTCGGCGGGTTCATGACCTGCGGCACGCCCGAAGGGCTGGTCGACCTGCTGGTCGAGATGAATGTCCGCGATCTGACCATTGTCTGCAACGACGCCGGCCTGCCCGGGAAAGGTGTCGGCAAATTGCTGAAGAACAACCAGATCAAGAAGCTGATCGCCTCGCATATCGGTCTCAATCCTGAAGCGGGCCAGCAGATGAACGATGGCGTCATGGAGGTCCAGCTCGTGCCGCAGGGAACCCTTGCCGAGCGGATCCGAGCCGGCGGCGCCGGTCTGGGTGGCATTCTGACGCATGTGGGCGTGGGTACGATCGTCGAGGAGGAGAAGCAGAAGATCGTCGTGGACGGCCACGAGTATCTGCTGGAGCTTCCCCTCAAGGCCGATGTGACGCTGCTGTATGCCAGCCGCGCCGACAAGGCCGGAAACGTGTATTACAAGGGCACGACCCGCAACTTCAACCCCGTCATGGCGATGGCCGCAGCCACGGTCGTCTGCGAGGCGGACGAGGTCGTCGAGATTGGGCAGATGGCGCCTGAAGAGGCCATGACCCCCGGGGTGCTTGTTGATCATGTTGTGGCGAAGGGAGGCTCGAAATGATCCCGAATCCCGAACTGGCGAAAGTCATCATCGCGAAACGCATCGCGGCCGAACTGAAGGACGGCTGGCTGGTGAATCTCGGCATCGGGCTTCCGACGCTGGTTGCGAACTATATTCCCGAAGGCGTGCACGTCACCTTCCAGGCCGAGAATGGCATGACTGGGATGGGTCCTGCGCCCGAACCCGGCAAGGAGAACCCGCAGATCCAGAATGCGGGCGGCCAGAACGTGACGATCCTGCCCGGCGGCTCGTTCTTCGACAGCCTGACCTCATTTTCGCTGATCCGCGGCGGCCATGTCGATGCGACGATTCTCGGCACGCTCGAGGTCGACCAGGAGGGGAATCTGGCGAACTGGATCATTCCCGGCAAGAAGGTTCCGGGAATGGGCGGTGCGATGGATCTCGTCTCCGGCGCGAACCTGGTCATCGTCGCCACGCTGCACACCGAGAAGGGCCGGCCGAAGATCCTGAAGAAGTGCAAGCTGCCCTTGACCGCGCACCACGAGGTCAATATGATCGTTACCGAACTTGCCGTCATCGACGTGCGCCCGGGCGGTCTCGTCCTGCGGGAACACCACCCTGACGTCACGGTCGATGAGATCAAGTCACTGACCGAGGCTGACCTGTTCGTTTCCGAGCATCTCAAGCCCATGGCCATCTGAAGTTACAACGTATATCGACAAGGAGAAGAGAATGAAGACCGGCTGCAAATACGGAACCCATCGCGTCATCGAACCCAAAGGCGTGCTTCCTCAGGCTGCGGATGTCATTTCCAACGACATGAACATCTTCGACAACGAGATCCTGATCGACGTCGAAGCGCTGAACATCGATTCGGCCAGTTTTCATCAGCTGAAGGAAGCTGCGGGCGGAGACGAGGAGAAGCTCAAGGCCAGCATCTGCGAGATCGTGCGCCAGAAGGGGAAGATGAAGAACCCCGTCACCGGCTCGGGTGGCGTGCTGATTGGCAAGGTTGCCAAGATCGGCCCGAAGCTGGAAAAGAAGATTGCGCTCAAACCCGGCGACAAGATCGTGACACTGGTTTCGCTCTCCCAGACGCCGCTGCGCATCGACGCGATCAACAAGGTCCACATGAAGATCGACCGCGTCGACATCAAGGGCCAGGCGATCCTGTTCGAGACCGGCCTGTATGCAAAAATACCGACCGATATACCTGAAGCGGCCGCGATGGCGGCTCTTGATGTCGCCGGCGCCCCGGCCCAGGCCGCGAAGCTCGTCCGGCCCGGACAGAAGGTCCTGATCCTCGGCGGAACCGGCAAGTCCGGCATCCTGTGCGCGTATGAAGCCCGCAAGCGCGTTGGCCCGACCGGCCTCGTCGTCGGCGTCGGCCAGAGCGAGAAGAACATCCAGCGCCTGAAGGACCTGGGCTTCTGCCACCACGTCATCAAGGCCAACGCACAGGACCCGATCGACGTCCTGACCAAGGCGATGGAAGCCTCGGGCGGCGCCGAGTATGACATCACGATCAACTGTCTCAATGTGCCGAACGCTGAGATGTCCTGCATCCTGCCGGTGCGCGACGGCGGCATCGTCTACTTCTTCTCGATGGCCACCAGCTTCACCAAGGCCGCCCTGGGCGCGGAAGGCGTCGGCAAGGATGTGGACATGATCATCGGCAACGGGTATACGAAGGACCACGCCGAGATCACGCTCCAGCTCCTGCGCGAGTGCCCGGCCCTCATGAAACTGTTCTGCGAATCCTACACGGCCTGACGGGGAGTGGAGAATGGCAGTCAATCGCAGAAAGATCCTGTTCAAGGATGCCACCGATGAACAGTGGAACGACTGGCGCTGGCAGCTCGCGAACCGGGTGACGGATGTCGAGACGCTGAAAAAGTATATTGCCCTGACCAAGTCCGAGGAAGAAGGCATCCAGAAGTGCCTTCAGTCGCTCCGCATGTCGATCACGCCGTATTACCTGTCGAAGATCGATCCCGACAATCCGGCGTGCCCGATCCGAAAGCAGGCGATTCCGACGGTCGACGAGCTGTACAAGTCCGAGTCCGACCTGGTCGACCCGCTGCACGAGGATGGCGACTCGCCGGTGCCGGGCCTGACGCACCGGTATCCCGACCGCGCGCTGCTGCTGATCACCGACCAGTGCGCGATGTACTGCCGGCACTGCACGCGGCGCCGGTTCGCGGGCCAGACTGATCTGCCCCTGCCGATGTCCCAGATCGACGCGGCCATCGAATACATCAAAAACACGCCGCAGATCCGCGACGTGCTCCTGTCGGGTGGCGATCCGCTGCTGTATTCGGAGGACAAGCTCGAGATCATCATCAAGAAGTTGCGGGCGATTCCCCACGTCGAGATCGTCCGGCTGGGCTCGCGCACGCCGGTCGTCATGCCGCAGCGCATTACCCCCGCCCTGGTCGAGATGTTGAAAAAATATCATCCGATATGGCTCAACACGCATTTCAACCATCCCGACGAGTTGAGCGAAGAGTCGGTGCGGGCCTGCGAGATGCTGGCGAATGCCGGTATCCCGCTCGGGAACCAGTCGGTGCTGCTGCGCGGCATCAATGACTGCGTGCATGTGATGCGGCGCCTGGTGCACGGCCTCGTCAAAGCCCGGGTGCGGCCGTATTACATCTACCAGTGCGACCTGTCGGTGGGCCTCTCCCACTTCCGGACACCGGTGGCGGTCGGAATCGACATCATCGAAGGGTTGCGGGGCCACACGTCGGGCTTCTGCGTGCCGACCTTCGTCGTCGATGCGCCGGGCGGAGGCGGGAAGATCCCCGTCATGCCCGACTACGCGATCTCGCATGGTTACAACAAGGTGATCCTGCGCAACTTCGAAGGCGTCATCTCGTGCTACGAGGAGCCGAGCAACTACAAGCCCGGCTGCCGGTGCGAGGTCTGTCGCGGTGAGAAAGAAGTGAAGCTCGAAGGGATCGCGGGGCTGTCGCACCGCAAGATCGCCCTCGAACCCGAGGTCACTCAGCGCAAGCTGCGCGGCAAAAAGCGCAAGGCCGGAAACGACCATTGACCGTCCGGTTCGGGCGCA